>DJXP01000030.1:40169-40633 GCA_002449785.1 Clostridiales bacterium UBA7001
ATAGAAAATCAACTGCTGATTGAAAATCCTCAACATTTATGTCTGGAGAGTTCATATATCTTGGCTCTCCTGAACTTTCTCCTGTAAAAGATGGGTCAAATGCTATTGTTAGAAATCCTCTTTCTGCCATTTCTTGAGCATATAATCCTGAACTTTGTTCTTTTACTGCTCCAAAAGGTCCACTTACTGCTATTGCAGGAAGTTTTCCATCATATTCTTTTGGGACATACATATCAGCTACTAATGTAATTCCAAAATGATTTTTAAAAGTTACTTTTTTAGACTCAACTTTTTCACTTTTCGGGAATACTTTATCCCATTCTTGATTTAATTTTAATTCTTCCATATCTTAAATTCCTCCATATTTTAAATTCCTAATTTATTTAACCAACTATCAACTTTACTGCTTTGGTCAGAAACCATATCTCCACCACGAATCGGTAATCCCTCAAGAACCTTTGCTT
>DJXP01000027.1 GCA_002449785.1 Clostridiales bacterium UBA7001
TTTACTTTTTGCATTTCTGTGATATAATATGGCTTAAAAGGAGGCGTTTAATTTGAAATTAAATTCAGATGAACAAACTTTAGCTGAAAGCAAAATACTACTTCTTTATATTTTAAGCAAAGTTAATAAACCTATATCACACAATGAATTACTTGAACTTGTAACTTCTATTGTTGATATGAATTATTTCTATTTTGAACAGTTTTTACTTGACCTTTTAGAAGATAATTATGTTTATAAATACAAAGAAGAAAACTCAGAAATTTATGAAATTACTGAAGATGGAAAAAATGCTATTGAACTTACAATAGATATTATTCCTGGAATACAAAAACTTCAAGTTGATAGCAAGTTTAAGGAAAATATGGAATCTGTAAAAGATAAATTTGCCATTTCTGCTGAGGTAACTCCAATCACTGAAAAAGTTTTTTCTGTAAGATGTAAAATAGTAGAAAATAGCAAAACAATATTTGACCTTCAAACAGATGCTGGTTCTCCTGAACAAGCTAAGCAAATTGCTGATAACTGGAAAACAAATTGTATTAATATATATCCTAAGATTTTGGAACTGCTTGTTGGAAATGATTAGAAAATTAAACTATAGCTACAAAAAATATTGAAAATTGCTTGACTTTTCCAGTATTTTGTATTAAAATAATTAAGCATTGTATGTAAATATATTATTTTTAACTAACCTCTCCCCGGTAGTTAGTTAGAATTCAATATATTTTATATAAATTTAAAATAAATTTTTTTAATTTGAAATGGAGGGTATTAATACCATGAATAATACTACATATAGCCCAAAGAAAGGCGAAATAGAAAGAAAATGGTATATAATTGATGCAACAGACAAACCAGTAGGTAGAGTTGCTACTGAAGTTGCAAGATTATTAAGAGGTAAACACAAACCAACATTTACACCAAACCAAGATGTTGGAGATTATGTAATAGTAACAAATTGTAAAAATGCTATTTTTACAGGACATAAATTAGATCAAAAAATATATAGACACCATTCAGGATATATTGGTGGAATGAAAGAAACAACAGCTAGAGTTATGATGGACAACAATCCTGAAAAAGCTATGTTCTTAGCAGTAAAAGGAATGCTTCCTCACACAAAACTTGGAAGACAAATGATTAAAAAGTTAAGAGTATATGCTGAAGGTGAGCATGAAAATGCAGCTCAAAAACCAGAAGTTTGGGAGGTAAAATAAGATGGCAAAAAAATCTGATAATATAGTATTCCAAGGTACAGGTAGAAGAAAAGAATCAATAGCTAGAGTAAGATTAATGGCTGGAAATGGAAATATTACTGTAAATGGAAAAACATTAGATGAATATTTCGGTTCTGAAATATTAAAAGTTATTGTTAATCAACCTTTTGCTGCTACAAATACTACTGGAAAATATGATGTTATAGTAAAAGTAATTGGTGGAGGTTATACAGGTCAAGCTGGTGCTATAAGACATGGTATAGCTAGAGCATTAAATTCAGCTAATTCAGAATTTAGACCTGCTTTAAAATCTGCTGGATATTTAACTAGAGATCCAAGAATGAAAGAAAGAAAGAAATATGGTCTTAAAAAAGCTAGAAAAGCTCCACAATTTAGTAAGAGATAATTACAAATACTTTTCGAAAGTCAAAGAAAAGTCTTACAGAAATCCTTTGTTATTACAGAACAAAGGATTTCTTTTATTTTGTTTATCTCTTATAAAACGATTTAAAAAGCTATAAAATTTTTTTGTCAATATAAATGTATCAACAAAACCTATAAGCTGAAATTATTATAACTTTCATCAATTCCACACTTCTTTTCTTCCTCATTTAAAATTAAATATGTCCTAACTCTCTCGTAATTGATTTGTTTTTGTTATTTTAATTCTATATGTAAACAAATTCTCCTATCATCATTCATTTCATCTTAACAATAACAAAAGGTCCTGCGCATGTACACATACGCAGAACCTTTCTCCCAATTTTAGCGATTGGGCTTGAGAGTTACCCCATCCTCAATGTGTCAATCTCTGTCCTGAATGATGACACACGGGCGTCCATCAATCCAGCATTGATGCCATTTGACATCTCCGCCGTGATTAATTGTGCAGGTAGGTGCCCGCTTCTTCTTATCGAGAAACTGGGCAAATTCTACAAACGTTGTATCGTCTCTGAAGACAACGTTTGAGGGCACCTCCATAACGAGGTGTTCGATGTCTTCTCCGGATTTCAGATTGATGAAGTCACCTCCGGTCCCGGCCTTAAGAGTCTTCGTCTCTGGGTCGAACGACCCTTTGACTTTGAAAGTGTGGGAACTTTTATTTTTGAGCCAGATTTTGATGTTTTTCATTTTTTCCTCCATGTTTGTTTGTATGCTTGTTTTAGGGTTACTCTCGAGAAAAAATTCCTCAAATACAATTATAGCACACTTTACATAATAATGCAAATTATACTCATCTTTCTTTTATTAATACTTTATTCCGGTATAATTTGATCTTTACTATTCTCTTCCCTATTATTTCTCTCTTTTAAATTTGAAGATAAGAAAATTGGATTATTTTGATATAGATTATTTAAGACAAATCCTCCCGGCATTAATTTTAATGTATCTAGTCTCAAAGGTGGTGTCATATATGGATTTGAAGATACTGGAAGTCCAATAGATTCAAAAAATCTTCCTGGATTCGCGCCATCAAAACTAAGTTTATATTTATCTATAACATCTGGATATGTAGCTTTTAGCATAGCATATTTCATTAGTTGTGCTATTCTTAAATATGGTACAGCAAGTGAATAATCGAAATCACATATTGTATCTGGACTCGCCATATGACTATATGGTAGTGAACTAAAAGATTGCTTTCTCGCTAAACCACTGAACTTTTCTGGTAAGTCTTTCCATGCCTCAGGAATATCTCCACTTAATTCCCACGAATAATTCGCTACTCCTTTTTCTTCTAAACCTCTTGTTATTTTACTAGATGGTCCTTGTTTAAAACTAAGACTAAAAGTAGGTTTTCTCTCTTTACTACATATATCTCCATATGATAATGAAGTAGTTTTATTTTCTATATCTTTTTCAATATACCAACCATTATTATCTTCAGATAAAAGAGAAAACTCACTACACCAATCTCCTATATCAGAAATTGCTGGACTTTTTTGTTCACGTCTTTGTCTTGCAATTTGCTCTAAAATTGATTTTGGATTTTGTAAAATTTGATTATTATCATAATCTATCCAATTATGCTCATCTATATTGTCTACAGTAGCTATTTTATATCTTAATGGAACCATATTTGTGCCATCATAAGATTCCATCCAGTATTCAGACATAGAACCTTTTTCATATTTTCCAACACTTTCATGGATTCTTTCTGGATCAGTATTTTCAAATTCTACCAAAATTTGATCTGAAACACAATTCCCCATATAATCTCTTAAAAATTGTAAAGAATTTTTATTATCATTAACTTCAAAAGATTTATCACCTAAAAAACATACACCTTTACTAGTTGTTAAATATGCTGATGAATAATCAATAAATGGTTTTATTTCTTCACCATTTGCTAATTTTAAAAATTCATTATAATTTAAAAACCTATAAAACTTCGCCATAAATACCTACCTTTCAAATTATTTCATTTCTTTAGCAAGTTTAATTATTTCTTTTCTTAGATACAATCCATCTAGTTCAATTATATTATTTGAATTAAATTTCTTATTAAATAATCTTTCCATTTTCTCCTGAGGCTCTCTATTAATAGAATAAATAAAACTCTTTCCTTCATTTAATTCAATAATATTAATAATCCAATCTTTTCCAAATTTTTCTAACTCACGAATTATTTCTTCATATTTGTCTTCTATAATAGTTTTATCATATAAAACTATTTGTGAAAAGTACTTTGGAAGTGTTTCATCACTACCAAATTTTGTATCTAGTTTTATATAACTACTAATATCATTTAAAATACTTTTTTCACATTCTTTAAAATAAAACTTATCAAAATTATTAAACTGCGCTTTTTCAAGTAACAATTTATATGCGTTAATATCTCTTCTAGTTGTTATTTTTGCTTTTAAATTTAAAGTATTATCTAATATTGCACCAATTAATAGAAGAGCTTCTTCTCTGCTCATTTCATCTATATAATTTGTTTTAATTGCATATTCAGCAATAATTGTTGCAACAGCTCCAATTGGTTCTATTATAGCATATTCTCCAAGTTTACTTTTCCAATATTCTTCAAATCCAAAATGATGATCTATTACTTCAATAATTTTTGATTGATTAATAATAGAATCTAAATATTTAGGATCTGAAACATCCAATACAATAAAGCTATCTTCATCTTTATAATTATAATTATTATTTATCATTTTCATTGAAAAAATTGATTCTGGAACACTTTCATTTAATGTAGCTTCACTATATGCATATGCATCAAACCCAAGTTTTTTCAAAATATTTGCATATACCACACACGCGGCATATGCATCTATATCAATATATCTTGAACCTGAAGTCACTATTATTCTTCCATATTTTTCTTCTTTTTTTATCATTTTTTAATTCTATGCTAAATTGCATCCTTTCACATTTTTTTATTATTTTTCTTAAATATATTATCTACTGGATATAGTTTCCTTTTTCTTTGTTCAGCATTATATCTATTAATGTTTTCTTTATTCTTTATTACTTTAAGCTCATATTCGTTAGCCCAATATTTTTTAAATAAATTCGCTAAAATTGCTTTAGCATTTTCACTTATCTGTATATCAAATTTTTGAGTTCTATCTAATGAAAAATAATAATTTTTATCCTTTTCGTTTTCCATTTGTCGAATTAATTCTTTAGGAATTTGTTTTTTTTCATCATCGGGTAAATATTTAATAACTTCTAATACTTCAACTAAAGCTTTTTTATATGATTTACTCATTACTATCTCCTAATTTAAGTCCTTCTTTTTATCTTCTTTAACTGTAGCATAACTACTTGCAGCATCTACATTCTCTTGTTCTTCAGGTGTTCTAGCTAAAGTACTACTTGCAATAGCATGTGAATTTAAAGTTGGTAATGCTTGTAAGAAATCGTCAACACATGTATATGTTTGTGGTATATAATTTGGATTTTCATCAATCCTATCTATTACATAAGCTGTACCTTTTGGTACTAAATCTCTCCATGTTATATTTTTTTTATATTTGAGTTGAGGTTTATAAATCTTAGGATTTCCCTTTATTCCACGTACATCTGTAGCACATGTTAATCTAGGTCTAGTAGCATTTACCAAATTTACAGTTTTAAATCCAAACTGTTCCATTAATTTTTGTTTTTCTTCTTCCCAACCATCACCTGGTATAATATTCATAAACTGTGTTACTTTAGACTTATCTGGAAAAAATGCTTTAATAACTTTATCTAGTTCTTCTTTGTTATTAAATGGCCATGGTATTACTATTATATCTTTTGCTCTATCTGCTACTTCTGGATCCATTTCAACAGATTGTAAGATCATCTCTCTTCTTTGTTCAAATGTATAAGGATTAGAACTTGCTGAATCTCTATGGTCATCACCAACAGAAGTACCATTATCTGTTACAAATGGTTTGGTAATTCCAACATACAATTTATGTCCTCTTGGAACTCTAGATAAAGCTCTTTTAAAATGTTCTTCAAAATGGCCTTTATGGAATGTTTGAAATCTTCCATGAATCATCCCATCATTTTCAACAACTTGGTCTTGTACTAAGCTTACAGTACCATAATTATCATTTGGATTATTTTTAGCAAAATTGAATAAAGTTTTCGTATCATATCCATCCCAAGGCTCAGGATTTTTCCTTGTTAATATATCAATACCTCTTAAAACGCTTCCTTGAGAAACAAGTAATACTTTTTTATTTTCATGTTTTTTATTTAATATATTTATTAATTTAGCTGAATTAACTAATACTTGCCCCCAGCTTTCACCTTTTGATGATTTTGCAAAAATATTATGTTTTTCTTCTCTTTCAATATATGCATTAAAATCATCACCAGTTAAAGTTTGTTTTGTTTGCCCTTCCCATCCACCATTATTAATGCCTTTGTACTTAGTATAATAAACAAATGGAACATCCGGATTTACATCTTGTAAAGCTTTTGCTGTCTCTAAAACTCTAGGAATGTCTGAGCAAACAACCACTTCATCAACATCATTTTCTTTGCAGAAATCTTTAAGATTTTTTCTTATTTTATCAATACCCTTTGGTGTAAGATAAGAATTTTCTGAATCATCAGACATAAATTCATGATTTTCCGTAGCATCAGTATAACTATGTCTTAACAAGAATACTCGTGGAAGACGTAATTCCATACCTTTTTGTGATTTATCATACGATATTTGTCCATTAAAATCTGCAATAATTCCCCTTTTTCTAAGTTTTTCTGCAATTTTTTTCATTTTCTTTGGTGAATCAAAATACTTATTATCCATTATCTTGCTCCTTCACACAATTTACATAATATTATATACCTTTTGTCTCTCACTTTCAAGCATTTCAATAAATTATGTTGTCTTTTCCTCATTTTGTTCACCTTCAGGTTCTTTATGTAATCCATCATTTCGGTTACATAACACTTTACTTGTCCCTTCTTGTACTCTCATTAATTCCTCTTCAGTCAAGCTCCACACTGCATCATTTTCACGGATACCTAAAACTGGTTTTGCAGTCTCCAATTTTTTTAAATCATCATTACCATTTCTATTAAAAAATCTACCAATTTTTGTGCACCAATCCATAACTCTAGTAAAAAAACCTTGTTTTTCTTTTATAATTTCTGATGGTAATTTTACAAATGAATTTTCATTTTTATTTATAAAATCTAATATTTCCATAGGATTTTCTTTTAGATTTCTTATATAATCTTCACCCGTTTTATTAATTGGAAGATCTTGAAATTCTATCCTTTTGCTAGCTCTTACAAATGTATCTCCATAAATTTTAGCATTTTTTTCACTTAGGTAAAAATAACCTTTTGATATTATTCTTCTTCCTAGTTTTTCTATTTCTATTGCATCTTCTTTAGGTACTCCCAATTTTATTAAATTTTCCTTTTGAATAAAATACCCTGGATGAGGTGCTACTCTCTTAATTCTATTATTTTCATCTGTAAAAATACTATGCTCGCAGTTCTCTTTTATACAAAACTGCCTAAAAGTAGGGTCTAATACAAAAGGATAATTCTGTGTTATTCCATTTTTATCCTTTATTGGTATTTGAGTAGCCAAAACAGAATGATGTAGTGCTGTTGAGTTCCACCCATTTCTCATTCTATTTAAATCTTCTTCTGACATTGGAATATCTCCAATGCATTCTGCTGTATTAAATGGAATCGCCTCTAATCCCATTTTTCTAAGTAATTTATAATTAAAAGTCTGTGTTGGACAGCATTGTCCTGTCATTGGACTTGTTGTTGGAGATTCAAATGTATATCTAACCGCAAAATTCCTTGCACTATATGTTACCCAATCTAATAATAGCTCAGCTTCTTTTACTGAAATACCATCTCTAGATTCTCCGGAAGTATATCTTTTTATTTTTAATTCTATATTTTTTAGTTCTTCTAATTTTTCATTATCAAATTCAGGATAATAGACAGAAGAATCGCTTAATACATATGATTCTTGATTGTTTTTTTCTTCAGAACTATTAATTATAACTCACCTCTTCTCTTAAGCAATTTTTCAAAATTCACGTTAGTAATTAATCTATTTTTTCGTATCCATCTCTTGTTAGTCTTATTGTTTGGTCACCTTCATATGTTAAAATACTATCTGCACCATATTCTTCTACCCATCCTCTAACTGTAATACTTTCCCACTTTCCTGTATTAAATCCTTCTCCTCCATCATTATCATAAAGCCATTTTGGTGAATTAAAAATACAAAGCTCAGGGTTTATAGCATCATAAACTTCTTTAGTAACACCGGTTTGACCATGATGTGCCATCTGTACTGCAAAACTTTTTAATTTATCTTTTCTTTCTAATAACTCAGTAGCAGCTCTAATTCCTGAATCTCCTAAAAATATAATGCTTTTATCTACATCAGTTGCAGTAAGTTTAAATGTCATACTTGCCTCATTACCATTATCTGCATCTGTAATTTCAGGATTTGCAACTCTTATAATATCTACTCTTACATTATCTATTTCAATTTGCTCATTTTCTTCACATTGAATTTGATTATGTATTTTTTCAGTATTTAATTTTAGTGTTTCTAAAAGTGCATGTTCAGATTCATATCCTCTTTTATCATTTGCTTCATACCACTCATCTGTAAGTAAACTATAGCAAACATTATCTACTTCAATATTTTCTTCATTAATTAATTTAACAAACGCTCCAACATGATCTTCATGTCCATGTGTAAAAAACCAGTAATCTACTTTTCCATTTCCATATTCATTTATATAGTTAAGAACAAAATTACTATCTATGCCATGTCCACCATCAACTATAATTAAATAATTATTTTTAGTTCTTATAATATATCCCATTGAATTAACATTTCCATTTGACTCCATAGTAGAAGCCCCTAAAGCTGTAATTTTTATTCCTTCAGTTCTTCTAATATATTCTTCTGTTTCTTTAGCAGAATTACTTGTGGGTACATATACTCGTGTATAATATATACCACATATTATTAATATAAAAAGCAGCATAATAAAAAATATTATAATATTTTTTTTCATTTTTTCCTCCATTTTTACTCTTATCTTTGAATTATATATTTTTTTGAACTTTTTTTCAATAAGTTTATAAAATATGAAAAAGTAACTTTTCTGTTATAGAATTTGTATAAATTAAATGGTATAATTTATTAATATATTATATTTGGAGTTTATTATGTTTAAAGAATTAGCTGAAGAAAAATATTTAAAAAGAATATCAATAGATCCAAAGCTCATTCCAGCTTTTAAAAATGTAATGGCAAGATTAGACGACTATTTTTTAAAAAATGGATACAGTAATGTTAAAGACTACTGGGAATTATTTGAAAAAGCTCTTTTAATGCCTGAAGAAAATTCTTATACTAAATATTTAGGAAATGGAAAATACAATTCAAATCGGATTTATCGGTAAGAAATTATCAATTGAAATAAGTGATAGTCTTCCACCACAAAAACCTGGAGTATATTCTGGAAATATTAATTTTAATATAAAAGATAACACATCTGATGAATATATTAGATTAAGCTCAAAGTTCGTACAATCAGCATCACAAATAGAAATAGAAAAAACATTATGTCATGAATTTATACATTTTCTTGTAATGAATAATCTGGTTTTACTAGATTCTGATTCAGAATTATTTTTATCAGGCTTTCTAAATGAAGGGTATACTGAAATGATCACACAAGAAATATATCCAAATGTATTGCCTACATATATACCTCAAGTAGCAATAACAAATTTAGCACATAC
Source organism: Clostridiales bacterium UBA7001 (assembly GCA_002449785.1). Lineage (GTDB taxonomy): Bacteria > Bacillota > Clostridia > TANB77 > CAG-508 > Scatovivens. The sequence continues at coordinate 9,477 of DJXP01000027.1, forward strand.
TTTAACTAATACAAAAAAGGATTTTTCTAAATTTTTATTACAAAGAGTTCCTTTTAAAAACAATAATATAGATTCACCAGAATACAATAATTTTATTCGTGATATCACATTATATCATCAATTGTATTCAAGATACGGTGAAAAAGCTAATCCAAATAACTTAATGTCTGCCATTGACCATTTAATAAACTATTCTATAGAGTCAAGAATGAGTGTGCCACAAGATGAACTGCTAAATAATTATATAGATTTATATCAAAAAATAGATAAATATGGCACACCTTTTAAAGGTAGCCCAACAAAATCAATTGAGTCTTCTAGCAATGAGCAATCAAAACACTTAAGCCAGTTAGATAAGGCTTTTCTATATAAATTACATGGAAAAAAACATGCAAATTTTGAAGGTGCAACAATTGCACTTTCAAAAATAAGAGAATTATTAGGCAGTGAGAAAAAATCTAAAAGTCCAAACATTTTTACTGAAAATGTTGATGGATTAGAATATAGTTTTGAAATAAATAGTGATAAAACATGTAATGTATATTGTTTAGGTAAACTTGTAGGATCTAATCTTAAAGATTATAATGCAGTAATAAATACTGTAAAAAACATTAAAATTGTTTGTATGCCTAAGTTATATGGTAAAATTTTAATAACTTCTAATTCTGAAACAAAAGCAGTTGATGTTTCCCAAAAAGCTATTATAAAAAACGAAAATGAAATAAATAGAAAAAGATTAGAAGAAAAAAACGTATCTGAATTACTTTATAATAAAAATTTTGTAGAAGATGCTTCTATTCTATTTTCTGAAAAATATGATTATACTAAAGTTGAAAGAGTTACTCTTCCTTCTCTAGGCCATGATGAAGAAGCTCCTCTTGTTTATGTTCTTTATCTTAAAGATGGCAATTCTATTATTTTAGATTCAAATGGACAAGAGATACCTATTACAAAAGATATTCAAAACCAAACCACAGCTAAGCTGAGTGGATTAGCTGGAAATCCATCTAATTATTCATATTATTATACTAATATTGATAAAGAAGATAATATGTTTGTTGCTAACATAGGAGAAAATAAAACAATTGGAATTTCAATGGGAGATAATAATGAAATTAAAATTACTCGATTAACCGGTTCTACCGCATTCGTTGGTGAGAAAGAATTATTATTTGGCAATAATTCTGGCTTATATAATAGTTTAATTTCCGGAAAAGAAAAATCTGTAGAATCTTCAGATGGAAAAAATACAAATATTCAAAACTATGTAGATAAACAAGATTTAATGAGCTTAATTGATGGTCTATCTCCTGAGCAGATAAGAGAAGCACAAGAATTAATTAAAAACTTAATAAAAGATACTCCATCACGCCCTAGTCCATAATTATCTTTGAAAGGAAAATATCATAGTATGGAAATTTACAAATATGAGACAAACTACAAAAGGAATCTATTTTTTAATAAGACTAAAGTAACATCAAAAAAGATTTTAAAAAATCCAGAGTATCAAGTAATAAATATATATCCTGAAATAAAATACCAAGATTTTATTGGATTTGGTGGTGCTTTTACTCAGAGCTCTGGAATAAATTTTTCTAAACTTTCAGATGAAAAAAAAGATTCTCTTATAAAAGATTACTTTTCTAAAGATGGATTAGATTATTCACTTGGAAGACTTACTATTGGAAGTTCAGACTTTTCAGATAAATCTTATTCCTATTCCAAAAAGTCAGATTTATCTGATTTTAGCATAGATGAAGACAAAAACTATATAATACCACTTATAAAAAAAGCCATAGATACAAAAAAAGACTTAAAATTTTTAGCTTCACCATGGAGCCCTCCTAAATTTATGAAGTCAAACAAAATGTTAGTCCTTGGTGGAAAACTTTTAGATAAATATAAACAAACTTATGCTAATTATTTAGTAAAATATATTAAAGCATATGAAAAAGAAAGAATTAATATAGATTATATAACTGTTCAAAATGAGCCAAATGCTGTTCAAACTTGGGAATCTTGTATTTATACAGATAAAGAAGAAGCAGAATTTGCCATAAAATACTTATACCCTACTTTTCAGAATAATAATATTAATACTAAAATTTTTATTTGGGACCAAAATAGAGAAAAACTATTTACAAGAGCAATAAGTGAATTAAATAGTAATGATGCATTAAAAGCAATATCTGGAATTGCATTCCACTGGTATACAGGAGACCATTTTGAAAATATAAAATTAGTATCTGAAACATTTCCCGGAAAGCTATTATTTCATACCGAAATTTGCACAGGATTTTCACATTTTAAACCAAATGAAGAATTAAAAAATGCTGAAATGTATGCTCATGACATTATTGGAGATTTGAATAATGGTGTTAATGCATATTTTGACTGGAATCTTCTTCTAGACCATAAAGGTGGCCCAAACCATAAACTAAATTACTGCAATAGTCCAATTATGCTAAATAATGATTGGTCAGATTATATTAAGACTCCAACTTACTACTACATTGGACATTTTAGTAAACTTATTAAGCCAGGTGCTAGAAGATTAGCATTTAGCAGATATACAGATAGCATAGAAGTTACTAGTTTTATTAACCCAGACAATAGTATAGCAATTGTTCTACTTAATAAAAATGATCATAATAAAGAATACAATCTTTGCATAAATGGAACTACAATTCACGATAATTTAGATAGCCATGCTATCGTAAGCTACATTCTTTAGGATCCAAGAGGGACGTTTCTATTTTGGACATTTTGTCCCAAACAGAAACGTCCCTCTTGGCCCCCTACTTAATTATTTCATTAAATTTTACAACCGTAGAATTACTTGGAACACTTTTGGTAATAGTTGCATTTGCACCAATTTTAACATTATCTCCAATTTTTATTGGACCTAAAATTTTTGCCCCTGCTCCTATTACTACATTATTTCCTATATCTGGATGTCTTTTGCATTTATCTTTTCCTGTTCCTCCAAGTGTTACGCCATGATAAATTGTGCAATTATCTCCAATCGTTGCAGTTTCTCCTACAACTATTCCCATCCCATGGTCTATAAATAAGCTTAAACCAATTTTAGCTCCTGGATGAATTTCTATACCTGTAAAGAATCTTGCAAAATTTGATAATAGTCCAGATAAAAAATAAAGCTTATTTACATATAAAAAATGTGAAAGTCTATAAAAGACCAAAGCATGAAATCCCGGATATAAAAATAATACATGAATTATGCTTTTACATGCTGGGTCTTTTTCTTCTATGTTTTTAGCATCACTATATAATCTTTTTATAAAATTCATTTTAATCACCATTATAGTTTATGATAATTAATCTATAGTTGTTACTAGTACATAAAAAAGCCTCTATGGCAATGCATAAAGGCTTATATATTTTTACTATCTAACAAAAAATGAAAAAATGTAAATTCCCACTAACATAAAAATTGAAATAAGTGAAAGCATTGTTGCAGTATTATATTTTCTTGTATATTTTTCATTTAAACTATTATTTTTCCTTGCTACTGATTTATATGTATTTATAATAGATTTTAAAACTTGTTCATATGAAATATTTCTAAAATGGTCAACTATAAATTCTTTAACATCTAATTTCAAATACTTTTTAGTGCTCAAAATTCTAATATATTTTATTATACTAATAGAGCAAACTACAATTTCAGCAAAGCAAATGCATAAAAATATAATTCTTAAAGCAATTTGCCCTCCACTAAGATTATTCCATCCTATATTCAGTTCCATAATATTTAATTTAACTAATACTAAAAAAACTATCAGAACACATATTAAAATCATGTATAAAGATTTTGTGTCTAAATTTTTTTTGCTTTTTTCCTCTTCAATATAAGAACTTTTACAAAAACTAAGCAATAAATTTAATTTTTCTAGTTCATCATTATTTTGAAGCTCATTTCCTTCAATGTTTTCGTTTTTTTCTATTTCTTCTATTTCATTTTTTTCTTTTGTTTTAGGTGATTTTAAATTTCTCATTTTTACTCCCCTAAAATAAAGACTATTAGTATATTTTTTTCATAGTATATCACAAAATAAGTTTTTTTACAAGAGCTTGCAGACAGTGTGACAGGATTCTTTTCTAAAAATCTAAGTTAACAGGCCCAATGTCCTACTGTCTGCTCCTACTACCTGATTATAAAAACTTCTTAAGCCTATTTATACTGTTTTCTTGAAATCTAATAAAACCATTTAAAACATCTTTTACACTCTGAGTAGCTTCTGGGCTCTCATTTAATAATTTAAAGCCTTTGATAACGCCCATATCATATCCTTGAATCAACAGTTCAGATAACTTTGAATTAGATGTATCTTTCATAGTATTCATTTGTATACCAGTCCATCCCATAACTTTTTGATTAATTGGTACATCATCTGGAATCTCTCCTATTTCATTAAACGCCTCATTTACTTTATCTAAAGTTGTTTGATAAGAATTATACTGAGTACTAAGTTCATCTATAAATTCCTTATCTTCACACTTTTTAGATATTTCTTCTAATGAAGCCATTCCCATAGTTACTCCTTTATGAATTTCATTTAAAATTGTTAAATCATCCATATATTACCTCCATATTAAAGTTTTAATTATATTATTAGTAATATGTATTTTTTTATACATTTTACTTATCTTGTATATTTGACTTCACATAAAACAAGTGTTAAACTGTATATATAATTTTATAAGACTGTGTCTTAATTATAACTATTTTAAAGGAGAAATAATATGATTATTACATTTTTTGGTTCTTGTTCAAGAGAATATTTAAATAGAGCTCCTGTATCTTTTTTTGTTGAAGATGGAGACTCTAATTTACTAATTGATTGTGGTTCTGGATTTATTTCTGGAATGAAAAAAGCAAATAAAAGTGCTAGTGATATAAATAATGTTTTATTAACGCATGTTCATGGGGACCATATATCTAGCATAGCATATTTTATCTGGTATAGAAATTTTGATAAAAAAAGTTCTGATAAGCCTTTAATGCCACTACATGTTTATGGCCAAAAAGATACTATTGAGCTTACTAAATTTAATGTATCTCATATGTATCCTAACAAAAACCACTTAGAAAATGTTATTTTTCATGAAATTGCACCAGATTCTAAATTTGAATGTGGAGATTTAAAAGTAACAGCAATAAAAGCAGTTCATTCAGTTCCATGTGTTGGATGCACTATTGAATCTAATGGAAAAAAACTAGTTTATACTTCAGACACTATTCCAACAGATGAAATATTACCATATTCACAAAGTCCAGATTTATTAATTCATGAGGGAATGCTACTTACTGAAAAAGAAGATTTTGCAAAAAAAGTAACTCATTCAACTGGGAAATGGGCTGGTGAAGTTGCCAAAAAAGTAAATGCAAAAGCATTAGCAATGGTCCATATTGAACCAGGAATTTTTGGAAGAGAAAACGAGCTTGTAGAAGAAGCTAGAAAAGAATATTCTGGCTTTATAACTATACCTGTTGAAGGAACAATATTTAATATTTAATTTTATATTTATTTAAATCATAACAAAAGTCCTTAAGCTACATATTATGCTTAAGGACATTTTTTATAGTTATTATAATTTTTATTTATTATATTCTGCTTTTACATCATCCCAAAGAACCGGATTATAAACACTACCCACAAACCAAACTTCTCCAGTTTCTTTATCTCTAATTACAAATAAAAATGGTTTATCAATATTTACATTAATTACCTCATTTTCAGCCATCATTGCTTTTGACTCTAGCATAAATGTTGTAACTGCAGCTGCTCTAATTC
>DJXP01000011.1 GCA_002449785.1 Clostridiales bacterium UBA7001
TTCCTGTGAACATTCATTATTTTAACACTACTATTTATAAATGTCAACACTTTTTTAAAAAGTTTTTTTATTTTTTTTATTATTTTTTAAAAACATTGATTTTAAGCTATTTCGCTAATTTTTAAAAAATAAAATAACATATAAAAAAGTGCTAAAATTTATGTCGTTTTTTCACAACGATTTACATTTTAGCACCAATTATTTACTATGTCAATACTTTTTTAATATTTTTATATTATTTTGTCATCCATTTAATTAAATTCATGTTTTCAGAATCCACTAGCATTTCATGTTTTGGAACAACTCTAAATGTATATCCGAAGTTTCCACCTGTTTTTAAATCAATAACAGCTTCATAGTTATATGTGTTTTCTTCTTTATTTTCTGATACTTTTTTCATAGAATATATATCTGTATTTTTTACTGTACCGTTATCTAAAAACTGTCCAAAATATACTTGAACTTCTGTATTTTCTTCTGAAATATTAGGAAGAGTTACTTCACAATTAACAGTTATTTCACTTCCAGCAACTAGTTTAGCATTATCAACATTTCTATCTTGAATTATTTTAATTTTATTCCAACTATTAACAATTTTTTTCTTCCAATCAGAAAATTCTGCTACTCTAGATAAATCTGTAAAATATGTTTTACCTAAATCACAAAGTGGCATATATAAATAATTTACATAGTCACAAACCATTCTTGCAGTACTATATTTACCACCAGTTGTTCTAATTGAGTTCTTCATATATTGAAGCCATTCATTTGAAATGCCATTTTCATCTTGATTATAATATGCAGGAATAATCTTATTTTCTAATGTATGATATAAGCTATTACTATCTGCTTTATCTTGTTCTTCGTATGAATTATAATTAGCATTTGTTCCTATTGTCCATCCATTACTTCCATCATATCCTTCACACCACCAGCCATCTAGAACACTAAAGTTTACTACACCATTTACTGACGCTTTTTCTCCAGATGTACCTGAAGCTTCCATTGGACGTCTAGGATTATTAAGCCAAACATCAACTCCACTAACTAAATATCTTGATACTGCAATATTATAGTTTTCTAACAAGAAAATCTTGCCTTTAAATTGTGGCATCAATGATATTTCATTTATATATTTTATTAGTTCTTGTCCTTCTCTATCAGCCGGATGAGCTTTACCTGCAAAAACTAATTGAACTGGTCTTTTTTCATCATTTAATATTTGAGTAAGTCTTGCTATATCTTTAAATATTAAAGTAGCTCTTTTATATGTTGCAAATCTTCTCGCAAATCCAATTGTTAAAGCTTTAGGATTTAATTTATTAACAACTTCTGCAATTTGGTCATATCCTATTCCGCTATTAACATATCTTTCGGAAATATTTTCCTTTATTAAATGCATTAATTTTTCTTTTCTTTCAATATGAGCTCCCCACAATTCTGAATCAGGAATGTCTTTAATTTTCTCCCATGTGGAATCAAGTTCAATATTATCTTGCCAGTATGGTGGTAAATATTTATTATAAAGTTTCTTTATATTTGGTGCTAACCATGAACATGTATGAATACCATTTGTAACATAAGTTATTGGTGATTCATCTTCTGCAATATTAGGCCATACATCACTAAATAGTTCTCTTGACACTTCTGCATGAAGCTTGCTAACTCCATTTTTCTTTCCAGCAACTTTTAATGCAAGTATTCCCATATTAAATCCATTCTCTAATTCATCACCAGGCATTCCCATTTTTAAGAAATCTTCCCTAGATATACCAAGTTTATCCCAGAACCCATTAAAATACTTATCGATTAAACTAATATCAAATATATCATTTCCAGCAGGTACAGGTGTATGAGTAGTAAACACTGTTTTTACTGTAGCAATTTCCTTTGCCATATCAAATGAAATTTGTTTATCATGCATAATATCTTTTATTAACTCTAATATTAAGAAAGAAGAATGTCCTTCATTCATATGATATACAGACGGATTTATTTTTAACGTTTTTAATAGTTTTACTCCAGCCATTCCTAAAACTATTTCTTGGCGGATTCTCATTTCTTTATCTCCACCATATAATCTAAGAGTAATTCCTCTTAAATCTTCATCGTTTTGCTCTATATCTGAGTCCATTAAATAAAGTTTTATTCTACCTACATTAATTTGCCATATTTTCAAATATAATGTTCTATTTTCTAAAGGAATATCAATAATTAAATCATAATCCATTAAATCTTTAACTGGAGTTATTGGCAAATTATATAAATCTATATTATGATATTCTGAACATTGTTCACCACGAGAATTGATCTTTTGGTGAAAATATCCATTTTTATATAATAATCCAACAGCAACAAATGGTAAGCCTAAGTCACTTGCTGATTTTAGATGATCACCTGATAATATACCTAGTCCTCCTGAATATATTGGAATAATCTCATCTAATCCATATTCGGCAGAAAAATATGCTATAATATCTTCTTTATTATCTGGATAATTCTTTTTAAACCATGTATTATTGCTTGTCATATAGTTTTTGTAATTTTCTACAACTTTATCAAATTTTTCTAAGAAACTAGAATCATTTGCTATTTCTTCAATTCTTTCTTGATTTACCATTTTTAAAAATTTAACTGGATTTTTTTCGCATTGTTCCCATAAATCATTATCAATAATTCTAAATAATCTTAAAAATTCAGTATTCCAAGACCACCATAAATTATTAGCTATTTCAGATAATTTAGAAATTCTATTAGGTAATTGTGGTACTACTGTAACTCTATTGAATATATACATTTTATATATTCCTCCTTTGTATATTTTATATTCATACGCTTTTTTACACTAAATATTATCTATTAAATTATTTTTTTTGTCAATTGTTTATTCAATTATTTTTTAATGTTACATTTTGGTTACATTTTTTAGAAAAATATTTCCTTTTTATTTCAATTAATATATAATATTTTTATATTATTATAAAAATTATTTAATAAGATATACGAAAGGATTATCGTTAAAATGAAATTGAATAATAGAAGAAATGTTAATATAATGAAAAGAGCCTTATATGTAGAACAATTAACTTGCTACGCAAAATTATGTTCTTTATATAAGCAGCTATCATATTTTTGTGGGTACAAAGCAACTTCAGAAGATGTTCAAAATAAATACTCTCATATTTTGTCTATAGCTTCTTCTGGTAATTTAGATAATTTTATTACATCTGAATTTTCAGAAAAAGAGATTATAATTTTAAAAAAATATGAAAAGTATTCTAATTTGTTTAATAAATATAATGAAGCTTTAAAAATTTTAAGTGAGGTAAATATTAATGAGTAATAATAATGAAATTGAATTATGGTCCTTTCTTGAAGGAACTCCTGCAAATGAATATGAAAAGCTTTCACCAACAGTTACTAATTTAAGAGCTAATAGAAAAGCTAGAAAAGCCGGAAAAGAAATTGCCAAAATAGATAAAAGTGCTGTTCCTAATTTTGGAAAAAGTTATAAAACTGATTTATCTTCAAAGCCAAGGACTTCACAAAAAAATTATAAAGGTTCTAAAAGTGCTCGTTTTGCTGCTCGTGCTGCTGCTTTAGGTTTAACTGCTATGCTTGCATTAGGTACATTTGTAACAATGTCAAATGGTTCAAGTAAGAATACAACTGAAAATCAAAGTCCAATTGTTGAAACTCAAGAACCTTCTGCTATTTCAACAAAAAATCAAAAAGAAGAAGCAAGTTATCCTTTAACAATTGAAGATCCTCATAATGAATCACTTATAAATAATAATCCAAGATTATTGTTAAATTGTTATAAAGAAAATCTAAGACATGCATATAAACAAAAGACTGGAAAAGAACTTGGAGATTTTTACATAAGACCAAAACCAACAGAAGTATCAACTTCAAGTGATGGGAAACATTATCATACCAAATATGATAATGTTACATATCGTTCTGACTCGTATAATGTTCAAAGATATGATGGATATCAATTATATTTAGGAAATCCTCCTTCTGGAAATCAAAAAGATGATCCAAATAGTTTGCTTTGTGAAGTTATAGTCGATTCAAATGGTAAGAGCATTGTATTTGAAGATTCAAATGATAAAGATCGTGATTTAAAAAAACTTGTTGAACAAACATATACTGTTCTTGATTCTGCTGTTAAATATATTGACCAATCAGAAAATGATTTTTATGATAATCAACCTGAATTATTAGAAAAAGCAATTGAATCTTATAATTTTGAAACAAGAGATAAGTTTGGAAACTTAATACTTAGAGCTGATAATGAGTTTGATGATTTTGAATTATAATAAACAAAAAGTACTTCTTCAAATGGAAGTACTTTTTTATTATTTACATATTCAAATTTATTTTTCTATTTTAAAACTATATGGTAGCAATTCTTCAATTGAATATTCTTCAACTTTATTTTCGTAAACAATATATATTTTAAAATCTTTATCCACGAATTCACTCATAAATTGTCTACAATACCCACATGGTAATGTTCTTTCTGGTAAATTGCCTTCCTTTCCACCTATTATAACTATTTTATCAAAATACTTTTCTCCTTCAGCTATTGCTTTAGCAAAAGCAACTCTTTCCGCACAAATACTTTGGATTCCACCATTTTCAATATTACACCCACTATATCTTTTACCGTTTTTTGTTTGTAAACACGCCCCAACAGTATAATGACTATATGGTGCATAAGCTCTTTGTCTTAAATTAGTTGCAATAGTAATATCATCTCCTAAATTAATCATATTAACCTCCATATGAATGTATATAAAATATATTTTATTATATACATAATATATAATTTTGAAAATAAAATTATATATATTTTTTTAATTTTATGTATAACCTATTATTTTTAGTTATTCTTTCTATTGAATCGAAAACATATTTCCCGTTGCCTCTTATATTAATAATATCATTTTCATTAATTTTTTTATCTGTTTTATATTCATTTATATAGTTTAAGTATACTCTTCCACCATTAATAATTTCAATTGCTTTGCTCCTTGATGTTTTTACTATTTCTGATACAAAACCGTCTAATCTCAATGATGAAACTGTAATATAAATCTCTTGGAATTCTTGTTTTTTTTGAGAAACTTCATTTATACTGCATCTTTTTATTTCAGATTTCTTAAATCTTGTTAATGATTTTAAATCATTAATTAAAGTATCACATATCTCATCCAAAACTATAATATCAGCACCAAAATCTGTAATTATTATATCTCCAAACTTTTCTCTCCTGATTCCAAGCTTCATTATACCACTTAAGTATTCTCTATGTTCATATACCACATTATCAGGTAACTTAATTCTAATTACACTTAATATTTTTTCATAGTTTTTTTTGAGCATATTTTCGTCTATTTTATCAGGATAAAAGAATAAAACATTTCTATCATTTTCTTCATTTCCTCCAAAAAAAACCTTATTCTTAACCTTTTCTGTATTTAAAATATTTTCTATTATGGTTTTTTCTGTAAGATTTAAAAAATCAGTATATGTAATTTTATTTTTAGTTAAGCAATAATTATATTTATCAATAACTCTTGCAATAAGCATTTTATATTCTGAATTTTTATATTTTTCTTTTATTTTTTCAAACATAATATCTCCAATATAAGAGTTTTATTTTTTTAATGTTTTAATACTATTCATTTTTAAACTTTGTAAAATACTTTCGGCAATTGATTCTACATCTAATCCATATAATTTTTCAATTTCTTTTATACTTCCATGTTTAATAAATTCATCAGGATATCCGAATTTTTCTACATTACAATTTAAATTATTACTGATCACTAAACTTTCTAATTGTGATCCAAGTCCTCCTGTAATCATTCCGTCTTCAATCGATACAATTAGTTTTTTATTATTTTCTAATAATACTTTTTCATCAAATGGTTTTATAAATCTAGAATTTATAACAGTACAATTAATTCCGTTACTTTCTAATATATTAGATAATTCTATTCCTTTAGAAACCATTTTTCCTATTGTAAAAATAGTAATATCATTACCTTTTCTTAAAATTTCAGCCTTTCCCAGTTTTATTTCATCACATGATTCAAAAGTCATATCCTCGCCACCTCTAGGATACCTTATTAGTACTGGTCTATTTAGACTAACAGCATATTCAAGCATAGCTTCTAATTCATTAAAATCTTTTGGTGCCATTACAACAAAATTAGGTATTAAATTTGTAAATGCTAAATCAAACATTCCCTGATGGGTTTCACCATCATTTCCAACTAATCCAGCTCTATCTGCACATATTATTACTGGTAAATTCTGCATTGCAACATCATGAATTAATTGGTCATAAGCTCTTTGTATAAATGATGAATAAATTGGTAAAACTGGTATTAAACCAGATTTTGCAAGACCAGCTGCTAATCCTACAGCATGTTGTTCTGCAATTCCAACATCAAAAAATCTTTTTGGATATTTTTTAGCGAATTTAGAAAGTCCTGTGCCATCTTTCATTGCAGCGGTAATTGCTACTATTTTCTTGTTATTTTTGGCAAGACTCACTAATTTATCACCAAATACCTTAGAATAGTCTTTGGTTGATGTAGATAGTTTTTTTCCCGTAGTTACATCAAATTTAGATGTACTATGAAATATGTCTGGATTTTCTTCAGCAGGTTTGTAACCTTTTCCTTTTTTAGTTAGTACATGTAATAATATTGGCCCATCTTGTTCTTTACATATATTCAAAATTTTTTCTAAATTTTCTATATTATGACCATCAACTGGTCCAATATATTTAAAACCAATATCTTCAAAATACATTTTTGGTATTACTAATTGTTTAATTCCTCTTTTACCATTTTGAACTAATTTTACTATTTTATTTCCAATAAAAGGGACTTTTTTTATAGCTCTTTTTCCTTTAGTATTTATTTTAACATAAACACTCTTGGTCCTTAATTTTGATAACATCATTGATATTCCACCAACATTTTTAGAAATACTCATTTCATTATCATTTAATATTACAATCATATTTGTGTTACTGCTTCCAACATCATTTAAAGCTTCTAAGGCCATTCCACCAGTAAGCGCTCCATCACCTATTACTGCAATTACTTTATTATTTTCTCCTTTTATATCTCTACTTCTAGCCATACCTAAAGCAACTGAAATAGATGTACTACTATGACCTGTGTTAAAAGAGTCATAAATGCTTTCACTTGCTTTTGGAAATCCAGATATTCCATTAAGTTTTCTAAGCGTGTCTAATTTATTTTTTCTTCCAGTTAATATTTTATGTACATATGTTTGATGTCCAACATCCCAAACTATTTTATCTAAAGGAGCATTAAATACAGAATGAATTGCAATTGTAAGTTCTACCACACCCAAGTTAGAAGCCAAATGTCCACCTGTGTTAGAAACTGTATTTATAATTTTTTCTCTAATTTCTTTTGCAAGTATTATTTTCTCATCTAAATTTAATTTTTTTAAATCATCTGGATAATTCACATTGTCTAAAATCATTTTTATTATCTCCATATTCATTATTTAAACTAATATTCCAGCAATTAAAGCAGTAATTAGTGGTACTGTTAAATTATCAGTTCCTTTAATAGATACTGCTTCAATAAAAGTTATGCATAATGAAGCAAGAACTGACTTTAATAATACATATGATATTCCACTATATTGTAAAAATCCTGCAATTATAATTAGTGTAATCAAAAACATTGCACTAGAACCTGCAATAGTTTTTTTATTTCCTTTAATTCTATATTCAGGGCTTTTTATAGCTTGACCTATTACAGCAGCTAATCCATCTCCATACCCCATTACTATTATTCCACATAATCCTACAAATGGATTTTTTAGTGGTCCAAATGTTATTAGTGCTAGTACAAATAATGATATTGCATAATAAACTGTTCCTAAACTTTCTTTGTTTTCTTCACCTTCTGCTCGCTCCATAACTGCTATTATTCCGTTTTTATATGATATATAATTTATAATAATAAACAAGAAAGGCATAATACTAGCCCAAATTGGATTATCAAAGAAAATCATTGCTATAATCCACCAATTTGATAACATAATGTGTATATACTTCCTACTAGCTTCTTTCCCTGCCTTCTCAAACACTTTAGCAGAAACTAGTATTAATCCTATAAATATTACTGATACTAGTATTCCTAAAAAATTATTCATTTATTATTCCCCCTGCATATCACAAATTATGTTTGTTATTATATCAGAAAAAAAAATGTATAAAAAGATTTTTATACAAAAATTCACATACATTTCACTTTACTATTTAATAATTATATAATCATTATTAAATGATTGAATAATTTCAAAAAATGTGATAAATTGTAAAAAAATATATTATTAAGGAGCCTTGCTATGAAAAAGAGTCCTATAGATGTTGTAATTAAACTATCAATTTTTTTAATTGGTATATTTATTTTCTTAACAAGTTTAAGTTTTACAATAATTAAAATTTCCAAAAATTCAGATTCACAACTCGAAAATAATGAAATAAATGCAGATTTATCCATTAACTCTGTTGACGCCCCCGTAATTGAAGCCAAAAGTACAGAAGACAAAAAAATTTCATTAGTTGCAATTGGTGATATTATGTGTCACAATAGCCAATTCAAAGATGCTTATAAAGAAGGGACATATGATTTTTCTTATGTTTTTACAGATATAAAAACATATATTGAAAATGCAGATATAGCAATTGGAAACTTAGAAACAACTTTTGCTGGAAGTAAAAAAGGATACAGTGGTTACCCACAATTTAATACTCCTGAGACACTAGCATATAATTTAAAAGATATTGGAATAGATGTGCTAACTACAACAAATAATCACTGCTTAGATTCAGGATATAATGGAATTGAAAGTACTATTGATTTCTTAGATCAAGCTGAAATTGCTCATACAGGGACTTTCAAATCACCTGAAGACCAAAATACAATCTTGTTTAAAGAGGTCAATGGCATAAAAATTGCCTTTTTAGCATATACTTATGGTACAAATGGAATACCTATTCCAAAAGGAAAAGAATATTGTGTGAATTTAATCAATAAAGAGTTTATTTTATCCCAATTAGATTTAGCTAAAAAAGGAAATCCAGATATTATTTGTGTAAGTATGCATTGGGGTGTTGAATATCAAAGACATCCAAATGATGAGCAATTAGATTTAACTGATTTTTTATTTAATAACGGTGTAGATATTATTTTAGGTAGTCACCCCCATGTTTTACAACCATTTGAAAAAAGAGAAATAACTTTGGAAGATGGAACGAAAAAAGATGGGTTTGTAATCTATTCTTTAGGTAATTTTATGGCAGCTCAAAATAAAGAAAATACTCGTAATTCAATTATTTTGAACTTAAGTATTACAAAACATGTAGATACAAACAAAATTACAATTGATGATATTTCATATGTTCCAATTTATATGTATTCTTATCCTACTTATAATAACTACAAAATATTAGATATTAATAATACACTATCACAATATAATAATGGTGAAACACCACTTCCAAATAATCCAAGTTTAATATTAAAAAATGAACTTCAATCTATTACTCAATTATTAAATCCATAGGAAAAGGACTTGTAAATTTTTACAAGTCCTTTAGTTCGTTTATTCATATCTTAATGCATCTATAGGATTCATTTTTGCTGCTTTGTTTGCTGGATAGTATCCAAAAAATACACCAATTGACATTGAGAATAATAATGAAATAAATATTCCAGAAACAGAAGGTTTAGCAGGATATCCTAGTAAATGTGAAGCAATAATTCCGCCACCTACTCCAAGTATAACTCCAAAAATCCCACCAATTAGACATATAATCATAGCTTCCACTATAAATTGAGTTCTTATTGATGAATTTTTAGCTCCTAAAGCTTTCCTTGTACCAATTTCTCTAGTTCTTTCAGTAATTGAGACAAGCATTATATTCATTACACCAATTCCGCCTACGACTAAAGCAATTCCCGCTACAATCGATATTGCTAGTGTAATGGTTGATAACATATCTGTAAGCATAGTAACCATTGATGACATTGTAATTGCATTTACTTCAGCTACTCTATTATTTCTATAATATGGTGCATAAAAATTCTTAATTCTTTCAGCCAATTCATCTGAGTTGACTCCTACTTTTGTTATAATTTGAGCATATGGATATGCATTTTTACTATGAGTTAAGCTCAATGCCGCTTTAAGTGGCATATATAAATCTGTTGTAACATTATCACCGGACCCCAAAGCCATTCCCATTGCATACTTTTGCTGATATTCATATATTCCAATTATTGAATATGCTGAAACTTGATTATTAACATTAACTTCTAAAATTGATCCTAAAGCTTTTCTATTGTCTCCATCAAAAAGCTTATTTACAAGTTTGTCTGAAACAATAATTGCATTTTTACCTTCAGAAAATTCCTCTCCAGAAAACATTCTACCAGATACTAAAGAAATTTCATTTGTTATAAAGTAACCAGCTGTAACGCCACTAACATTCACATTCGCTGTATTTTTTCCAAATTCAATTTGAGATTGGCCTGCAGAATATTGTAAATTTACAGCATAAATATCATCTTTAAATTTATTACACATTTCTTTTATCATGTCTTCTGTTAAATAATCGTCTTCTGTCATTCCTTCACTAGAATTAAAAGAACCAAATTTAACGCCATCAATATTAGACTCTTCCTCTTCTTCACTTTTTCTTTGAACCATCACATACACATCATTTGCTCCCATAGATTGCATATTTTCTGATACTGAAAGTGTAAGAGAGTCTCCAACAGTTATTATAGCTATAACAGATCCAATACCTATTATAATTCCTAGCATCGTAAGTAGTGCTCTCATTTTATTAGAAAGAAGACTATTAATTGCTAATACTATATTTTCCCACAATAACATTTCTATTCTCCATTTTCATTATTTTGATTATTTGAAGATTCTTCATTTTTTTCATCATTTTCAGATTCATCAGTAGTACTATCATCTATTTTTACATTAATTTCTTTAATAATTTCTTCATTTTGCTTTGTAGTTTCATTTTCTAAGTTATCATTGTTTAAAGTCTCAATAATATTATTATTCACATTGTTCTCATTATTTTCATTATTTCCTGTATTTTCATTACTAATATTTGTATTTTCGTTTTTTACTTTTTTACCTTCCTTTATATCAACAATGTTACCATCTTTTATTGAAATAATTCTATCTGTTTCAGATGCCAATTCATTTGAGTGAGTTATTAACACAATAGTTTTATGCTTTTCTTTATTTAACTTATGAAATAAATCCATAACTAGACGTCCTGTTTTTGAATCTAATGCACCTGTTGGTTCATCTGCCAAAATAATAGCAGGGTCATTTGCCATAGCTCTAGCAATTGCAACTCTTTGTTTTTGACCACCAGATAATTCTTCAGGTAAATGTTTGGCTCTATCTCCCATTTCAACTAATTCTAATAATTCTTTTGCTCTTTTAACTCTTGTATTTCTATCTGTACCACTGTATAACATAGGGAGTTCGATGTTCTTTTGTGCATTTGTTTTTGAAATTAAATTATATGTTTGAAATACAAAACCTATTTTTTGATTTCTTATTTCAGAAAGTTCAGAATCATCTGCATCTCCTACATTTATTCCATCTAAAATATATGTTCCAGATGTAGGTCTATCTAAAACACCTATCATATTCATTAAAGTAGACTTACCAGAACCTGAAGGTCCAACAATTGCAACAAACTCACCCTCTTCAACTTCTAAAGAAATACCATGAAGAATTTCAAGTTCATTCTCTTGACCTTCATAAAATCTTTTTACTATATTTTCTAATTTAATAATTGTGCTCACATTATACCCCCACATCTGCTCCCATAGCTTCAATTAAAGACTCAATTGAATTACTAGTATCTATTTCTGGTAAAACAACTTTCATACCTTCAGTTAACTTTTCTGATTTTATTTCTATATAATATGTTCCTTCTATACCAACTTCAACATCTAATTCTTCTTTTTCACCTGTCTCTTCATTTTTTAATATTTCAATATATTTTGTGCCATTTTCTCTATCATGAACAGTTTCATATGGTACTGTCCAAACATCTTCTCTACTATCAACTATAATACTAAGTTTAGCATTCATTCCCAAACGTAATCTATCATTCTGAGTTAAAAGCTCAATTTGAACTTTATATGTTGCATTTCCTGTTGATATATTACTATTCATTGAATTCTGTCCTAACATTGATCCACTTAAGTTTTGTGATGAACTAGCAGCTGTATAAATAACTCTTCCTTCTAGTTCTTCATCTCTAGTAGCATCTGTTTTAATCAAAACTTTCATTCCTTCTTTAATATCTGGAATATCATATTCATCAATTTCAGCTTCAATTATAAACTGTTCCATACCTTCTATTGTTGCTATTGTATTTCCCGAATAAATATCTCCTTTTTTTACATTTACTGATGTAACAGTACCAGAAACTAGAGCTTTTAAGTTACCTTCTTCTAGCTGTTTTTGATATGCTCTAATTTGCGATTCTTGACTCTCTGTACTAATGCTAGCAGAAAGTTCTGAACTTCTTAAAGAATCTTGCATATTTGCAATAGTACTATCACTATTTGAAACTATATTATTGTGTGCTTGAACAGCACCATCATATACACCCTTTAAATTATTTACAGTTGCTTCTAATGTTGAAACAGCTCCTTGTAATTCTGAAACTTTTTTTGTTAGTTCTAAATAATGATTAGAAATAGGATTAAATGTTGCAAATGTATTATCACATATTGGTTTATAATCCTCGTAAACTTTTTTTGCATTTTTTAAATTTGATTCTAATTCTAATAAATTTGATTTTGCTGTATTATAGTTTTCTTCAGCTTTTTTATGTTCACTACTTGCATAACCTGTATAAGTAGAAGGATCAATTATTTCTCCAGTAGCTGGATTTAATTGATTAGCTCCATTAAAATACTTTTTATATTCTGCTTCAGATGTAGCTAAAATTGAAAGTCCAGAATTATAATTTTCTTGTGCATTATTATACGCCTTTTGTTTTGAGTCATTCAGTGCTTTTATACCATTATAATTATCTGATGCATTATTATAAGAAGGAGTATAATTATTCAATTCAGTTTGAGCATTTATTAAAGCTTGCCTAGTTTCATTTAATTTATTTACTGCTTCTTCATAAGATTTAACAGCATTATTAATATCTTGCTGAGTTGTAGATATTTGATTATTTTTATTATTAATAGCATCATTTAAATTTCTTCTTGCACTATCGACTCCCAAGTTACTTTGAGCTTGAGTTACATTCATGCTTTTTTGAAGACTTGCTAAATTAGCTGATATATCTGATGTATCAAAAGTACATATTACATCTCCTGCATTAATCTTATCACCTTCTTTAACTTTAACAGATGTAATTTTATATCCAGTTAAAATTGATGTAACATTCCTAGTAGTACTTGTTGAAACTGTTCCTGTAGCACTAATACTTTGAGCAATATTCCTTTTTTCAATGCTCTCAGTTTCTATTTTTTTGTCTTCTTGATTAGTTTGTTTATTTTTAAATATAGAAAATGCTACAAATAAAATTATTATTAGTATAACAATATATCTTTTTTTCATTTTAAATTTTTTTCTTTTATTGTTCTTTTTTCTCATTTAATTCTCCTAAAATTATAAATACTAAAATTAAATCTTATATATTTTATACTATTTGTCGAATATTATCAATATTTTGGTAAAAATAACAAAAAAGTTTTGTAATATTTTTGTAATAAATATTTAATTTTATTGTTATATTTATAAACTTTCTTTTATGTTATAATTATTTTGTTAATAGTTTAAAGATTTTTATCTATTTTAGGAGGATAAAATGTTAAATATGCCAATTATTAAGTTTGAAAAAAGTGTAAACTATTTAACTAATCAATTAGAAATTCAAGAAAACAATAAACAACTTCTTTTAGACATAACTGCTAATATAAAGCTTATGTCTAATTCTGATGCTGACAATCAAAATTTAAACAATTTATTAAATCAAGCAAATGTTTTATTACAAAAAACATCTACAAATATTACATCAATAGAACAATCTGAACTTGAAATTTCTAACATTACAAATGAGTTATCTAATTTACTAAATGATAAAAATAGAACTTCTAAAACAAAAGAATACTATATTGTCGCTTTTTCCAATATTAAAAATAGTATAGTTACATATACGAACAATTTTATAGAATTACAAAAAGAATTAGAAAATGACAATAATAGATTTAATGAGTTTATAAATGTTAATAATTTCAAATATAATTTTACATCTGTTTCAAATGACAAATCTAATAATTCTGAAGAATATAAATATACTGGTTTTTCAATTGATGACAGTGAAATTAAAAATAATAATTTAGAAGATATAGAAGATGTAGAAATAAATAAAAATACTGACACAGATATAATTACTAACACAAATGATAATGCCGATGATTATCAAAGTATTAGTATTGAAGATTTATTTTTGTTAGAAGATTTATCTAATGATATAAATTTGCAAGATGAATTAATACCTGATATAGGTGAAAACAATTCATATAATGAAATAAAAAATGATATTGTTGATGATAATGATAATATTGATGAAAATATTATTGATGATATTACTGATAATGATATTAATGTAGATGTCGTTGACAATAATACAGAAAGTAATATTAATGAAGATATAATTGAGGAAGATAATGCTTCTTTTGAAGAATTATTATTGGATAATTTATCATTAGAAGATTTATCTAAAGATTTTGAATTAGATAATATAGAGCCTGAAGTTGTAGAAAATACTGTATTTAATAGTTCCGAATCACAATCAACTCCTAGAATACATTATTCTTATTCAGAGCTAAAAAATGAGCTAAATAATATGTTTAATGAAATTAATGGTTCTGCCAAAGAAAATAGTATTACTACTCCTCAAGAAGATGCTTATGAAGACGAAAATGCCTCAAATACTGACAACTCTAATGAATTATTATTTGATAATAATAATAAAGATAATAATAATGAAGATTATAAAATTGAAGAAATACCTATTGAACAAAATATAGAGTTAACTGACAATAATACAAAATTTAAAGAAACACTACCTAATAATAATTTTTCATTAATTGAAGAAGGAATTCTTTCTGAATATTCTTCATTTGAACCACTACAAAAAAGCAATACTCTATCTGATAATATTGAAACTAGTCAAAATGAAGAAAAAGTAATAGAATCATTTATGAACAATTACAATGATTTAATGGACACTGAAACAAATGATGTTAAAAATATTGACCTTGATGATTTAGTAGAAGATATTGAAATTAATGATATATCTACTATAACAGAAAATTTTGAAACTTTAGATAATATTGAAATACAAAATGGTAATGAAGAATATGATAATCCTGAAGTAGAAATTGAAGAAAAAGCAGAAACATTATTAGATGAAAAAAATAAAGAATTAGCTAATTCTCTAAACAAAAGCAATACAGAAATTGATGAAAAAATAGAAAAAATAATTGAAGCTCAAAACGACAACTCTGATTTAATTATTTCTGAAAGAACACACTATATATACCTTCCATATAAGACTGATGAATTGATTAATTATATAGAAAACTATCCAGAAGTATATTCATCTCTATCTGATGTTGTAAAAAGAGAATTTGTTTTACCATTTGATTACTACATTAGTCATCCTATTAAATCTAGATTTGAAGAAACTTATAATTTAATAAAAAATAGAGAGCATAAATCTTCTATTGATGCATTAAAAGTAGCTTTAAGAATTTCTAAAATGGATAATTTAAATCCAGCAATTATTGCAGCTTGTAAAACCGAATATGATTTAAATAATTACTTATATCATTTAAGTAAAAATGAAGTTAAAAATTTCAAAATGTTTAATATTATTTATGATATTAATCCACTATAAAACGCTAATCAAAACGATTAGCGTTTATTATTTATAAAATAATACAAATTAGTCCTCCACTTCCCTCATTAACTATCCTTTCTAAAGTCTCTCTTAATTTTTCTTGTGCTTCTTCTGGCATTTTTGCAAGTTTATTTTGCAATCCTTCATTTACAAGTTCATGTAAACTTTTTCCAAAAATATTTGATTCCCATATTTTCTTTGGATCATTTTCAAACTCGGATAATAAGTATTTAACCAATTCTTCTGATTGTTTTTCACTTCCTACTATAGGTGACACCTCTGTTTCAGTATTAATTTTAATCATATGAATTGATGGTGCTTTAGCTTTCAATTTAACGCCATACTTACTCCCCTGTTTTACAATTTCAGGCTCATCTAAAATCAAATCATCAATTCCAGGAGTAACTATTCCATAACCTTTTTCATTTACTTCATGAATAGCATATGCCATTTTATCATAATCCTTCTTTATTTTTGCAAAATCTGTAATACATGAAAATAATTCTCCTTCATTTTTTATATCGATACCTGTTATTTCTGTAATCATATTATAAAATAGTTTATCATTTAATTCTACTCTAACTTTTGCTACCCCTGTTCCTAAATTAATTTCATCAACAATAACATTTTCTACTTCATCATATTTCTTAAGTAAAATATATTTTTCATTTACATCTTTTAATCTAATAGAGTTTTTAAATGTTTCTTTTACATAATTAAATAATGATTTTTTTAAAGAGTTATCATAATTTAAATCGTAAATCCATCTTGGGAACTCAATTTCTATTTTTTCAAGAATAAATTCATACAATAATTTTGAAAATATTATATTTATATCTTCTAAAGACAAATCCAGACAATTAATAGGAAGAACTGTTGTACCATATTTATCTGACAATTCTTTTGCTAAATTTATTGTATATGGATCATTAGGATTTTGTGAATTAATTAGCATAATAAAAGGTTTATTTAGTTCATTTAATTCATTTACAACTCTTTCTTCAGCTATAACATATTCTTCTCGTGGAATATCTGTTATACTACCATCTGTTGTTATTATTATACCAACAGTTGAATGTTCAACTATAACTTTTTTGGTTCCTAATTCTGCTGCAGTCTCAAATGGCATCTCATCATCTGACCACGGAGTTTTCACCATTCTTGGCATATCATTTTCTAAATACCCAATAGCATTATTTACTAAATATCCAACACAATCCACTAACCTTGTTTTAAATCTCACATTACCATCTAAATTTATTTCTATTGCTTCATTTGGAATAAACTTAGGTTCAGTTGTCATAATAGTTCTTCCGCTTGCACTCTGTGGTAACTCATCAACAGCCCTTTCTCTTTTGAAATCATTATCTATATTAGGTAATACTAAAAGTTCCATAAATCTTTTTATAAATGTTGACTTTCCAGTTCTTACCGGCCCAACAACTCCAATATAAATATCACCATCTGTTCTTTTTGCTATATTTTGATATATTCCTAAATTCTCCATAAAAAAATACCCTCCTATAAAATTGTACATCTTTACTAATTTATATTAGGGTATTTCTAATTTATTACAACTTTTATAAAATTTTATTTTTTCCAATTAAGAATTTGATTATTGTAAGTAATATTATCGTCATCATCATCTTCTTCTGCAATATTATCTTCAATAATATCCTCAATTTTGTGTTTTTTAAAAAACCATGGACTTTTCTTTTCTTTATGTTCAGTAGTTGTAGTATCTGAATTTTTTGATCTAGCTATTACTTCTTCAATTGATAAAGTTTTCTCAAAATCAATAATATTTTTTACTGGTAATTGATATGTTCCTTCAATATGAACGTTTCTTCTTGATGGAATTTGATTTTGTTCATAATTAATATATTCTTCAATTATTTTCTTATCTTTTCTACCTAAAGTTTCAGTTCCTTCATTTAAATAATTATATCTCCATATTAAATGTCTTTCATATGAATTAAATTCAGATTTATTTAAATCTTCATAATCATATTCAACTTTAAATTGAGTATTATTAATAGAAATATTAACATTACTCCATAATCTCTTTTTATGATAAGCAAAATTTTCTCTTAATTTTTTTATTAAATTATATACATCTGTAACTAGTTTAGAATATTGTTCATCATCAATATTGAAAATACTAGGTACTTCATATCCATTAACAAATTTCTTCTTAATAATTCCTTTAGGTAAATAATAAAAATACATTTCCCCTACAGGTTTTTGCCCTGGAACGTCTATAACAGAAGCATACAAATAAATATTTTCCCATTTTTCCGGAATTATATAAAATAATTTTTTTTGGATTTCTGTATATAATATTTTTTCATCTGGTAAACTCATATACTTTCTCCTACATAACTTAAAGAATTTTATCTATTAGTTTTCTAGTAAGCTTACACCTGTCATTTCATCTGGTTTTTCTAAGCCCATTATATCAAGCATCGTTGGAGCTAAATCTGCTAAACGACCTTCTTTAATTTTTCTATTACTTGGTAATCCAACAATAGCAAGTGGAACAGGATTTGTTGTGTGGGCTGTATGTGGTTCTCCTGTCTCATAATCAATCATTTGCTCACAATTACCATGATCTGCAGTAATTAATAATACGCCATTTACTGAATTTATAGCCTCAACTACTTTTTGAACACATTCATCTATTGCCTCTAATGCTTTTACAGCTGCATCAATAACACCTGTGTGTCCAACCATATCTGGGTTTGCAAAATTTAATATAATACTATCATATTTTTCTGATTTTATAGCATCTACTACTTTATCGCACACTTCATATGCACTCATTTCAGGCTTTAAATCATATGTTTCAACTTTCGGAGATGGTACTAAAATTCTGTCTTCACCCTCATATTGCTTTTCTTCTCCACCATTAAAGAAAAATGTTACATGTGCATATTTTTCGGTTTCTGCAATTCTTAATTGTTTTAAACCTTTTCTACTTATATATTCTCCAAATGTATTTTTAATTTCCTCTTTCTTATATGCTATTTCAACATTAGGCATTGTTTCATCATAAGGAGTCATACATACAAAATAAGTATTTATTTTTTTTGTCTCAAATCCATCAAAGTCTTTATCAACAATACTTCTTGTTATTTCTCTAGCTCTATCAGGTCTAAAGTTAAAGAATATAACAGAATCTCCATCTTCTATTTTTGCAATAGGATCACCATTTACATTTGTTATAACTGTTGGTTTAACAAATTCATCAAATACTTCTTTTTGATAAGATTCTTCAATTGCAACTATTGGTGAACTTGCTTTTTCCCCTTCACCATTTACCATAGCATTATATGCCTTACTTACTCTTTCCCATCTTTTATCTCTATCCATGCTGTAAAATCTTCCTGAAATTGTTGCAATTTGACCTACACCTTTTTCTTTTATTTTTTCTTGTAATTCTGAAATATATCCTTCTCCAGAAGCAGGTGGAGTATCTCTTCCATCCATAAAGCAATGGATATATACATTTTCGAAATCTTTTCTTTTTGCAAGTTCTAATAATGCATATAAATGTCTATTATGACTATGAACACCACCATCAGATAATAATCCTAATATATGAAGTTTTGAATTATTAGCTTTACAATTTTCTATTGCTTTAACAAATTCTGGAACACTAAAAAAGTTGCCTTCTTCAATTTCTTTAGTTATTTTAGCCAAATCTTGATAAACTATTCTTCCAGCACCTATATTTGTATGTCCAACTTCAGAGTTTCCCATTTGACCATCTGGAAGTCCAACATCTGCACCACTAGTATGAATAATTGTATTTGGATTTTTTGTTAAAATATCATTTAAGTGTGGAATATTAGCTAGTTTAACAGCATTTCCCTCTTCTCTTTCGTTTATTCCAAATCCATCTAATATCATTAGCATTGTTAATCTTTTATCCATTTTTATTTCCTCGTATTAAAAATATTTAGGTTTTTAATTAAATGTTTTTTTTATATTATAATTTTTAGGACTTTACCTATAAACCTATTGTTCATCATAATTCACTATTTTACTAAACTCATCTGGTTTTAAACTTGCACCACCAACTAATCCACCATCAATATCAGATGTAGTAAATAGTTCTTTAGCATTTGATGATTTTACACTTCCACCATATTGTATAATAACTTCTTCAGATACTTCTTCACCATAAAGTTTCTTAATTTCTTCTCTTATTGATTTAATTGAATTATTAGCATCTTCAGATGTAGCTGTTTTTCCGGTACCTATCGCCCATATAGGTTCATATGCAATTATAGTATTTTTTACTTGTTCTCTATTTAAACCATCTAATGCATTTCTAGTTTGAGATGTAATAATTCCTTCTGTTTTTCCACTTTCTCTTTGTTCTAATGTTTCACCAACACATACTATTGGTTTTAATCCATTTTCAAAAGCTGATTTTATTTTTTTGTTAACAGATTCATCTGTTTCATTAAACATTTGTCTTCTTTCTGAATGTCCAATAATTACATATTCTACTCCAATTGATTTAAGCATTTTTCCAGATATTTCTCCTGTAAATGCTCCTTTTTCCTCAAAATGCATATTTTGAGCACCAATTTTTATATTCGTTCCTTGTGCATTCATTAAACAATAAAACAAATCTGTATATGGAACACATAATATAACTTCGGCTTTTGAATTTTTAACTAAAGGTTCTAAGGCTTGAATATATTCAATAGCCTCATTTGGAAGCATGTTCATTTTCCAATTTCCTGCAATTACTTTTCTTCTCATAA
>DJXP01000052.1 GCA_002449785.1 Clostridiales bacterium UBA7001
AGGCGAAGCCAAAGGGTTAATGATTTTATCAAAAATTATTTTTAATGTCTTTAAGATATAATAATTATTTCTAAAATATTAGTATTTTTGATATGGTTAAGAGCACCACCTGCAATAAATAAGCTTATGTATATGGATATTGTTAAAAATTTAGCTATTAATTACATAAGTATAATATAAATAAATATAAAGCCTTTTAAGCATATATTTACATAGATAATTTTGGCTTCATATTTTTCTTAAACCATGGATGATTTATAAACTGATTAATTTTAATTCTATCTTCAGCTTTTTTTTCAAGACAACAAGAAATTAAATCTTGAACTTTTTGAGTTCTTGTTTCCCAATCATCTTCATCAAATTCAAGCTGCTCATATACAATTTTTTCAGCCACTTCTTGCTCTTTTGAGCCTCTAAAAGGTAATCTTCCACTTAACATATAAAAAAGAATAACTCCCATAGACCATATATCAACTTCTTTATTATAAGGTGTTCTTAATAATACTTCAGGAGCAACATAAGATAATGTACCATATCCTTCCACCATTTTTTCATGAGGTGATACTATTTTTGAAAGACCAAAATCCATAATTTTAATTACTCCAAATTCATTTTGTTGAGTAATCATTATATTATCTGGTTTTAAATCTCTATGAACTATTCCATATTGATGCAAATATTGGACACCACTTGCTAATTGACTCATTATATTCATTGCTTGTCTTTCACTAAAATTAAATTTCTTTTTTTTAAAATATTGGCCTAAAGTTCCACCTTCTATATATTCTGTTACTATATAAATATAATCTATATTTTCTAAATGATCTAATAATCTAACTATATTTGGATGATGACATAATTTTAATATTCCTATTTCAATTTGGACTAATTCTTTATCTTCTATTGTCTTAATATTTTCCTTATTTAATATTTTTATTGCTACTTGTTGACCTGTTTTCCTATGTATTCCTAAATTCACAACTCCAAATTTTCCTTTTCCAATTACTTCCTTCATTTCATATAAATCAGAAAATTTAACATAACCTATCGCTTTTTTAATATTTTCAATAAACTCTTTTGATATTTGTGGGCTTGTTGTATAATATTTTCTAACTTTAGCTTTATTTTTTGAATAAATTTCAAATGATGAATATTCAACATTATTAAATATTTTATTCTCACAATTTTCTTGAACAAAACATCCAGATAAATTATGCATTCCTACAAAATCTTTTTTAGTTTCTGATTTATAATAAAAAGTATCTTTATTAACTAATACTAAATAAAATTTTTTTAATTTATTGCTATCCGTAATTTTATATACCCAATTTTCATAATGAATACTATTATCATTTTCTTCATTCATATTTATATTCATATTATTTTTAATATTTTCAACATCTTCCATTTTTTCATTTTCATCATCGCTTTCATTAATAGCTTTTAATTGAGTATTATAATTTTTACTGTTAGAATTAAATAAAGCATTGCTTATAGCCACATGATTCATATTATTTTTATCCTGAAAATATTTAGAAGGGGATGAATATCCTTTTTTAGCTCTATTTACTATATCTTTAATATTTTCATTTGGCTCTATATTTTTTTGATTTCCTTCTAAAATATTTTCATTATTTAACCTAACAATATCTACATTTTTATTATATGGATCATTTTTTTTAGTTGGATTTTCTTCAATTGACATTTTTATTTCATTCATATCGTTATCATTATCATTGTCATTAAATTTTAAAGTAGGAGAAGTAGAAGCCAATAACGAAGAATTTATTGAATTTACACTATCTTTATGTTTCATATCGTTAATTTTATATGAAGCTCTTTCGATGCTTTCTTCATTCATTGAAAGTTTTCGACCAAATTGTTTAAGAAAACTATTTGCAGGAGAAAGAAGAGAAGAATATTTTGGTGTTTTTATTTTAATCGAATAAGATTTTTTACTTCTTCTAAATGAAGTAGATATTTTTTCATATTCGTTATCTGTTAAATTATAATTTTGTTTAAATACTTCAATATTTTTTGAAGTAAATGGAATTTGTGCATATAAGAAGCATAAAATTTGTAAAAATATTTCAGAATTAGTTTCTGTCACTATTTCAGTAAATTGTTTAATATTCATTTCTCCTCCATATTTATCAAATGTTTCGCTAACTATTGAATCTATTTCTTCTAAGCTTTTGATTTGAACACCAAAAATTTTATTTACTAAATCATTTTTATTACTCTTGTCTTCTTTTACTTCATTTATAGGTAAATAGCTTAAAACTATTTTTGAATCTTCTTTATTAATTTTTCCATCTTTATCAAAATCTAATAAATTAAAAATGACCCCTGTTGTTTCTTCAAAATTACCCATATATAATTTGAAGAAACCATTTACAAATTCTGATTCACTTAATCCATTTTTAGAAGTAATTGAAAAGGATGAAAATAATTTTTCTGCTATAAATATCGGAAGTTTGATATAATCATAAAATGTCATTCTTGTTAAATATTTATGGCCATCTTTATCTACTGCGTTTGATAAATCATTAAATACTTCTTTTAAATATTTTGTGAATAATATTGGGTTTTTTAATCCTAATGTATCTTGAATTAATTCGAATGTTACAAAATCTTGTTGAATTTTTTCATTTTTTTCTTGTTCTGTTCCCATAGTAAAATTATTTATTATTATTATTATTTTTATAATTATTATTGTTTTATAATAATTAAAATTTTACTATTTTGGAAATACTATGGGGATTGGGGATTGGTGATTGGGGATTGGGGATTGGGGA
>DJXP01000038.1 GCA_002449785.1 Clostridiales bacterium UBA7001
TAAAGTGTTTTTTATTGCTGATATTAATGAGCTTTTGCTAATATTTTTATAAATAAAACTATCTGCGTTATTTTCTTTTGCCATTCTTATGAAATTTACATCAGGCATTCCTGTCATTATAATTACTTTAATATTTGGATATTTATTTTTTAATATTCCACAATAAGTAATTCCAGATGAATTGTTTTCTGTACAAATATCCATTAAAACAATGTCAGGCATGTTTTTTTCACATAAAGACACTACATCTTTTGCATCATTTCCAAAGTCAATAACTTTAAGATCTGTTTCTTCTTCTATGGTTTCCTTAATCATTTCTAATAACATTGTTTGATCTTCAATTATAATAATATTTGACATAATGGTCTCCTTAGTTTGATAGTAAGCTAGTTTTGGACTTTTTTGAACATAAAAGTTTTCCGATTTGTTCTAGTAAATTAAGTATAACACAATAAAAAGACATATTCAACTTGATATTATAAGAAATTAGTAACAGGGTGAGTTGATAGAGCGATTATCTATTATGGTTAAATTTCTAATGAAAATTAACTTAAAAGGTTGATTATATTTGCTTCTAAAAATGATATAAATTATATAATATTAAATTATAAAAGGAGGATATATCTATGGGATTGTTTTCAAAAGAAGAATGCGCCTTTTGTGGTAACAAGGTTGGCTTTTTCAGTAGGAAAAAACTCATTAATAATGAAGGATATGTTTGTAAGGAATGTGAAAAAAAGTGTAGTGCTCTCATTAATGTAAGCCATTTTACAAGAGATGAACTAAAAAAACATATGGAATACATGGAAAAAGAAAATAAACTTTATGAGGAAGCATTTGTTCCAATAGACAAAAAGAATAAACAAAGATTTGTAACAATTAGTACTGGTATAGAATGTGCAGATGAAATAGCAATGTTTAGATATGTGTCACCACAGGCTGATAAAAAAGTTTATAAAGAACTATTTAGATATGATCAAATTAAAAGTTATGAAGAATATTACAAAGAAAATACTAATGCAAGCAATGGGAAAAAATATTCTGAAGTTGGTCTTACTATTCATTTGAATTGCTCTAGACCTCAATTTGGTGAATCAGCAGGTTCAGTTGTAGGAGCTGGAAGTAGAAATTATCACCCATATGTTCATGAAATACAAGTCCCTACTGCAAGAGACACAGATAGCTTTTCACATGTAGGATTAAAAGATCATTTAGACAAGGTTTTTGGAGTTTATGAAGATAATAGTTTTGTTGGAGGCATAAAATCTAGCATTGTTGGAACAAATAAAGAAAGACAAGAAAGAAAAGTGGCCGGCGAAGGTTTTAAAGCTCTTGGAAATCTTGCTAAGGCAAAAATAACTGGAAATGAAGAAGATGCTGAAAAAGCAAAAGATTCTTTAAATACATTAAAAAATGATGCAGCAGATTTAGTAACACATAATAGAGCAAGTCTTACGAGAACTGCAAATGAAGTTGAAGATAGAATTTTAGGAAATGAAAAATTAGTATAAATAAAATAGAAAGAATAATTATTATGAAAAAAATGTTAGGAATTATTATTGTATTATTGTTAATTATAATTGTAATAATTAGTTTAGCTTTTTATAGTTATGTAAAAAATAATTCTAATAATAACAATAATAGTACAAATAAGCAAAATATAAGCACAATTAATAGCATTGAAGAACCATATATGCTTGATGGTCCTGGTTCTATACATAATTTTTTTAGAGATAAATCATTTAGTGAATGGGAAGAATTAGTTAGTAGATTTTATGGCGAATATTATGGAATGTATGATATTGAAGTAGAATGTAACTTTAATGATGAAGGTAAATTTTTTTCAACTGTCACATCAGAAAATGAAGTTGTAGCTGAATATGTATTTGATGATTCTAGTGGAATAGCCACAGAAACTTCTACAGGTGAGGTGGTAAACTTTGATAGTGGTGTTATTATACCTTCATATGGAGCGGATGCCTCTATGTCTGAATATGTAGATTTTACAGATAATGAATGTATAGCCATTGGATATGTTACAGACTTAAATGAGGAAGCTTTTATAGAAAAATATTTTCCTGATGGAAGCTATGGAACTTTAGAAAATTATGATTTTAGGTATGAAGCTAATAGAACACCAGGCTATGGTAATAAATTTGTAATAATACCAATTAATAATAAGGTGAAAATTACAGTTTATGATTGCTATATTGGAGATGATGGTGAATTATATACTGATAATACACTAATTCTAAACCAAAATGAACCATTTATACTATTAGATGATTATATTGAATACACTCCATCAATGTGTATAAAATTTGAATATAATGGATTTGAGGAAATGTTTCCAATAACTTTTAGTGGAGAGGATGGAACACTTGATTTAAATGGATACGAGATGGAAGTTAAAGACATTTCTTTATATTAATTGTTTTTAATATTTAAATAAAATATAATTTTTAAAGGAGGAAAAAATGAAAAAATTAATTAGTATTTTTCTTGTAGTTTTATTACTTTTAACATCTTTATTTGTTCTTACTGGTTGCAATAAAGGTGGAAGTGGTAATGGAGATTCAGGTGAGGCAAAAATTGATAAATTAGTACAAAAGTATTATGATAATGCGGAAACAGGAGAACTTAAAGATAAATGGAATGGACTAGATTTAAAATTTGCTTACCCAAAAGATAAAGGATATGAAATTGAGTTTACTAATAAAAAAGTTGAGTATCAAAAAGCTACATTAAAAAGCAAAGATTTAAATTCTAAAATAACTATTTCTTTTGTAAAAGCTGTTTCTAATGAAATTGAAAAAAGAAAAACAGGTTATGAACAAAAACCAGATGAGTATTCTAATATTCAAGAAATTGAATTTGCAGGTTTAAAAGGTATTACAACAGATTACAAACATTGGTCAGGAAACCAAAAATTTGT
The DNA here is from genome assembly GCA_002449785.1 of Clostridiales bacterium UBA7001. Classification (GTDB taxonomy): domain Bacteria; phylum Bacillota; class Clostridia; order TANB77; family CAG-508; genus Scatovivens. The sequence continues at coordinate 2,936 of DJXP01000038.1, forward strand.
ATTCTTTATGCTTTCTGAAATAGAAGCAGATGAGAATAATAGCTGGTATGGTGTAAATATTCTAATTGAAAAATTATCAACATCTTCATCTGCTACTGAGTTTGATCCTGTTCAATATTATAGTGAAGAAGAATTTCAAAATTTATTAAATTCATTAATTTTTACTAAAATTGATAAAGTAGAAATTGATGGAATATTAGGCTCTGATAGATATTTAATTGTTAAAGAATTGGAAGCTCCAAGTGAAGAATATACTGTAGCACAATACCCAGATACAAATGGTGTAATGAGTGCATTTATGTTAAAAGATGGAAAATATAATGGTTCTGGGGCATATTTTAGAATTTATTCAGCAAGTAATATAGATAAAGAAAAATTCGGTACTCTAGATAAAGTAATGGAATATTATTCTGGAAGTACATGGAATTACTCATATACTGATGATACTCTAGCAGGGCAAGCAGTTAAAATTGAACATAACCCAAAAGCATCATCTACATCAGATAAATATTCAATTTGGGAATCTGGATATTTTGAAAAAGATGGAGAAGTATTTAATTTCTTGTATTATAGATATACAGATGTTCCTGAAGAAATTGGAACTAAGTTAATAACAGAAGTATTAAATGGAATAAGCTTTTGCAATGAAGAATAAAATTTAAAAGGGAGAGTCTTTTAGGTTCTCCTTTTTATGCATAATATTATTTCGTTATATTGTCTTTGGAAGTAGTATAAAAATATTAAGGTATATATAAATAAGATTAAATAAATTTTAAGGAGAAAAAAATGAAAAAAATAATTAGTACTTTACTTATTGGTATTTTATTAATCTCTGGTCTTTTTATATTAACAGGATGTAATAATAAAAAAGAACCAGAAGCTCCAGAAGTAGAAATGAAAAAGCTAGAATATGTGGATGAAAAATCTGGAAATAAAGTGACATTTGAATATTTACCTGAAGAAAATTATGAAATTACAGATGAAGATGAGGATGGAAAATTCTTAAGAATGGATGTAGAAAATGAAAGCCTAAATTTAGCTATAAGTATGTATTTAGTAGAAAATGATTATGATTATGAAAAAGAGTCTCAAAAAGAATCTGATAATTTCAAAGAATATACAGCTGGCAATTATAAAGGGTTTATGTATACAGAAAGTAATGGATTAACAATTCAAAATAAAGTTTTACTTGTTCCAGAAACAGAAGAAGATTATGCTTTAAGCATGTATATGTATATTGAAAAATTAGACTATAATAAAGAAACTGATTTGGTTGAAACATTTAATAGTGATGCATTTCAGAAATTTTTAAGTTCAATTAAGTATGAAAAGATTGTAAATTAGTAATTATTTATAAGTTACAATTCACATATAATTAAATTTAATATAGGACTAGCTATTATTTTAATTTTTT
>DJXP01000073.1 GCA_002449785.1 Clostridiales bacterium UBA7001
GGAGTAAGTGTACCAACAATAGGTAATTGGATAAAGAGAAGTAAAGAAGAAGGAACATGGCTCACCCTAGATGAAGAGAAGGAAAAAATAAAAAGATTAGAAGCTGAAAGAGATGCTAAAAGAGAAGAAAAAAGTCAAGAAAGAATTGCCAAAATAAAAGGATATATCTTAGAAGGAAAAACACAAAGTGAAATTGCAAAGCTAATGGGAGTAAGTCAGTCGACAATTAGTAATTGGATAAGGACAAGTGAAGAGGAAGGGACATGGCTTAAAAATGAAGACACAGAAAAAAATATTCAGCTAACTGAAAAAGAAGTGTTGATGGAATATATTAAAAAGCGTAAGACAATTCCGGACATTGCAATATTAATGGATACAACCAATGATGTAGTAATACGTATGATGAAGAGGTATGATTTGTTTAATACATATAATGAATTACATCCTTCACAAGAAAAAAAACATAGATCTTTAAAAAAACGTGCGAAAGGTAAAAAAGCATCAAATAAACAACCAAAAAAGCCAGCAGATGAAACAGGGAAACAAAGCAGAGCTGAAAAAGTTTCAACTACAAGGGAAAGTGAAAAAGAAGCTAGGAAAAATGCTATAACAGACTATTTACGTGAAATTTTAAATAATCAGTCTAATAGAGAAGAAAAGACAAGACAAATTCGAGATAATTTTGGAAAAATATCTTCTAAGGAAGAAACTTTAGCTAATTTAAGAAAAGAAGAGCATAATAGTGAAAGTTTAGATGATAAAGAAGGACCAATTGTATAATTATTATAAAATTTTGAAAGGATTAAAAAATGGCTAAAACACAATTAGATGAGATAAATAGAAATATTTACGATATAAAAAATAAAGATAATTATGATTATAAAATAAAAAAAGGATTAACAAAAGAAATAATTGAAGAAATTTCTAAACAAAAAAATGATCCAGATTGGATGAGAGAGTTTAGATTAAAAGCATTAGAGGTATATAATAGTTTAGCTCTTCCAACATGGGGACCAGATTTATCTGAACTTAATATGGATGAAATTGCAACATATGTTAGGCCTAAATCTAAATTAAATAGCTCTTGGGATGATGTTCCAGAGGATATAAAAAATACTTTTGACAAATTAGGTATACCAGAAGCTGAAAAGAAAAGTTTAGCAGGAGTTGGAGCACAGTATGATTCTGAAGTAGTTTACCATAGTATGAGAGAAGAATTAATTAAACAGGGTGTTATTTATACAGATATGGAAACAGCTTTAAGAGATTATGAAGATATTGTAAAAAAGCATTTTATGAAATGTGTACCTGTAAATGATCATAAATTTGTTGCACTTCATGGTGCTGTTTGGTCAGGAGGATCTTTTGTATATGTACCAAAAGGAGTAAAAGTAGATATTCCACTTCAAAGTTATTTTAGATTAAATTCGCCAGAGTCTGGACAATTTGAACATACTTTAATAATAGTTGAAGAAGGAGCGTCACTTCATTTTATAGAAGGATGTTCTGCACCTAAGTATAATAAAGTAAATCTTCATGCAGGTTGTGTTGAGTTATATGTGAAAGATAATGCATATCTAAGATATTCAACAATTGAAAATTGGTCTAAAAATATGCTTAATTTAAATACCAAAAAAGCAATAGTTGGTAAAAATGCTAAAATGGATTGGGTATCTGGTTCATTTGGATCAAAAATATCAATGTTATATCCTATGAGTATTTTAAATGGAGAAAATGCAAAAACAGAGTTTACTGGAATTTCTTTTGCAGGAGGTGGACAAAACTTAGATAATGGATTTAAAGCTATCCACAATGCACAAAATACTTCAAGTGTTGTTAATGCAAAATCAATATCTAAAAATGGTGGAAAGTGTACTTATAGGTCACTTATTCGAATTAATGAAAATGCTAAAAATTCTAAATCATCTGTATCTTGTGAAAGCTTAATGTTAGATGATATATCTGTTTCAGACACAATTCCTACAAATGATATTAGAACAGATGAAGTTGAATTTTCTCATGAGGCCAAAATTGGGAAAATAAGTGATAAAGCAATATTTTATTTAATGACTCGAGGACTTTCTGAAGAAGATGCTTTAGGATTAATTGTAAGAGGATTTGCATATCCTATTTCAAAAGAACTTCCTATCGAATATGCAGCAGAAATGAATAATCTGATTAATCTAGAATTAGAGGGAGCTATAGGGTAAATTTAAAAAATAAACTTTGTCTTACGTCGTTAATATTTAATTTAAAAAACCTCAACGTACAAAAAGTACGTTTGCGGTTTTTAGTTATATTTTGCCTTGTAATACTTGTTTCTTTTTTAAATTATGAAATAAAAATTAGCAATTGTAGAAAGGAAATAAATAATGAGTAGTTTAAAATTAAATGAAACACCAGTTAGAACTTCAAGAAATTTTAATATAAATAATATTAAGCTAGAAAATATAGATTTGCCAAATAAGATTAAAAAATTTCAAAATGTTATTATAAATAAAGAGAGTCAAAAAGACTTAATTTATGATAATATACACGATTTTGAAATTAAATATGGTTTAGGAATTGAAAAATATATAAAAGAGAATTCTAATAGTAAGATAAAATTAAATGTTATTACTAAAACTACTAAAGATATTTTGATAGAATATAAGTTTGATGAGAATAATATAAACTTACTAGAAAATATCGAGATAGTTTTAGACGAAAATACAAAATCTAATATAATTATTAAATATGACTCAGATAAAGAGGTTAAAGCATTTCATGCCGGAATAATAAAAGTTTTTGCTAAGCCAAATTCTGTTTCCAATATTACAATAGTAAATTTACTAAATCAAAATTCAAATAATTTTATTAGTATAGATAATGAAATTAACGAAAATGCAGATATTAAATATACGATAATTGATTTTGGAGGGCAAAATAGTATTACAAATTATTATTCAAATTTAATTGGAGATAATAGTAATAACATTATTAATGGTATTTATTTAGGAACAAATAAACAATTATTTGATTTAAATTATATTGCAGAGTTAAGAGGAAAAAAGACAAATGTTAATATAGAAGTTCAAGGTGCACTAAAAGATGAAGCAAAGAAACATTTTAAAGGAACAATAGATTTTAAAAGAGGTTCTAAAAAAGCCAAAGGAAATGAAAATGAGAACTGTATGCTACTTTCAAATTCAGCAAGGTCTCTTGCTCTTCCAATGTTACTATGTAGTGAAGAGGATGTTGAAGGTAATCATTCAACAAGTAGTGGAAAAGCTGGTGAAAAAGAGTTATTTTATATTATGAGTAGAGGTTTTTCAGAAAAAGAAGCATTAAAATTATTAGTAAGAGCAAAATTTAATAGCATTTTAGAGACAATAAAAAATGTTGAGTTAAAAAACAGATTAATTTATGAAATAGAAAGTAGATTAGATTAAAATAATTTTATGATAATAAAAGGAGCATAAAATGAATATAAAAGATGATTTTGCAATATTAAAAAATAGAAATATTACTTATTTAGATAGTGGGGCAACTACTCAGAAACCTCGTCAGGTAATAAATGCTATTAATAATTTTTACGAAAACACAAATGCTAATCCTCATAGAGGTGCATATACTTTAAGTATGGATGCAACGGAAGTTTATGAAAATACAAGAAAGAAAATAGCTAAATTTATTAATGCTAAGAGTAGCGATGAAATAATATTTTCTAAAAATGCATCTGAAAGCTTAAATTTAATAGCATATTCTTATGGTTTAGATAATTTAAATAAAGATGACGAAGTAGTATTATCAATAATGGAACATCATTCTAATTTAGTACCATGGCAATTTGTAACAAAGAAAACTGGTAGTAAATTAAACTATATGTATATAAATGATGAATTTGAAATATCTGATGAAGAAATTGAATCTAAAATAACAGAGAAAACCAAAATTGTCGGAATAACACATGTATCTAATGTTTTAGGAACAATAAATAATATACAAAAAATAATCAAATATGCTCATAAAAAAGGGGCAATTGTTGTTGTTGATGGTTCACAAAGTATACCACACATGAAAATAGATGTTCAAAATCTAGATGCTGACTTTTTTGTTTTTTCTGGGCATAAAATGTTATCTCCACTTGGAATAGGAGTTTTATATGGGAAAAAAGAAATACTAAATAAGATGAATCCTTTTTTAATGGGTGGTGATATGATAGAATATGTTTATGAACAAGAAACTACATTTGCTACACTACCAAATAAATTTGAAGCTGGAACTCAAAATGTGGAAGGGGTTGTTGGATTAGGTGCAGCAATTGATTATATTGAAAAAATTGGTTATGAAAAAATAGAAGAAATTGAAAATGAAGTAGTTTCTTATGCTAGAGAAGAATTATCAAAGCTTGAATACATTGATTTATATATAACTCCAAACAAAGAAAATCATTCTTCAGTTATTTCATTTAATATAAAAGGTGTTCATCCACATGATACTGCAAGTATTTTAGATACTGAAGGTGTTTGCGTAAGATCTGGAAATCATTGTGCACAACCATTACTTCGAAGTATTGGAATAGATTCAACATGTAGAGCTAGTTTTTATTTATATAATACAAAAGAAGATGTAGATAAGCTGATTTCTGGCATAGAAAAAGCATATAATATGTTTAAAAAATATATTAAATTATAAGATGATTTAGAGAGGAATTAATAATGGACGGTTTAGATGAAATATATAATGATTTAATAATGGAACACAGTATGAATTCTTATAATAAAAAAAAGTTAGATAAGGCGGATTATTGTGAGCTTGGCCATAATCCTAATTGCGGTGATGAAATTAGTTTAGAAGTAAAATTAAATGGAAATATAATTGAGGATATGGCTTTTACTGGACATGGTTGTGCAATATCACAGGCTTCTACATCTATAATGATAGACACGCTAAAGGGTAAAACAGTAGAAGAAGCTAAAGAAATTGTAAAAACATTTATAGAAATGATTAAAAGAGAGACAAAAAATGAAGAAGATTTAGAAAAATTAGAAGATGCTATTGCATTTAGAAATATATCAAACATGCCTGCAAGAGTAAAATGTGCTCTTTTAGCATGGCACACAATAGAAGATATGTTAAATAAATAATTTATTTGGATTGATATTGCTCCAAGGAGGAATTAATGAAAAAAGTATTATTAGGTATGAGTGGAGGAGTTGATAGTTCTGTTTCAGCAGTCCTTTTAAAAGAACAAGGATATGAAGTTATTGGAACAACTTTAGAATTATTTGCTGGAAGCAGTTGCTGTAATATTAATACATATTTAGATGCTAAAAATGTATGTAAAGAGATAGGAATTCCTCATTTTACATTTGATTTTAAAAATGAATTTAAAAAATATGTAATTGATGATTTTATAAATTGTTATTCTAATTGCAAAACTCCAAATCCTTGTATTGAATGTAATAAATATATGAAATTTGGAATAATGTATGAAAAAGCAAAAGAACTTGGATGTGATTATATTGCTACTGGACATTATGCTAAAACAGAATATAGTGAAAAATATGGAAGAACAGTTTTAAAAAAATCCAAAGCTGGTAAAAAAGACCAGAGTTATGTTTTATGGAATATACCTAACGATTTATTAGAACATATAATATTTCCATTAGGAGATTTTGAAAGTAAAGATGAAATAAGACAAATTGCTAAAGAAAAAAAATTAAAAGTAGCCCATAAACCAGATAGTGAAGATATTTGTTTTATTCCTGATGGAAACTATAAGAAATTTTTAGAAAATAATTCTAGTTTAAAGCCTATAGAAGGAAATATAGTAAATATTAAAGGTGAAATACTAGGAAAGCATTCAGGTTTATATAATTATACAATAGGTCAAAGAAGAGGACTTGGAATATCAAATCCAGTTCCACTTTTTGTTATTGGATTTGATAAAGAAAAAAATGAAGTAATTGTTGGAGAAGAAAATGAATTATATAAAAGCGAACTATTAGTTACTGATATTAATTTATTACTTTTTGACAAAATTGATGATTGGCTTGAAGTAGATGTAAAAACAAGATATTCAAGTATGCAGGCCAAAGCTAAGATTAAACAAGAAAATGAGTTTATTAAAGTAGTATTTGATAATCCACAAAGAGCTATAACTCCTGGTCAATCAGCAGTCTTTTATATAGATGATATAGTAGTAGGTGGAGGAAAAATTATATAAAAAAATTAATAGATATTCTAAAAGACAAGGTGAATTATGAAAAATAGTGTTTTAGATGAAAAAGAAATAGAAGAAAAAATAAACTTAAAAAAGAAACAATTTGAAGAAAGAATAGAAAAAAGAAGGCAAAAATTTGAAGAAAAAGTGGCAAGAAAAAAAGAGAGATTTCAAAGAAAATCTAAGATAACTAGATACAAAATAAAAAAAAGAAATAAAAAGCTAATAAAAAAATTAGAAGAGGTTGATGAAATAAAAGAGAAACCTCGAGAAACATCTATATGGAGAATATTAGCATATTTTATAATATATAGTTTTTTAGGATATGTAATTGAAACAGTATTTGCCATTTTTAATTACGGCATTTGGGAATCAAGGCAGAGTTTTTTATATGGACCATTTTGCTGTATATATGGTTTGGGAGCGACTATAATAATATTAGTTTTAAGATACAGATTTTTTAAAAATAATCACACTTTATTTGTTGGTGGATTTATAGTAGGTTCAATAGTTGAGTATATAGTAAGTTTTTTAGGAGAATTAATATTAAATGTAAAGTGGTGGGATTATTCAAATAGATTTTTAAACATAAATGGAAGAATTTGCTTGTTATACTCTATTTTTTGGGGATTACTCGGAGTTTATCTATTAAGAGTTGTTAATCCTAGAGTTGATAAGATTATAGATTGGATTAAATTAAAATGGAAAAGCATTTTAGTATTACGAATATTAACACTTTGTCTAATAGTTTTTCTTTTTGTGGATTTTTTACTTTCAGGTTATGCTATTTATGTTTTCTTAATTAGAGCATCTATTGAGAAGAATATAAATGTTGATAATAAGGAACGAGTAGAAATTATATATCACGAAATTTATGATGACAAAATAAGAAATGAAAGAATAAATAAGTTTTTTAGTCCATATAAAATGCTTCGAACATATCCCAATTTAACAATTACTTTGGAAGATGGAACTATGGATAAAGTGAGAAATTACTATCCAGAAATACAAACATATTACTATGATTTTGATGTTGAAAAAAATATTTAGTGTATAGACATAGGAGGAAAAATGAAGAAGGAATCATTTGATGTAACAGGTATGACATGTAGTAGCTGTCAAGCACATGTTGAAAAAGCTGTTAGAAATCTTGATGGAATAAAAAGTGCTAATGTAAATTTATTATCAAATAATATGATTGTAGAATATGATGAGAAAAAATTAGATGAAAATAAAATAATATCTGCTGTTGTAAATGCGGGATATGGAGCAAATAAAGCAGAAGATAATTTGGCTATAAACTCAAAAATAAAAAATGAAGAAATGATTAATTCTATGAAAAGAAGATTGATTATTTCAATTTGCTTTTGGATTCCACTAATGTATGTTGCTATGCATCATATGTTTTATGAATGGTTTGGAATTCCAGTGCCAAGTTTTATTAAGTTATTTTTGCACGGAAATGAAAATGCTATAAAATTTGCATTTACTCAACTAATACTACTATTACCAATTGTATATATTAACAGGAATTATTTTATTGTTGGTTTTAAAAGATTATTAAAAAAAAGTCCTAATATGGATTCATTAATCGCAATTGGAAGCTCTTCTGCAATTATTTATGGATTATATGCAATATATATGATTATTTATGGGCTAAGAAATAACCAAATAGATTTAGTTCAAAAATATTCTATGGATTTATATTTTGAGTCTAGTGGAACAATACTTACACTTGTTACAGTTGGAAAGTATTTAGAAACAAAATCTAAAGGAAAAACTGGAGATGCAATAAGTAAGCTTATAAATTTAGCTCCCAAAACTGTTGTTGTAATTAAAGATAATAAAGAAACTGAAATACTTTCAAAAGATGTTAGTATTGGAGATATATTGGTTATTAAGCCAGGTAGAAGTATACCAGTAGATGGCACTGTAACTCAAGGGAGTTCTTTAGTTGATGAGGCTAGTATTACAGGTGAAAGTATTCCAGTGCTCAAAAAAGTTGGAGACGAACTTATTTCTGGAACTGTAAATAAGAATGGAACTCTTAAGATGAAAGCAGAAAAAGTTGGAGAAAACACGACACTTGCTCAAATAATAAAATTAGTTGAAGAGGCAGGAAATTCAAAGGCACCTATTTCAAGATTAGCAGATAAAGTATCAGGAGTATTTGTTCCAATAGTAATTTTGATTGCAATTATTTCTACAATTATTTGGTTAATACTTGGACAATCTTTTGAATTTGCATTAGGCATAGGAATTGCTGTACTCGTAATATCATGCCCCTGTGCTTTAGGCTTGGCTACTCCTGTGGCAATAATGGTAGGAATGGGAAAATCTGCCGAAAATGGAATATTAATTAAATCTGCTGAAAGTTTAGAAAATCTTCATTCAGTAGATACTGTTGTATTAGATAAAACAGGAACAATTACAAAAGGAAAGCCAAAAGTTACAAATATAATTACAGATCAAGATATATTAATAAACCGGAAACATTGGAAATAAGAATATTAAATTTATTGGAAATGTTAATAATAGTTTGAATTTAGAATACAAACTTTTAAAAATTGCTGGAAGCTTAGAAAAATTATCTGAACATCCTTTAGCAGAAGCAATTATGAAAAAAGTGAGTGAGGAAAAAATAGACCTAGAAGAAGTTACTGAATTTGAAGCTGTTTCAGGAAGAGGAGTTAAAGGTAAAATATTAGGTGAAATATATTATGGTGGTAATTTATCTTTTATGGAAGATAATGGTGTAAATACAGAATATTATATAGATGAAGCTGAAAAACAAACAAAAGAAGGAAAAACAATATTATTTTTTTCTAATAATAAAAAAATAATTGGAATAATTGCAGTAGCTGATATAATAAAAGAAAATAGTAAGAAAGCGGTAGAAGAACTAAGAAATAAAAATATAGATGTAGTTATGCTTACAGGAGATAATAAAAATGTTGCAGAAAATATAGCGAAACAAGTAGGTATAGATAAGTTTATTTCTGATGTTATGCCTCAAGATAAAGAAAAAGAAATTCAAAAACTTCAAAACAATAATAAAAAAGTTGCATTTGTAGGAGATGGAATAAATGACAGCCCAGCTTTAGCAAGAGCAGATATAGGAATTGCTATTGGCTCAGGAACAGATATTGCTATTGAATCTGCAGATGTGGTACTAATTAAAGATGATTTATATGATGTTGTAACAAGCATAGATTTAAGTAAGAAAGTAATTAATAATATCAAGCTTAGTTTATTTTGGGCATTTATCTATAATATAATTGGAATTCCAATTGCATGTCGGAATTCTGTATCCTAGTTTTGGAATTAAATTAAGTCCTATGATTGGTGCTGCGTGTATGAGTTTAAGTTCTGTATGTGTGGTTACTAACGCACTAAGACTTAGAAAATTTAGGAGCAATAAACCTTATGATTTAAGGAAAATTCAAAAAGTAGAAGATGAAGATATAAGTTTTACTTCAAATGATTTGAAAGAAAAAATAGAGGGGGAATTTAAAATGAAAACAGTTTTTATAGAAGGAATGATGTGCGAAAATTGTAAGAAACATGTTGAAAAAGCTTTAATGTCTATAGATGGAGTTACAAATGTAAATGTAAGCTTAGAAGATAAAAAAGCTGTAATAGAAAGCAATAAACAAATTGATGATGAAAAAATTAAAGAAGTAATAAAAGAAGCTGGTTATGAAGTGGTTCGTTAGGAACATAGGAGGTAAAAAGTGCTAAACCAATTTTCAAGAACAGAATTAATTATTGGGAAAGATGGAATAGAAAAATTAAATAAATCGAAAGTCGCTATATTTGGATTAGGTGGAGTAGGTTCATTTGTTACTGAAGGACTTGTTCGAGCTGGGATCGGTAATTTTATATTGGTTGATAAAGATGTATATGAATTAACAAATTTGAATAGACAGCTTTATGCAACAAAAAAAACAATAGGAAAACCTAAAGTTGAAGTTGCAAAAGAAAGAATATTAGATATAAATCCTAAAGCAAGTATAGAAACTCTTCAAAAGTTTTTTATGCCTGATACTAAAGATTTTTTTGATGATTCAATTAATTATATTATTGATTGTATTGATACTGTTACTGCAAAAATTGAACTTGTTGTTAGAGCTAAAAATAAAAATATTCCTATTATATCTTGTATGGGCACAGGAAATAAACTTGATCCAACTAAGTTCGAAATTGATGATATTTACAATACTTCTATATGTCCACTTGCCAAAGTTATGAGAAAAGAATTAAAAGCAAGAAATATAGATGGTTTAAAAGTTCTTTATTCGAAAGAAGAGCCAATAAAGCAAAATAAACAAATAGATGGAAAACTTGTACCAGGTAGTATTTCATTTGTTCCATCTGTTGCAGGGCTTATTATTTCAGGAGAAGTAGTTAAAGACATTATACGCTAATTGCTATATTGATTTTTTTCAATAATTATAATATAATCAATAAATCAAATATAAAACATTATTAGACAGGTTGGAGGAATTTATGAAAGATATAACAATTTCAGAAGATATCATATATATTGGTGCAGATGATAAAACTATAGATTTATTTGAAAGTCAATATGAAGTTCCAAATGGAATGAGTTATAATTCTTATCTTATAAAAGATGAGAAAAATCTCGTAATGGATACAATTGATAGACGAAAAACAGATGAATGGGTACATAATTTAGAAGTTGGATTAAATGGACAGAATGTAGATTATTTAGTTGTTTCACATATGGAACCAGATCATGCATATAATATAGGACTATTAGCAGAAAAGTTTCCAAATATGAAAATAATTGGAAATGATAAAACATTTACAATGATGAATCAATTTTTTGACATACCAAATTTAGATGAAAGAAAAATTGTTGTTAAAGAAGGAGACAAACTAAAAATTGGTAAACACACTTTACAATTTATAATGGCTCCAATGGTACATTGGCCAGAAGTAATGGTTACTTATGAAGAAACAGAAAAAATACTATTTTCTGCTGATGGATTTGGTAAATTTGGTGCCTTAGATGCTGAGGAAGATTGGGCATGTGAAGCTAGAAGATATTATTTTAATATATGTGGAAAATATGGAGCTCAAGTACAAAGTTTACTAAAAAAAGCTTCCACACTAGATATTAAAATGATTTGTCCACTTCATGGACCAATTTTAAAAGATAATTTAGAATATTATATTGGCAAATATGATATATGGAGCAAATATGAACCAGAAGATGAAGGAATATTTATTGCATATGCTTCAATTCATGGTAACACTGAAAGTGCTGCTAAAGAGCTCGAAGAAATGTTAAAGAAAAAGGGTGCTAAAAAAGTAGCTATTACAGATTTATCTAGAGATGATATGCATGAAGCAGTTGAAGATGCATTTAGATATGATAGAATGATTTTAATGGCATCTAGTTATAATATGGGAATATTTACTCCAATGGAACAATTTTTAAATCATTTAATATCCAAAAATTATCAAAATAGAAAAGTTGGAATTGTAGAAAATGGTACATGGGCTCCATCAAGTGGAAGATGTATAAAAGAAGCACTTGGAAAAATGAAAAACATTGAAGTTTATGAACCAATGGTTACAATAAAGTCAAGATTAAATGATGAGTCTAGAAAGTCTTTAGAAGAATTAGCAGATACTGTTTTAAAATAAAAAGTTTATAGGATGCTTTAATCCTAAATTAAAAGAAAGAAAAGGAGAGTATGATAAAAATAAAATCATACTAATAAAAAAATGACACAAATAATATTATTAATATTACTTATTGCACTTAATGCTTTTTTTGCAGCGTCGGAAATAGCTTTTATTTCGCTTAATGACGCTAAAATAGATATGCTTGCGAAAGAAGGAGATAAGAAAGCAAGAAAAATTAAAAAAATGCTTGAAAACCCAAGTAAGTTTTTAGCAACAATTCAAATTGGTATAACACTTGCGGGATTTTTATCTAGTGCATTTGCATCAGAAGCTTTTGCAAGTAAGCTAGCTCCACTTTTAAATAATCTGCTACCAGTTTTTAGTGTAAATGTTTGGAATACAATTTCAATTGTATTAATTACTGTAATTCTTTCATTTTTTACATTAGTTCTTGGAGAATTAGTTCCCAAAAGGATTGCAATGAAGAATTATGAAAAAATTGCATTTGCAACTATTGGAATTATAAAAGCTATTTCTGTAATAACATCACCATTTGTAAAATTATTAACTGTTTCAACAAATATTATTTCTAAATTATTTGGTGTTTCTGAGACAAATGAAGAAACTGTTACAGAAGAAGAAATAAGAATGATGGTTGATGTTGGTGAAGAAAAAGGAACTATAGATAAAGAAGAAAAAGAAATGATTAATAATGTTTTTGAGCTAAATGACACTGCTGTATCGGAAATAATGGTTCCAAGAAAAGATATATATGCTGTTGATATGAATTTATCAATTTCCAAAGTAATTGAAGAAATTACATCTGATGAAGATTTTAGATATAGTAGAATTCCTGTGTATGATGAAGATATTGATGATATAAAGGGAATAGTTTATATTAAAGACATATTGTTATCTACTAAAAACAAAAATGTTAAAATTAAAAATTTGATAAAAGAAGCTTATTATGTTCCAGAGACTAAACCAGTAAATGACTTATTTGAGGAGCTTAGAAAAAATAGGAAACAAATTGCAATTGTAGTAGATGAGTATGGTGGTACAGCTGGACTTGTAACAATGGAAGACATATTAGAAGAAATAGTTGGTGAAATATACGATGAGTATGATGAAGTAGAAAAAATATACGAAAAAATTGATGAAAATACATATATGATTAATGGAAGTATGGGTGTATCTGAAGTTGAAAAGTTACTTGAAATAAAAATTCCAGAAGGTGATTATGATACAATATCTGGATATTTAATTGAAGAACTTGGAAGAATTCCAGATGAAAAAGAAAAACCTGTTGTTGAAACAGAAGATGTTGTTTATAAAGTTCAGAAAATAGAAGATAAAAGAATAATTAAAATTAAAGCTTGTAAAGTAGAAAAAGTTGAAGTAGATGAAAATGATGAGAATGAAGAATAATATAGTAAAATATCATAGTAACAGTGAAGGGGTATAATTTAATATAGAAAGGAATATTTAAAATGGGAGAAAAAAATAGTAAATTAATTAAAAGAGGAATTATAGTAACTATATTAGTAATTATTGCAATAATTGTTTATATGATTGTTTTATCTAAAAATGGTATTATTATTCAAAATAATGATGAAAATAATAATACAATGAATATTGCAGGAAAATATAAGATTATTGAGATGATAAGTAATGGCGAAAATATGAATAATCAAATTGAGCAGATGAATAATTTGGGAATGTATTTTACATTAGAGTTAAAGGATGATGGAACAGGAATTATTAATATTTTGGGTGAAGAAGAAAGTCTAACATATAACGACAAAACTATGATATTTGATGGAGATGAACAAAGTTATGTTATAGATGAAGAAGGAAATATTGTTTTAGAAAAAGATGAAACAAAATTAGTATTCTCAAAAATGACAGAAGAAGAATTAAATGAAGAATAAACTATAACATTAAATATGAATTTTAAAAGCAATAGAAAGTTATTTTCTATTGCTTTTAATTATTTGGATTTTCTATTAAAGATTTTACATTGTCAAATAAAAAATATTTGTATTCATTAATTGGTAGTGGCTCTGAAAAAAGGATTGAATTATAACATGTAGCACCAACTAGTTCAATAATCATATTAAGCAGAAGTTTTGGCTTTTTTATTTTTTCACCACTTTTTTTTATACCTTTAGAAAAAAGGTCTAATAAAGATTGTTTGCTTCCTTCATATATTTCATTTATTGCATTTTTGTATAATCCATATGATAAATCTTTAGAAATGAATTTTAAGAGATTAGGCTTGTTAATTAATTCATTTATAAAATTGTCAATAACAAATATAGTCCTATCAGATAAAAATTTAATATTATCTCCGGTTAATAAAAGTTTTTTATAAGCAGATAAAAAGAGCTCATTAGTTTTTATGTATATTAATAAGTTTTTAACTTCATATTTGTCTTTGAAATAGGTATAAAAAGTTCCTTTACCAAGTCCAGCTTGGTTTGCAATGTCTTGTATAGAAGTGTTTTCAATTCCGCTTTTTTATGAATAAATCATATGCTGAATTTAAGAAATTATTTCTATTTTCATCTTTCATTTCTTCACGAGTCATTATTCAAACCTCCACTTTTATGCTATTATTACACATTTTGAATGAACGGTCAAGTATTATTAATAAAAACTTGACTGGTAGTCGAGATAAATATATAATGTGTAAAGAAATGAACTTAAGAAAGGAAATAAAAAGTGAAAAAAGGTTATAAATATAATGAAGTTAGATTTATGAATAGTGTTAGAGAAATGCTTAAAATTGCTAAAGAAGAAGTTGGCGAAAAAAATGCATTTGAATATAAAGATGAAATTGAAAAAGAAAGAATAGTAAAAGTAACTTATAAAGAATTTATTGATGATACAATTTATTTAGGTACAGCATTATCTAAATACAATGTATTAGATAAACATGTTGCAATTATTGGAGAAAATAGTTATAAATGGATAACAGTGTATATTACAATGTTACAAGGAAATGGTGTATTTGTTCCAATTGATAAGGAGCTTCCAATAGAAGGTGTAATAAATGTTTTAAAACATAGTGAAAGTGAAGTGCTATTTTATTCCAAAAAATATGAAGACTGGATAGATAAAATATCTGAAGAACTTCCAAATATAAAATATTTTATTGGACTAAATCAAGAAGAAAATATAGATAGTAAAAAATTGTCTTATAAAAGCTTTATAACTGAAGGTAAAAAAGAATACAAAAATGGAAATAAAAAATTTTATGACTTAAAAACTGATTCCAATGAGCTTAGAATGTTAGTATATACTTCTGGTACAACAGGAGATCCTAAAGGAGTAATGCTTACAGAACATAATATTTTAAGCGTTGCCAATTATGGACTTATGGTTGCAGAAATAGGAGATAGATGCTTATCAGTTCTTCCATATCATCATACTTATGAAGCAGTTGCAGGAATAATAATTGAAATTTTTAATCATTCATGTATATGTATAAATGATAGTTTAAAAAATGTATTAAAAAATTTAAATTTATTTAAGCCTAATTGTATATATTTAGTACCTGCTTTTGCAGAAGTGTTTTACAAGAATATATGGGCAAATGCAAAAAAAACAAAAAAAGATAAGACTTTAAAAGTTATGATTCCTATTAGTAACATATTAAGAAAAGTAGGCATAGATTTAAGATATAAATTATTTAAATCTATTCATGAGGCATTTGGTGGTAGCTTAAAAACTATAATATGTGGCGGAGCTCCTTTAAGGCCAGAAATAGGAAAGTTTTTTAATGATATAGGAATAGTACTATTAAATGGATATGGAATTACAGAATGTTCGCCTCTAGTTAGTGTAAATAGCAAAAGATGTAATGATAGTAGTACTGTTGGTATAGTACTTCCTTGTTGTGAGATTAAGTTAGAAAACAAAAATGCAGAAGGAGATGGAGAAATATGTGTTAAAGGTGATATTGTAATGATGGGTTACTATAAAGAAAAAGAAAAAACAGATAGAGTTTTAAAAGATGGTTGGTTTAATACAGAAGACTATGGACATCTAAATAAAAACGGTCAACTTGTGATAAATGGCCGTAAGAAAAATTTAATTGTTCTAGATAATGGTAAAAATGTTTATCCAGAAGAGATTGAAAATTATATTTTAAAAGTACCTTATATTCAAGAAGCAATTGTTAAATCAAAGAGAAATGAGAGTGGACAAGAGACAGCATTAATAGCGGAATTATTCTTAAACGAAGAAAAAGTTAAAGAATTAAATGTGGATGATATTCATCAAAAAGTTAAATTAGATATAAGAGATGTTTGTAAAGCCTTAGCATATTATAAAAGAATTTCAGAAATTGAAATAAGAGATAAAGAATTTGTAAAAACAACTACAAATAAAATTAAAAGATAAGAGCCAAAAGGGACAGTGGATTACACTGCCCCTTTTATGAACCACAATTATGTTTACTGCATAATAATATTAATAGAACAATGCTATTTGTTCTAAATAAAAAGGAGGTTTTTATTATGAATAATTGTGGTTGTAACAATACGGATAAGTTTAATAGTTCAAATTATAATTATATGTTTAATAATAATATAAATAATAATCCATTTCCAAACAATTTTTTATATGGTCATGCTTATACTCCAAATCAAACTTTAAATAAAACATTTTCTCCTGAAGTTTCCCTTAAAAATGGAACTTTATTTCCTGAACTTGTAAGTCCTTATATGCCTGGAGATTCAATTGGTTTTATTAATTATTTAAGGAATGGAGGTAGATAAAATGGAAGACTTAAGTTGTAATATTAATAACAAAAAAGAATTGCTAAGTGAAATTATGTCATTAAATTTTGTGATTAATGACTTGGTTTTATATCTAGATACTCATCCAAATGATAGAAGAGCAATAAGAATGCATAATGAATATAGTAATAAAGTTGTAAAACTAATAGATGAATATCAAAGAAAATATGGACCACTTACTGTAAATTTTAATCAATCAGATAATTCTTGGGACTGGATAGATAATCCATGGCCTTGGGAAAGGGGGGCTTATTAGAATGTATTATTATGTTAAAGCATTACAATATCCAATAAATATAAAACACAGAAATCCAGAAATGGCTAAAAATATTATATCTCAATACGGAGGACCAGATGGTGAACTTGGAGCTTCACTAAGATATTTGTCTCAAAGGTTTGGAATGCCAGATACAAAATCAAAAGCATTATTAAATGATATTGGAACTGAAGAACTTGCACATCTTGAAATGGTAGGTACTTTGATTCATAGGTTAACAGATGGAGCATCACCAGAAGAACTGCAAAGAGCAGGACTTGGAGA
>DJXP01000007.1 GCA_002449785.1 Clostridiales bacterium UBA7001
GGGACCGTTTTCAAAACAGTTCGTGATAAAAATATCAAAGACTTAAAAGCTGATGCTTTACTAGTAGGTGACATTATACATATTACATCAGGTGAGACAATGCCGGCTGATTGTCTTTTATTAGAAGGAAACGGAATAAAAATCGACGAAAGTAGTTTAACTGGTGAGAGCAAATTAGTAAGTAAAGAATTGTATGAAGATTGCATTGAAAATAAATCAGCTAAAATGGCAACGCCGATTATTTTATCAGGAACTGATTGCATTAAAGGCAATGGAAAGGCGATGATTATATGTGTTGGAGAAAAAAGCACAAAAGGAAAAATCAGACGAATGGTGGATAATTCAAAAGATGAAAAAATTACACCATTGCAAGAAAAATTAGACGTTTTAGCTAAAAAAATAAGCACCTTTGCTATTTGTGCTGGAGTTGCTACATTTTTATGTCTTACTATTAATTTAATTTTCATTTATATTTCTGACTTTAAAATTTTCTATAATATAAAAGGCGATATCCATTCTTGGGTCCATAAAAATCATAAAGAGCATGATAACCACGAACATCACGATCAAAAAATGGATAAATTTCATCCAAAAGTTTATTTATTCCCTCGCATTTTAGAAAATATCATGATAACAACAGTAATAATAACCATAGCATTACCCGAAGGGTTACCCATGGCTGTTGCTTTAACATTAGCATTTTCAATCAAGAAATTAATGGACCAAAATAATTTAGTAAGAAAAATGCATTCGTGTGAAACGATGGGAGGGGCTGATTATATTTTAACAGATAAAACAGGTACTTTAACCACAAATGAATTAAATGTTGTTAAAATAGTGACACAAAAAGAGGAAATTTCTCTCGAAGATGAAAAATTAGAAGAAGGTGTTTGTATCGCGACTAAAATAAGAGAAGAACATCAAAAATATTTCGAAAATGAAACTTATTGGAATTTATTAAGAACAGCTTTATCAGTGAATGTCGATTGTATTATTAATTATTTCACTAAACCTGATGTTAATGGAGATTTGGAAGAATGCGAAAGCAAAAATAAAACAGATAAAGCTCTTATCAATTTTTTATACAGAGTTAAATCCCCCGTATCAGAAATTTTAGATAAATATACTAAAGAAGACAAAAAGCAAATTCCTTTTGATTCTTACAAAAAAAGAATGACAACATTTATTAAAGAAAATGATGGCACATATAAATTATTCACTAAAGGCGGAGCTGAAAATATTAAAAAATTTTGTAAATATTATATAGATCCTGATACTGGTATCAAAAACGAATTAACCAAGGAAGATATTAAACATTTAGAAGAACAAATTGAAAATTGTAATAATGACATGCTAAGAACAATATATATATGTTATAAGGAAGTCACCGAGGATGATTTTAATGAATTAGATGAAAATATTGACACAAATAATTTAGTTCTTCTTGCAATTTTTGGTATAAGAGATATAATAAGAAAAGGTGTTAGAGAAGCTGTTATCAAATGCAAAGAAGCCTCTATTAATGTCATTATGGTTACGGGAGATAATATCCAAACGGCACATGCTATAGCAAAAGAGTGCAATATAATATCACATGATTGTGCTTTGGCTCCAAATGTTGAATCAGAAGAAGAAAATTTGAGGAATCCTCCTGTTGAAATTAATGGGGATATCTTTTATGATATTATTGGAGGTTTAGTATGCTCTACTTGCAATTTACCTTCTAATGAATGCAAATGCCCCAAAACAAATGCAGAAGCTGAACAAATTTCTAGAAAATTAAATGTGCCTATACAAAAATTGAAAAATGATACTATTAAAAACATGGATAATTTCCAAATAATTGTTTCGAATTTAAAAATAATGGCAAGATCAAAACCTATTCATAAATATGCATTAGTAGTAGGTTTAAAAGAATTAAATTATATTGTAGCAGTAACCGGTGATGGAACCAATGATGCTCCAGCTTTATCTAAATGCGATGTTGGTTTTTCAATGTTTAATGGAACTGATATCGCGAAAAATTCGAGTGATATAATATTAATGAATAATAATTTTTCGTCAATAGTAAGTGCGATAAAATACGGAAGAAATATAATTGATAATTTAAGAAAATTTATTCAATTCCAATTGGTTATTAATTTAACGGTTTGTTCTTTTATTGTAATATGTTCTTGTATTGGCTCACAAACACCTATTAAATCTATACAAATGCTTTGGATAGATTTAATCATGGACTCTTTAGCTACTTTAACTTTAACCACAGAACCTCCTCATGATGGTTTATTGAAAAGAAAGCCAACGAAACGAACAGAAAATATAATAACAAGAAATATGATTAAACATGTAAGTTTACAAACTGCACTTCAATTTATAATTCTTATGACTATATATTTATTCGGGCCTAAATTCATTCAAGAACAAGATTTAGCACGAATTTCAGAAAATGAAGTTATATATAAATGTTTCGGAGTATTACCTGGTGATATGACTGACCCTCATAAAATTATTTATGGTGTTAAAAACTTTTGGCATAATCATGTACCGATAAAAAAAGAAATGATGAATAATCCTATGTGTAGAGAATATGTAAATACTGGGAATTTATCTGGAGCTTTTAAATTATATACACAAAATCAAGGAGCACCGGTTCAATTAACTATGATTTTTAATATTTTTGTTTTATATACTTTATTTAATCAATTAAATTGTAGAGTTGTTGATGGGGATAAAAATATTTTTGCCAGAATTAGAAATAATCCTCTTTTTATTATTATTGAAATTTTCGAATT
>DJXP01000002.1 GCA_002449785.1 Clostridiales bacterium UBA7001
AAATTGTCATCTTTTGAGTTAAATAATAAACTTCCAGATTTATATATTCCTTCTACAAATGTAATAATAGTAGTAAATGTTACAAACAATGTTAATAATACATATTCTGAATTTATTTCAATTAGAGGTTCTATTATCATATTAGAAAAGCCAACAATATAAAAAAAGATAAACATAAATAAAAATATAGGTAATATTAATTTTGCTTTTTTTGATTGACTTTTGGTTTTTATTCTAAATAAGCTCATATTATCAGACATACATGCCTTTATTAACGATAATAATTTTTTCATAAAATTTCTCCTTCTGTCATCTATTTATTGTATATATTTAAACTTATATAATTAATATAAGTCTAAAGTTATATTTAATTCAGCTTTTAACACATTATTAATATTATCACAAACCTTCATTAAGAATTTCGCATTATAATTTCCTATCGTTTTCTTCAAACTAAAAATATTATTAGCATATATGTTTATTCTTTTAGAATGATTAGAAAAAAAGAACATCCCCTGCTTTCCACCATATGTGCCAACATTTTTAATTTCCTTTAATTTATATATTTTATTATCAAAAATGATTTTTTTTATTGTATCTAAACAATTTTCACTTAATGTGTATAACTTTTTACTTTTTTTATTTTCTTTAACTATAAGATTGTCTTTATCTCTATCAAAAATAAAAACATCAAAAAAAATTTCTGAATAATTAAAAATTAATTTGTGTTTAATCTTAACTTCATCATATTCTTTCACATATTTTTTATTCAATTCATTAATACTACTACTACCTTTTATATTTTTTAGTTCTTCTTCAAACTTTTTATCTATTTTTTCAAGTTCTTCTTCAAAATCCACTTTATATCTCTTTCCCTTTTATAGTTTCTACTTAAGTAATTTTTGTGTTTTTTATCCCTCTAATTCAAGAAATACTTTTTCTAAGCTCTTATCACCTTTAATTTCATCCATATTTCCAACTTTAATTAATTCGCCTTTTTTTATTATTGCAACTCTTGAACACAATTTTTCTGCAACATCTAAAATGTGTGTTGAAAAGAAGATTATTTTTCCATCTTTTATCATCTCATTCATTATTTCTTTTACATCAAATACAGCTTTTGGGTCTAATCCCACAAAAGGTTCATCCATAATTAAAACTTTAGGATTATGTGCTAACGCTGAAATTAAAGCAACTTTTTGCTTCATACCATGTGAAAATGAACTGATTACATCATTTAAATTATTTTCAATTTCAAACATTTTAGCATATTTTACAATGTTTTTTTCTCTTATATCTTGGCTTACTTCATACATATCACAAACAAAATTTATAAAATCAATTGCTTTCATGTTTTCATATAATTCTGGATTATCAGGTACAAATGCCATTTCTTTCTTGCATTCTACTGGTTTTAATTTAATTGACTTTCCATTTATTAAAATATCTCCACTATCAAACTCATGTATTCCTACAATAGATTTTATTAAGGTTGTTTTCCCTGCACCATTATGACCAATAAATGCAAAAATTTCACCATTATTTACATTAAATGATATATTAGAAATAGCAACATTATCTCCATACTTTTTAGTAACATTTTTAATTTCAATCATAAATGCCTCCTAAAATTTAATATACTTTACCAAAATAATTATATCATATTTAAGAAAAAAATAAACCCTTTATGAAAAGGGTTATTTAAACTATTCTGGTTCTTCATGATCTTCTGGAGTGCTTCTTCGTTTTTTACCATTATTATCTTCAGGCTTATGTGCTGAAATACCTTTAATTGGTAAAGAGATCTTACTAATTCTATTCTCTTGAACTTCAACACCATAATTTTCTATTAAACTTGCAATTTCAGGATTAGTCGTTCTATACAACTCTAGTACTTCTTTTGGAAGAACTCCTTTTATACTATGTTTAATTGCACTACATGTCGTAGCATCAAGTTCTGGTTCAATAATTTTTGGAACCAAAAAACTAAGTAGGTTTATTGAATTTCCCTCTTTTCTTCTTTCACTCCTACTAGGTCTTGCATTTAAAACATCTTCTTTAGAATCATAATAAAAAACTGCTTCAGAACTGCCACTTCTTTTATGAACCGAATAATCTTTTTTACCTATTTTCATGTATATTTCATCTTCTTTATTTTGCTTTGAGAAATTTACTTTTTCAAAACCATCAGGTTCTATGGGCATAAAAACATCTAATGTACAATTTTTTCCATCTCTTGTAAATATATGACTAAGTCCAACATTGGTTTTATCAGATGCATCAATTTCATATATTCCATTCATTGTATGTATTTCTGTTTTTCTAGATTTTTTATACTCATCTCTTATTAATATATAATAATTCTCACCTATTTTTTCTTCACTAATCAAATCAGTATCATGATATAGATAAATATCTTCAAGTTCTTCGCCTCTGGAATTTCTTAATTTTCTTCTTTTTTCAAATCCAATTATTCTATCCCTAATTTTGTCTTTTTCACTTATTGTCAACCTATGCTTTGTTAAGTCTCTATCAAAGAACTGACTCAATGTAGCAATAATTGAATTTATTTCTGGATCTTGCATTATCGGAGATATTATTTCTGCCATTTCACTTAAGTAGTTTATTTTATTTGCTATTTTAGTATAATCTTTTTTATTTCCATCATCTATATCAGCTGAATGCTCATTTTCTGTTATTTGTTCAATTCTTCTATCTAATTCTGTTTTTACAGTATCTGATTCTAGCCCCAAATTACTTTTTTCAAGTTCATCATTTAAACTGTTATATATATTAAGTAGTCTAGTATACTTATTCAAGTCTTCATCTGAAATTTGAACTTCTTTAAGTATTGTATTTATGCTTTTTTCATTAATATATTCTGGAAAATACTTTAAATTTTCTAAAATACTATTTAAACATTCTAATAATCTTTTACCTTGAGTCACATCACCTAATGAAACAATTTGTTTATATTCTCTTAATAATTCTCTAATTCTTAGGTAAGCTTCTTGTTTGTTTATAGTTGGCCTTAAATTATCATTTTTGTCACTACTTTTATGTTTTTCTTTTTTCCCCATTTATCTATCCTCTTTCAATTACATTTAGTAAACATTTTATCATCTTTCTGCATTTATGTCAACTTCTTTAAACAAGTAACAGTCCTTTTCATGTGAATATATAATTCCAATTGCTTGCAAATATGAATAAATAATAGTACTTCCGACAAATTTCATTCCTCTTTTTTGCAAATCTTTACTGATATTATCTGATAAATCATTTGTCGTTTTATCAATCTCATAAAGAATTTTACCATTTGTAAAAGTTTTTAAATAATTATAAAATGACCCATATTCATTTATAATTTTTTTGTAAATTATACTATTATTAATACTTGCCTTAATTTTCAATTTATTTCTAATTATTTCTTTATTACTTAATAATTCATTTATTTTATTTTCATCATATAAACAAACTTTATTTATATCAAAATTATCATAAGCTATTTTAAAATTTTCTCTTTTATTTAAAACACATTCCCAAGAAAGACCTGCTTGAAAAGACTCCAAAATTAGCATTTCGTATAGATATTTATCATCAAAATTAGGTTTGCACCATTCTTCATCATGGTATTTTACATATAATTTATTTTTTAAATTACACCATCTACATCTTTGCATCTTTTTCCCCATTTCATCTACCAAAATATTTTACTAAATAATACTTATTAAGCATTGGATTCTCTTTATTTTTCCTTACAAATTCTATTTCAAATCCGCATTTTTTATAAAATTCAAGTGCTTGAAACTCATATGTAGTAAGATTTATATTATCAAAACCTTTTCCATTAAATTCTTTTAATACATTATTTATTAATTCAGTTCCTAAATGTTTATTTCTATATTCTTCTTTAACAATTAAATCACTAATAAAAACTTCATTATAATAAGAATGACCTGTTATAATACCTACTATATTGTTATTTTCTTTGGCAACATATGAAAAAGATTTATAATTGCATTTTACATTGTTCTTTATGGCATATTTATTAAACTCATCATCTAGTATTTTATATGTATCTTCATCTAATTTTTCTATAAATTCAATATTTATCATTTTATAGTTCCCTCCTATATTATACTCATTTGTTCAAAACTATTATTATATTCTTTTATATAGCTTTCTGGTTTTGCAATAATTATTTTATCTGTATCTTTCAAGTCACCAATTAGTATAGGTGAATTTTTGTTATGTAATTTAATATTTTTTACAGCAAATTCTGGCCTTTTATTTGCATAACAATATTTACATCCATTTATACATGTATCATATGCACCTATATCTCTACTCTGCAAGCAATGGCACTCTTTTCTCATTCCTTTTCCCTTGATATTTTTATATTTAACATTATTTGCCATTTCTAATATTTCAGGAGTGGTACAACCAGATTTATGAATTCCAAATTCCTCATAATTTACATCTGTGCCACAAGTTTGAAGATATAAATTATATTTTCTTGAAGTTTTCCCAATATTTAATAATATTTCTTTTTTATCATCATCTGTAAATTGTATAATTTCA
>DJXP01000051.1:0-1981 GCA_002449785.1 Clostridiales bacterium UBA7001
AGAACAGATGAATTTGAAGCATTAAATTATTATATTAAGACTACTAATTCAATGATAGTTGATAAATATTCTACTGGATTGAATCCAAATGAAATTAATTATATGAGAAATATTTTCGGAATTTGTGATCTAGATGTAAAATTAAGTTCTTGTTGCAAAATTCTATTTAATGAATTAACGGACCCTTATTATTTATGGATATTAATTATTGTACTTATATTTGTTTTTACAGGCTATTTACTTTATGGAATTGCGATTTTTCTTGTATTTGCTATAGCTATATTAATAGGTGTTTTAGAGACACGTAAAAACATGAAACATATTGAGGAAATATCAAGATATTCTTGTCCTGTTAAAGTTTATAGAAAAAACGAAAATAATGAAGTAATGGAAGGAGTTGAAATAGATTCTACTGAATTAGTTCCAGGTGATGTATACGAATTACCTGAAGAAGGACTTTCATTACCTTGCGATACTATAATAATAAGTGGTTCAGCAATTATTAATGAATCAATGTTAACAGGTGAAAGTACACCAGTTATTAAAGTGAGAATGATTGGTACCAATGATATTTATGATACAACTAATTCAAGTTATGAAAAATTTATTTTATTTGCTGGTACTAAAATAATTCAGAAAAGAAAAATCGGAAATAATAAAATAATGGGAATTGTATTTAATTCGGGTTATAATACATTTAAAGGAAATTTAATTAGAGGTATTCTCCATCCAAAAAAAGAAAAAAGCCAATTTATTCATGATTCTATTAAATATATTATAATTATGAGTATATTTACTCTTGTTGGCTTTGGTGTCGTTCTTAAATTTTTAATAGTAGATCATAAGAATTCTGCAGGGGAAATAGTTTATCGTTTCTTTGATTTATTTGGTACTGCTGTACCAGCTTCTCTTCCGGCTTGTCTTGTCATAGGAGTCAGTATGGGTATATCTCGTTTAAAAGATAAAAAAATTATGTGTATTCAAAGAGATCGTTTAAATAGATCAGGAGAAATCAATATATTAGTATTTGATAAAACAGGAACTTTAACTGAAGATCATTTAGATATAAAAGGATTTGTTACTACTAAAATAAATGGAAATAAAAAATTTGAATTCAATAAATTTACTGAAAGTTGTGAAAATTATTCAAATACAGTAATTGAACATTTCAAAAGAGCTGATAAAAGTATAAAAGATTTTAATAAGGATTTATTACAATACTATGTCGAATGTTTAGCTTGCTGCCATCAATTAACATATGTTAAAGAAAAATTATTAGGAGATCCTATTGATATACAAATGTTCGAAAGCACAGGATGGATTTTAAAAGAAAATAATAGTGCTGATAATAATAATTCTGTAAATTCTTTAATTTTAAATTATATAAGACCAAAATGCGAAGAAGATATGGTTTTATCTTTTCAAGACAATAATAATTTGAATGAAAAATTAAAAAATAGATATGAAATTGCTATTGCAAAAAGATTTGATTTTAGTAGTAAATTACAAAGAATGACAGTAATTGGTAAAAATATAAATGAAGATTTCTTTAAAGTTTTTTGTAAAGGTTCTCCTGAAAAAATAAAAGAATTATGTGATCCGTCAACAATTCCTGAATCTTTTGATGAAACTTTAAATAATTATACAACTAGAGGATACAGAGTTTTAGGTATGGCCGCTAAAAGTTTAAAAATGAGTTTCAAACAGAGTCAAGAAATAAGAAGAGATATTGTTGAAAAAAATATGATATTTTTAGGGTTACTCATTGTTCAAAATAAATTAAAAGAAAAAACAAAGGAATGTTTAGAAAAATTTGATAATGCTGATTTAAGAATGGTTATGGCTACTGGTGATAATATACTTACAGCAATTTGCGTTTCAAAAGATTGCAATTTAATTAGAAAAAATCAAGAAATGATTTCTTGTAGTATTGAAAATGTAAATGGTATAGATAAATTAAAATGGGAAAAATTAGAAGATG
>DJXP01000051.1:2151-3050 GCA_002449785.1 Clostridiales bacterium UBA7001
AAAAACAACTAATACTTTATATGATTTTTATCCCCCTGAAAATATAAACCAAGGAGAAAATATGGAATCTGCATATAAAAAAAAATTAAAAAATATAAATCAAAATAATTTCCTAAAAGATGAAGATAATAATTCTGTTATTTTATCCCGATCAAATTCAATAATGTCTCAAAAAAGTAAAGGATCCTTTATACCTAAATTAATGATAGAAGAGAAAGTTCCTTATACTCTTTGCAAAGATGATTCATTTGGTATAGCCATATCAGGGCCAACATTTGAACGCCTTTTTTTGCTTAATGATCGATACATGAAAAAAAAAGATGAATTATTTAAAAGTGCTCATGACGCTTTTAGACTCGTATTAAAAAATGGAAGAGTCTTTGCACGTATGGCTCCAAATCATAAAGCTTTATTAGTCGAAGCTTTTAAAAAAGAAGGCTTTATGACTTTAATGTGCGGAGATGGAGCAAATGATTGTTCAGCATTAAGAACAGCTCATGTTAGTGTGTCTCTTTCTGAAGGAGAGGCATCAATTGCTGGTCATTTTAATAGTAGAATTAATGATGTTTCTTGTGTTTTTGAATTACTCATTGAAGGAAAATGCTCTTTATCTACCTCTATGTGTACTTTTAAATTTATGATGTTATATTCTATTATTCAATTCTTTTGTCTTATTTTGATGATGGTTTATAATACTTATTTAAATGATTATCAATTTTTTTTTATTGATATACTCCTTGTTTTTCCGCTTGAATTTTTCTTAGCCATACAAAAGCCAAGTTCAGAGCTTACATATCATTATGTTAATTCAAATTTATTTTCTTTTCCTATTCTAACTTCTGTTATAACTCATTCAATAATAGAATTAGCTTTTCAATTAGGAAGTTTTTATATTTTAA
>DJXP01000037.1 GCA_002449785.1 Clostridiales bacterium UBA7001
TTGTCTAACTTGTTAACAATATTACTTAATTTGTTAACAACACCAAAATCTTGTAAACATCTCAATAAATTGTAATTTGTCTTTATATCTCTTTTATAATCCTACAAGGATTTCCAACTGCTACAACATTTGATGGAATATCCTTTGTAACAATACTTCCTGCCCCAATAACAACATTATCTCCTATTGTAACACCAGGTAATACAACAACATTACCACCTATCCAAACATTATTACCAACTCTGATAGGTTTTGCATATTCCAAGCCCTTATTTCTTTGTTCATATTCTAATGGGTGTCCTGCTGTATAAAAACTACAATTAGGTGCAATAAAAACATTATCTCCAAATATAACTTTATTTCCATCTAATATCACAAGATTATGATTAGAATAAAAGTTTTCTCCTACTTCAATATTATATCCATAATCACAATAAAAAGGTGGTTCAATATAAAAACTATTTTTATGTTTTCCTAATATTTCATCCAAAACTCTAGTTCTTTCTTCTATATTAGATGGCTTTATATTATTGTATTCATAGCATCTATCTTTGTTTTTTAATCTTTCATTTATTAGTTCTTCATCATAGTTAGCATCATATAACTCCCCTGCTAACATTTTATCCTTTTCAGACATACTATTTTCCTCCAATCATAACAAAAAATTACTATTTATCTTTCTTTATTCAGCTTGTTAACAATATTACTTATCTTGTAAACGTTAAAGTAATTAAAATATATCATATAAATCCTTGAATATCAATTATCATAAAATAATTCTAACCACAAAATGGGGATTGGGACTATGCCCCATAAATAAATAATAAAACTTTGATATTTTATTATTTCGAATTTGCGGATAGCCAAATTCAATGCTTGCTATTACAGAAAAGTTTATTATTTATGAATTTCGTTTCAACAAATTCAGTACTTGCTATAACATATTTTAATTAATAAAAAATAAAAATAAACCCTCCTTGTTAAACTTTTTTGTCTAACAATTTGGGTTCACTTCATTTTTACCAACTTCTCTACTTTATATTTAATTATTTAATAAATGAAGTTTTGTGGATCTAAAGGTGTATTGCTACTATCTCTTATTTCAAAATGTAAATGCTGTCCTGTTGAATCTCCTGTGCTTCCAACAGTTGCAATTATATCTCCTTGATTAACACTTTGATTAGCTGAAACTTTTGTATCACTGCAATGAGCATAATAAGTTTGAGTACCATTTGCATGTCTAATTAAAACCAAATTCCCATAACTTCCCTTATATCCTGCAAATAAAACAGTTCCTGAAGCTGCAGCTTTAATAGGAGTTCCTTCTTCTGCTACTATATCAATTCCAGTATGATTATTATTATAAAATTTTGCACCAACTGTTCCTTCTACTGGTTTTATGAAATTATTACTGATATTAGATTGATTTTCAACCGAATTAACACTTTTAACTTCGTTGTTTTCAGCTTTTATTTCATCATTTTTCTCTTGTACGGGAATACTATCATTAACTGATTCATTTTCGTGAGTAGTTATTTTTGCTGTATCTTGTTGTATTTGATTATTAACTATTTCAGTTTCGTTTTTATCTTCTACTATTTGTTTTAAATTTTTATTTTCTATTAGTTCATCTTTTTCTTCTTTAGTGTTTTCAATTTCTTGAGTTTTTTCTTCTACAATTGTATTTTCAATTTCTTTATTTATGTTTAATTCATTTACATCCGTATCTGTTGTAGCAATATTAACATTCGGTGTAAATAACATCAAAAGTAAAACTATAATAACCACGATACTTAATATAAGACTAATCCAAAAGCTTGTTTTCTTTTTTTTGACTGCTACAATATTAGAAAATCTATTCATTATATTCCTCCTTTGACTAGCAAAATTTGTTAGTAACTTATATTTATTGTTCCTATTACTCTCTATCTGTTTTAACAAAACTTTTCCATATTCAATTCTATAATTTGATGTTTCATTTTTAAAAACATTATAATCACAATTTAATTCAATAACTTCATTTGATTCATTTATTAATAGATAAATTATAGGATTAAACCAATAAATACAATTAAGTATAAATAACAAATATTTAAATTCAATATCCTTATTTTTTATATGAAATATTTCATGCTTTAATATGTATTTATAATCATTGTAATCAATATTATTTATTGGAAGTATTATTTGTTTTTTTAGAAATCCAATTGTTATTGGTGTAGATATATTTGAAGAAAATGCATAATAAATTTTTTTATTAATATTAACATCATTTTTTATTTTATAAATAATATTTTCTATCTCTTCATCAGTTATATATACTATTTTTAATTTATGAATATAAGTAAAATAAATAATTATATTATATAAAAATATAATTGCCATTAAAAATATCCAACTATATGGTAAAAGCTCAAAAACTTTATAAATATAATTATTTTTAATTTCTATGTTTGTATCATAAATATTATTAATGTTTTGTAAATTATTTATATTTTTCTCTTGCTCATGAATATTGTAGTCATTTGACTCCGTTTCAGTTTGAATAGTAGTTAAATCTTCATGTTTATTAAAATCATTTACTTTTATTTTAATGTTTAAAATTGGTAAAAGTAAAATTATAGTTATAATAAAAAATATGTTATATATACTTTTTATATTATATTTATTTTTATATTTAGATAAATATATTAAAAGTGGCAAAATGCTAATAGTAAATATACTTCCTATAATTACTATATTTTGAAAAGTGTTTTGTAGCATACTAAACACCACCTTTATTTAAAATATTCCTTATCTTTTTAATATCTTCATCTGAAAGACTATTATCATCTTCAATTAGTGAAGCTATTAATTTTTTGCTAGAATTATTATACATTTTTTTAATAAAATTACGTGTTTCAAATTTGGTATATTCTGATCCATCAATTAATGCATAGTAATAATTATATCTTCCGACTTTTTCATTTTTTAAAAAACCTTTTTCAGTTAGTCTTGTTAGAATAATTTGTAAAGTTGATAATTTCCATTCGGTTTCATCTTTCAATTCCGAAAAAATTTCTCCTGTTGACATTTTTTTTGAATTATTCCATATAATCATCATTACTTTTAATTCAGAATCTGGAATACTTTTAAGATATTTTTCCATATAACACCTCCATTAACAGACATCTGTCTGTTAATATTATTACACATACTTTTGTCTGTGTCAATACTAAAAATAAAAAAGTTTTCCATAAAAAAATGACAATTCAATTAAGAATTGCCATCATATTAAATACTTTTTTATTAAAGGCTTTCATTAGGATTAAATGTCATATAATGATATCCACTATCTTCTGGATTATATGCAAATTCATCTTTTCCAAGATCTTTTTTTGAAACAGATTCTTTAAATTCAGCTAAATAACTGATTAATCTATATAGTCTATTTCCAGAATTAAATTTAAAAATTATATCTTTCTGATATTCAGGATCTAACCAACCTAGCTCTCCATTATCATAATCATATCTAAATTATAAAATGGAATTTCTCTTGTAACACTTCTATTCCCTTCTTTTTGAACCTGTCGGAAATTCTGACAAGTTGAATTCTTTTCTAACTCTTGTTCTGAATAAATATTGTTTATGTGTTCTATAATATTTGTTCTTGATGTACTAAATAATTCTGCCATTTGTTGCTGAGATAACCATACTGTTTCATTTTCAATCTTAACATCTATTTTTGTTAAACCATCTTCTGTTTGATATATAATAATATCTCCATCTATCTTATCCATAGTATAATCCTCCTTCTTTTTGCGAACATTTGTATTGTATCATGTTATTATTTAATAATCAACATTTCTATCAAATTTTCTATTTATAATTTGAATTTTATAAATATCAAACAAAAAAGTGTACCTCAAGTTTCCTTGGATACACTTTCTAAAAACAAGTTATTTATGCATTCTTACCACAACAATTTTTGTATTTCTTACCACTTCCACATGTAGGGGAAAACTTTGTACTATTTGTATTATAAAATACTATTTGTATTATGTGTTTTTAGCACTGGGAAACTTTAATATTATTTGTATTATTTGTAATTATTTGTACTAAAATTATTATATGCCGTCAACAAATGGTCAACTTTGTTGGCAGTTTTTGAATTATTTGTATTATATGTTATTACTTATATTTTTACAAATGTTAAATTTTAAAAATCACACTTTACTTTATTATGTTTTTAACTTGCTTACAATACCAAAATATTGTACACA
>DJXP01000083.1 GCA_002449785.1 Clostridiales bacterium UBA7001
TTCCTGCTAAAAGTTCTTTTATTTTGTTTTTTAAATCACTTACAATTCCTGCTTTTTTTGTCTCTATATCTGATAATGTATCATTTACTGCTGTATTTGCAATTGTATCAATTTGTCCCTTCGCTTCTTCTTCAGCTTGTGCTTTAGCATTATTTCCTATTGTTTCTTTTTCAGTATTAACTTTATTTATAGCACCTTCTTTAGCTTGATTTTTTATAGTAGGTTTTAATCCTTCAATTGAACTTTTAGCTCCATTTTCCGCTTTAAGTCCAATCGCTTCTTTTTGTGAAGCTATATTTGTTTTAGCCTGCATTCCTGCACTATCACCTATTGCATTTAATTCTTTGCTAACTGTTTGTATTGCTTGATTTGAAATAGCTTTAAGTGTGTTTTCATCTAATGCATTTGAATTATCATTAACTAATGCGTTAATTGAACTAGCTACTACATTTTTAAGTTCAGTTACACCACTTGATAATTTTCCACTTCCATCTTTTAATTTTGTAGTTCCATCTACAAGTTCTATGGTTCCATCATATAATTTATTAGAACCATCTATAATTTTATTCATTCCATCTTGAAGCTTATTCATATTATCAAATAAGTCATCAAATTTACTAAAATCGAAATCTTCTGTAATAATGTTTGGAGATGAATATGTTAAAATATTTGAAAGTTCAAAATTCTGACTTTCCATTGTAATTTCTATGCTATCTGGTATTTCTATTTCTGCAAGTTCTCCACTTAAATCTAAGCTTTCTTCTAATCCTGGCATTAAAATTCCAACTACAATTGTTCTGTCTCCATCATTTACTACTTTCCCAAATTTAGATACTTCTACATTTTTATTATTCTCTGAATCTATAATTGTTCCAACAGCAACTATAAATGGTGTATACATTGTAGCTGTATTACCATTTATATTCATTACTTTTTTTGATTTGTTTGTATATTTTATATTAATACTTACTTTGCCAGATTTTCCTGCTAATTCTTCTGGCTTTATTTCTTCTCCATTTAGTTTATAAGTAATTTTCACATCTAATGGTAAATCTTTGTCAATTTCCTCTTGCTTATTAACCGTTTCCCCATTATTATCTGTTGTTGTTGTAACTATTGTTTTATATTCTTCACCATCTGATTTTAGTTTAGAATAAACTGTTTCTTCATTTGTAAATGCAAATATAGGCATTGTATAAAATGTCATAGCAATTAAAATTAAAATTGCTGTAACTTTTTTAATATTTCTATTCATAAATGTCCTCCTTAAATCTATTATTATATTTTTTATTAACATTTTAAAAATATATACAACTTGAAATTTATTTCAAGTTTACTATTACATTTTACCATATATTTATTTAATTTTCAATATTCTTCATGTCTAAAGTAGTTTTACAAATTATATTATCAAAAACATATAAAAACGCAGGTAACATAATTACAACTGTTAACATACTAATTATTGCACCTCTAGCCATTAAAGTACATAATGAACCTATCATTTCTAATTTAGAATATGCACCTACTCCGAATGTTGCACCAAAGAAGCAAAGTCCACTTACAAATATTGAGCTAATTGATGTACTAAGTGCAAATTCTATTGCATCTTTTTTGTTTTTCCCATTTATTCTTTCATTTTTATATTTTGTTGTAATTAATATTGCATAATCAATTGTTGCTCCAAGTTGAATTGTACCAATAACAATTGATGCAATAAAAGGTAATACAGTATTTGTATAATGAGGAATCCCCATATTTATAAAAATAGCAAATTCAATTACACAAATTAATATAATAGGTAAAGAAATAGATTTTAAAACTATTATCATAATAATAAATATAACTCCAATTGATACGGTATTTACACTTTTAAAATCATGATTACTTATTTCGACTAAGTCTTTCATAAGCGGTCCTTCACCAGCTAAAATCCCGTTTTCATCATATTCTTTTATTATTTTATTTACTTTGTCTACTTGTGTATTTAGTTCATCAGTTGCAATCTCATATTTAGAGTTTAGTATAATTAATTGATATTTATCATTTTCTATTTTCTCTAATAAATCATTTGGTAGCATCTCTTTTGGAATACCTAATTTAGAAATTTTAGATAAACTTAATGTCCATTCTATTCCGTCAATATTATCTATTTTGTCTAACATCTCATTAATTTTTACATCTGAAATATTTTTATCTATTAATATCATCTCAGTAGAAGCCATTCCGAATTTATCTTTAAGTTCATTATTTGCTATAATACTATTTAATGTCTCTGGAAGTGAGCTATCTAATTTATAATACACATCTGTTTTTTTATATCCATTATATGCAAATGGTAAAATAATAAGAAAAGCAACAATTGCTAGTTTATAGTGTTTCATAACAAAGTTTTTTATATGATTAAATTTTGGCATTATTTCTTTATGTTTTGTTTTTTCTATAAGTCCATTAAATTCTAATATCATAGCTGGTAAAATTGTTACAACACATATTACTCCAAACATTACGCCTTTTGCCATAACGAGTCCTATATCTTTTCCCAAGCTAAAACTCATACTACATAAAGCTAAAAATCCTGCTATTGTAGTAAGTGAACTTCCTGTAACAGACACTATTGTCTTAGAAATAGCTGTAGCCATAGCTTCTTCTTTATCTTCTATTTTTTTCTTCTCTTCAATGTAACTATGATAAAGAAAAATTGCAAAATCCATTGTAACACCAAGCTGAAGAACAGCACTTATTGCCTTTGTTATATATGATGTTTCTCCCAAAAGCACATTAGTTCCCATATTATACAGAATTGCCAATCCAATATTTAACAAAAGAATAATTGGTGCAAAATATGAGTCTAATGCTAGTTGCAATATAAGTAAGCATAGACCTACAGCAATACCAACATAAATAACAATTTCTTGATCTGATAATTCTTTAGTATCTATTAGTACAGCAGTCATTCCACTAATTTTTACTCTTTTATCAGTAATATTTCTTAAAGTTTGAATTGTTTCCATTGTCTCATCAGATGAAATCGCATCTTTAAAAGTTGCAAGCATTATTGTACTGTTATCTTTATATGCAATATCTCTTATACTATCTGGTAGCATTTCTATTGGAATCTTATCTCCCATAACATCAGCTAAACTTAAAACCATAGCAACATTATCTAGATTTCTTATTTCCTTTTCAAGTTTTAGTATTTCACTATTTGGCATATTTTCCAATATTATTACTGAAAAAGCTCCCATATTAAATTCATCTGATAAAATATTCTCTCCTTCAATAGTTTCAATATTTTCTGGTAAATATACTAATATGTCATAATTTATTCTAGTTGATTTAATACCAATAATAGTTGGAATTAATAATATTAAAGCTATTAATAAAATTGCTTTTCTATATTTGCATATTAATCTACCAAATTCCTTCATTACATTTTTCATCCCTTTCTATTGATTTGTATTATTTCAAAAATGACCATTAGTCACTTTTCATATTATACTACCTCACTGACCAATAGTCAATACTTTTTATAAAAATATTGACTATTAGTCAGTTTTGTGTAATAATAATATTAGTAATAAATATATGAGGAAATAATATGGATAAAGAAATTATAGAAAAAAACAAAGAAACAAGATTGTTAGATACAGCATTTAAATTATTTACTGAAAAAGGATTAAAAGATACTTCAATTCAAGATATAGTAGATAATGCTGATGTTGGAAAAGGTACATTTTATTTGTATTTTAAAGATAAATATGAAATTCGTGATATTTTAATAATAAAAAAATCTCGAAAATTATTTAATGATGCTTTAAAAGCTTTAAGAAAGAAAACAGATATTAACAAATTAGAAGATCAAATTATTTTTATAATAAATCATGTTATAAATGCATTAAAAAGGAATCACATACTTTTAAAGTTTATTTCAAAAAACTTATCTTGGGGCGCATATAATCAGACTGTTAATAAATTATACGAAAATAATGAAAATAATGATGACGGAATTTATCAACTATTTTTAAAAGGAATTGAAGAAAATAATATTAAACTTAAAAATCCTGAAGTTACTTTATTTATGATTATAGAACTTGTAAGTTCTACATGTTTTAACTCAATTTTATACAAAGAACCTCTTCCAATTGAAGATTATAAACCTTTTTTATATGATACAATAAGAAAACT
>DJXP01000054.1 GCA_002449785.1 Clostridiales bacterium UBA7001
ACACATAAAGAAGTAGAATTTATAAAAGAAAATATGGAGCTTTTTACGAATATTGGATTTGATTTAGAGTTTTTTGGAGAAAATTCTGTTAAGGTAAATGGCATTCCAGATATAGAATATAGAGGAAAAACTAAGAATATATTTTTTGATATTTTAGATGAAATGTTATCAACTAATAGAACAATTTTCAAAGATATAGAAGAGAGATTTATAGCAACTGTTGCATGTAAAGCAGCAGTAAAGGCAGGTATGGATTTAACTCGAGAAGAAGTAGATTACTTAATTCAAAATTTGTTAGTTCTTAATAATCCATATACATGTCCACATGGCAGACCTACTGCTATAAAGTTTAACAAAGAAGAAATGGGAGCCATTGGGGACGTTTCTGTTTAGGACATTTTGTCCAAAACAGAAACGTCTCTTGTGGCTCCCCATAGAAGGAGTGATTTTATGGAACTTACTTTAGGTTTATTAATACCATTTCTAGGAACAACTTTAGGTTCTGCTATGGTATTTTTAATGAAAAATAAAATGAATAAAATGCTAGAAAAACTTTTACTTGGATTTGCATCTGGAGTTATGATTGCTGCATCTGTGTGGTCACTTTTAATTCCATCAATTGATATGGCAGAATCACAAGGAAAAAATGCATGGATACCTGCTGCTATTGGATTTTTACTTGGAATGATTTTTCTTTTAATATTAGATAGTATAATTCCTCATTTGCATTTAAATAATGATAAGCCAGAAGGAATTAAAGCAAAACTTAAGAAAACCACAATGTTGGTTTTAGCTGTAACACTTCATAATATACCAGAAGGAATGGCAGTTGGAGTGACTTTTGCAGGAGCACTAATTGGAAATACTGGTATTACAATGGCAGGAGCTTTTGCCTTAGCTATAGGTATTGCTATTCAAAACTTTCCAGAGGGTGCAATTATTTCAATGCCATTAAGAGCAGAAGGGACAACAAAAGCAAGAGCTTTTTTATATGGAACTTTATCTGGAATTGTTGAGCCAATAGGTGCAATTATAACTATATTGCTTACTAGAGCAGTTGTACCAGTTTTACCTTATTTTTTATCTTTTGCAGCCGGTGCAATGATATATGTTGTTGTAGAAGAACTAATTCCAGAATCTCAAGCAGGAGAACATTCTAATATTGGTACTGTTGGAGTAGCAATAGGATTTGTAATTATGATGAT
Organism: Clostridiales bacterium UBA7001; assembly: GCA_002449785.1. Taxonomy (GTDB): domain Bacteria; phylum Bacillota; class Clostridia; order TANB77; family CAG-508; genus Scatovivens. Next base: position 1,206 of record DJXP01000054.1, read on the forward strand.
TTTGGATGTGGCACTTGGATAAGCATTATTGACTTGAAAAATTAGTATTGTTAAAATAATTATAGTAAAAAATAGTATATTTAAATTAAATGGAGGAATACAAATGAAAGAAATAAGTGAAGAATTTTTAAAAAATGTAGAAAGTGATTATTTAAACAAAGATATATATACTTTAGCAAGACATAGTCTTACTAAAAATAAAATTAGTAGTTTAATTAGAGTAAATGAACAAACTGAATATACAAGAAATAGATTTTCAATTGATATAAAAACTTTACCTGTTACTAATCAAAAATCAAGTGGAAGGTGCTGGATTTTTGCAGGGTTAAACGTTTTAAGAGAAAAAATTGCTAAAAAATATAATTTAGAAAATTTTGAATTGTCTCAAAATTATGTGGCTTTTTTTGATAAATTAGAAAAATGCAATTTTTTAATGGAATCTGTTATTTCTCTAATAGATAGAGATAAAGACGATAGAACTTTAAACTTTATTTTAACTAATGGAATTGAAGATGGTGGTCAATGGGATTTATTTGTAAATATTGTAAATAAGTATGGAGTTGTTCCAAAAGATTCTTTCCCTGAAACATTTCAAAGTTCTAATACAAGAGAAATTGATAGTTTATTAAATAAAATCATGAGAAAATTTGCATTTGAAATTCGAAGTATTAAAGGTAACTTCGAAGAAATAGAAAACAAAAAAACAAAAATTATGGAGGACGTTTATAAAATATTATGTAGTTCATTTGGAGTACCACCAAAAACATTTAATTTTGAGTATGTAGATAAAGATAAAAATTACAATATAATTAAAGGACTAACTCCACAAGAATTTATGAAAGACTATGTTGAAGTGAATCTTGATGAGTATGTAAGTATAATAAATTCACCAACAGATGATAAACCATTTTATAATACATATACAGTAAATTATTTAGGAAATGTTATTGAAGGTAAAAGGGTTTTATATTTAAATGAAGAAATGGAGAGATTTAAAACTTTAGTAATTTCTCAACTAAAAGATGGTGAGCCAGTATGGTTTGGAAGTGATTGCTCTAAATCAGGTGATAGAGATGAAGGAGTTTGGGATGATTTATCATTTGATATAGATACTCTTTTCCAAATTAATACACAAATGTCTAAAGAAGCAATGCTAGATACAAGACATAGCGCTATGAATCATGCGATGGTAATTACAGGAGTAAATCTAGATGGTGATAAGCCAACTAAGTGGAAAATAGAAAATAGTTGGGGAGATGAACATGCCAATAAAGGTTATTATGTAGCAACAGATTCATGGTTTGATAAATTTGTATATCAAGCAGTTATAAATAAAAAATATATGTCAGATATGGAGCAAAGCGATTTAAATAAAAAGCCTATTGAACTAAATCCATGGGATCCAATGGGAACTCTTGCATAAAAATGTCCCTTTGAGGACGTTTCATTTAGGGACATTCATGTCTCTTTAAGAAACGTCCCTGAAGGGACATTATTTATTTAGTAGATAAATAGCAATGTTTAAATATGAAGCAAAAGCAGTCCATATTAAATAAGGAATTTGCAAATAAGCTGAAGTTTTGTTTTTTTCATAAAATCTATATATCATAATACATATTAAAACAACTAATAGTAGTATCCAAATAAATGCAAATAGTCTCCATTTTAAAATGAAAAATGCAATTGGCCATAATGCATTTACGCCTAGTTGTAAGTAGTAAATATTATTAATTCTTGTTGTTATTAAATTATTTGAATCTAATATTCCATAAGATAATCCCATTAAAAAGTAAAGAACAGTCCACATTATAGGAAATAGACTACTAGGTGGTGCAAGTGGTGGCTTATTTAATGAATTATAATCAATTTGATTTGAGATTAATAATCCAACTATTCCCCCCACAAGTAAGGGAATGATAATGGCTTTAATATAAGTTTTTGTTTTTTCAGACATAAGTATTTTACCTCCTATTATATTTTATTTAAAATTTTATAAATTATGTATAAATAGATAAGTTAATATTAAAAAATTAAAAATAAAATTAAGATTACAATTAAATAACAATCGTGTAATATTTTATAAACATTATAATTTGTCAATAAAAAATATGATATTATTAAATATATAATATTATATAAGGATTATAGGTAGTATGAATGTAATAAATAATAATATGTGGTCCAAATTAGAAACATCTCCAATGGCTCCAGTAAAAAGTGAAGTTGAAGATTATGCTAAATTTGATTTAATTAGATATTCTCAGGTTTGGGAGGATGCAGATATTTTAATTGAAGCTATGAAAATTAATGAAAATGATAATATACTTTCAATTGCTTCTGCTGGAGAAAATGCATTAAGCCTGCTTACAAAAAATCCTAATAAAGTATTTGCAATTGATTTGAGTTTGAACCAAATGGCATGCACAGAACTTAAAAAAATGGCATATAAGTTTTTAAACTATGAAGAATGTATGGAACTATTAGGAGTATTTGAATCTAATAATAGGATTAATTTATATAACAAAATTAAAAATGATCTTAAAGAAGAAAATCAAAATTATTTTGATAATAATATACAAATAATAAAAGAAGGAATTATTCATTCTGGAAAATTTGAAAAGTACTTTCAAATTTTTGGTCAAAAAGTTTTACCTCTAATTCATTCTTCTAAAGCAAGACAAAAACTATTAGAAAAAAAATCAAAGGATGAAAGAATAGATTTTTATAATAAAACTTGGAATAATTTTAGATGGAGATTACTGTTTAAAATTTTCTTTTCTAGAACAGTTATGGGGAAACTTGGAAGAGATAAAGCTTTTTTTAGATATGTAAATGTTAATGTTGCTGAACATATTTTAGAAAGAACAAAATATGCAATCACTGAATTAGATACATCTGAGAATTCATATCTACACTATATAATTAATAGTAAATATGATAAAGTATTACCATTAGCATATAGAAAAGAAAATTTTGAAACAATTAAAAATAATATTGATAAACTTATATTACTAACAGAATCAGTTGAAACTTTTATTAATAGAGATGATGTAGATTATATAAATAAATATAATTTAAGCGATATTTTTGAATATATGGATGATTCTCAAATGTGTAAGATTTATGAAAGCATTTTTAAAAAGTCACCTTCAGGTTCAAGAGTGATATATTGGAATATGCTTGCAGATAAGAGAGCATCTAAGTATTTTGATAATTTAGATTATAGAGAAGAAGAATCCACAGAATTATTAAAAAAAGATAAAGCCTTTTTTTATAGTAAATTGATTATTGAGGAGATAAAATAATGTTAATAGAGTGGAATAGTATTCTTTTAGTATTATTGCTTGTTTTTATAGCATTAATAGTAATAAAAATAATTGAAAAAAGATTTAATATAAATTCTGAATTAAAAAGGAAGTCTTTTCATGTTTCAATGGGAATTGTAATGTTAACTTTCCCTTATATTTTTAAGTCATCATATTCAGTAGGTGCACTTGGAATTATTGCACTATTAATAATGTTTATATTAAAAAATACAAAATTAAAGAAAACAATTGGAACAGTGTTATATAGTGTTGAAAGAGAATCTCTTGGGGAAATATTTTTTATAATTTCTGTTTTTATTGTTTTCTTTTTATCAAAAGGAGATAGAGTTAAGTATAGTATTCCAATATTAGTTTTAACTTTTGCAGATAGCACGGCAGCTCTTATTGGAAAAAGTTATGGGAAAAAGAATTTAGCAGAATTAAATGAGGATTCAAAAAGTATAGAAGGCAGTTTTATGTTTTTTGTTGTTGCATTTATGTCTACACTTGTTCCTCTTCTATTATGGACAGAAGTTGGAAGAGAAGAAACACTTATTATTTCAACTATTGTTGGATTTAATGCTGCACTTATTGAGATGATTTCTCATACTGGAAATGATAATTTATTAATACCTCTTACTACTTATGCATTTGTAAATATACATATGAGTCAAAACTTGGAATTATTAAAATTGCATTTAGTTATAATAGGTACAATTTATTTGTTAGTTTGTATAGCAAATAGGATTAAGGTATGGAGTAAGCTTGCGCTAATAGAAACTTTAGTTGTAGGATATTTAACAATTGTACTTTATGGATGGTATGCTGCAATTCCACCAGCGATTTTGTTTTTAACGGTACTTAGATTACCTAGAAGAACGGAGGAAGAAAGAAAAAATTTATATGATGCTAGAATAATTGAAACAAATATAATAATTGGTGTCTCTCTTTGTGGATTAGTTGCAATTACTGGACTTAAAAATGAATTCTTTCTGATTTATAGTACATGTTATGCAATGCATTTAATTATTAATACTTATGTTAGATTAAAGTATTATTTTAAATATAATGAAGTTTATAGCATTCTTTTCTCATTTATTAAAGGAGTAATACTAATATTTTTACCATCACTATTTATTTATCAAATAATACTTAATGCGCAAATTGATTTGGTATTATTCATTCTTATGGTTATCTCAATGTTTGTAAGTTCAGTATTAATTTATTATAAAAAGAAAAACATTGTTATTGAAGAAGTATCAAAAGACAATGGATATATGCATATGTCAATAGTATTATTTTTTACAATAATACTATGTTCTGTTAAATTTTATCAAATAATATTTGTTTAAATAAAGAGGTAATATATGGAATTTATAATAGAAAATCAAGGTAATAATATTAAAGTAAGTAATGCTAATATGTCTGCAACTTGTTATTTTGTAAATACTCCGATTTTTGATGGTAGAAATATTGGATGTATAGGTGAATTAGAAATAAATAATTCTAATGATGGAATAAAATTAATTGAAAAATGTGAAGAGATATTATTTTCTAAAGGCATAAAATATATAGTTGCACCAATGAATGGAAATACTTGGAAAAAATATAGAACATTAAAATATACAAATGGTGAAGAACCATTTATTTTGGAAAATGTTAATCCAATTGAAGATAATAAGATATTAAAAAATGCTGGATTTGAAGAAATTAATACTTATACATCTTGCAAAGGTTTAATATCAGATGCTTATTACTCAGATATAATTAATCTAGCGGAAAAACAGCTTGCAGATGAAAACATCATAATTAGAAAATTTAATAAAGATGATTATATTAATGATTTATATAAAATATTTAATGTATCAAAAGAGAGCTTTACGAAAAATCCATTTTATACACCAATTGATAGAGAAGATTTTATTAGTCAATATGAACCATATATAAATATGGTGGATGAAGATTTAATTTTAATCGCAGAAAAAGATGGAATTGAAGTTGGATTTGTTTTTTGTATTCCAAATTTTAATGAATTAAATCAAGGAAAAGCATTACAAACATTAATACTAAAAACTATAGCTGTAAAACCTGAATATGAAGATTTAGCAATTGGAAATGTTTTATTAAATAGAATAGCAAATATAGCTAAAGAAAAAAATTATTTAGAATGGATATTTGCTTTTATGCATTCATCTAATACTTCTCAAAAAATGGCTAGTAGAAATGGTGCAAAAATGATTAGAGAATATGCATTATATGGAAAGGAAATATAGAATGAATTTAGCAGATAATTTGTTAAAAAATTTTCAAATAAATCCAGATAAAATTTGTTTAATAGAAAAAGATATAAAAATTGATTATAAAACTTTATATAATAGAGTTTCAAATTTGGCATTATATTTAAAGAAACAAGGAATAAAAAAAGAAGATAATATACTTGTCCTAATTCCAATGTCTATAAATCTTTATATTACACTTTTAGCTCTATGGTCTATTGGTGCCTCAGCATGTTTTATGGATGCAGGCTTTATTAAAAATGGAATGAAAAAAAATGAGTTTAAAGAAGTAAATGGAATTATTGGGATTTCTAAGTATTTGATTTATTCAAAAATAAATAAGAAATTAAGAAAACTTAAAATTCAAATTAATAGTAATATTATAAATAAGTTAACAGGAAGTGCAGATTTAAAAATTGAAGAATTAAAAGAAACGGCAAATGCAATTTTAACATATACAAGTGGCACAACTGGAACACCTAAAATTGCTGCAAGATCACATATGTTTTTGCAAAATCAAGGTTTAATTTTGAAACAATGTTTGAATTATGAAGAAAATGATATTGAGCTTTCTAGTGTACCTATTTTTACATTATCTAATATTAATGTTGGTATAAAAACTGTAATTGCAAATGGAAATTTTGCAAATTTAGGCAAATCTAATGCTTCAAATCTAGTTAAGCAAATTCAACTAAATAATATAAATAGAATAATGGCAGCTCCTGGATTGCTTAATTTAATTATTGAATATTCCTTAAATAACAGTATAAAATTAAATAATGTAAAAAAAGTATTTACAGGTGGTGGAGCAATATTTCTAGATTTTATAGAAAAAATAAAAATTGTCTTTCCAAATGCTACTATAACTTCATTATATGGTTCTACAGAAGCTGAACCAATTGCTATGCTTAATATAAATGATATGACAAAAGATGATATTGAAAAAACAAAAAAAGGCTTTGGAATTTTAGCTGGAAATATTGTTGGTGTAGATGATTGTAAAATAATTAAAACAGGATTAAAAGAAATAGGAAATCTATCATTACAAGAATTTGAAAAAATACAAACAAGTGAAATTGGTGAAATAGTGGTAAGTGGTAATAATGTATTAGAAGGGTATGTAAATGGTGTTGGTAATAAAGAAAATAAGTTTTCCATAAATGGTAAAAAATATCATAGAACAGGAGATTTAGGATACATAGAAAATGGAAAACTATGGTTAAGAGGAAGAATAAATGAACCGTTTTTTAATATTGAAGCTGCATTACATGCTAATTTGAAAATTGGCAAAACAGCTATTTTCAAAAATAAAGACAAGATAATATTAGTGTTAGAAAAATCTGATTTAGTTTCTTCAAAAGACATATATAATTGTATAAAATTTGATAAAATTGATGAAATTCTATATGTGAATAAAATACCAGTTGACAAAAGGCATAGTACAAAAGTTAATTATAATGAACTAAAAAAAATGTTAAAACTAATAAGCTAAATAATATATAGAAAATAATGAACTAAAATGTTAAAAATAATGGAGTAAAATATGAGTTTTTTAAAAAAATGGTATACATACCAAAAAGAAAGATTCCCAGTTTTTAAATATGGAATATATATTTTTTCTATTGTATTTGCAGTATTTTGTTATTGTAATTATAAGATGAATAATAGTAATATTGATTTTATTAAACTAATTCCTATGTTTATTACTTTATTTATACAATTTTTAATGGTAAGAATAATTGATGAATTTAAAGATTATGAGGAAGATAAAAAATATAGACCATATAGACCTGTTCCAAGAGGATTGATTTCATTAAATGAGCTTAAAATCCTTTTTATTATATGTGTAATTATTCAATTTGCAATTACTTTATTAATAAGTAAAAAAAGTTTGATATATCTTATATTAGTATGGTTATTTTTTGCAGTAATGTCTAAAGGATTTTTTATAAAAAGAATTCTCGATAATCATATTTTATTAGAGGTATTACTTGATGAAATTTTAATGCCAGTATTGGTTTTGTATTTAGCAAGTTTTATATGTAATTTAAATATAAAATATATATATGATCTTTTATTAATGAGTTATTTAATTTCATGGATAGTGGAAATTGCACGAAAAATCAGATGTAAAGAAGAAGAGGAAAATGGAGTAAAAACATATACTGCTGTTTTTGGAATAAAAAAAGCAACCATTATATTAACTATTTTAGAAATATTCTTAATGGCAATTCAAACCAAAATTCTAACTTTAAAATATATAACCTTAACACTTATATTGTTTTTAGTTGTTATATGTTGCAATACTAGTTTTGTTATATATAAAAATAAAAAAACATCTAAACTTGTTGAATTATCAGCTAATATTTATATATTTTTATGCTACTTTAGCATGTATTTATTAATTTTATAAAATGGAGCCAAAAAAATGAATTATGTTTTAGAAAGTAATTGTGAAAAGTATGAATTAATGGGAGGAAAGGCAACTGCCCTTTCAAAAATAGGTAAAGTAATAAATAATATTCCAGATTGGTTTGTAGTGTCATTTGAAGGATTTGACTACCAAAAAAAAGAAATTATTCAAGACGCAATTAATGAAATTAATAATAGATTAAAAAGCTTTGGAGATGATTCATATTTTGCTGTTAGGTCTTCAGCCGGAAATGAAGACTCAAAAGAAAACTCATTTGCGGGTCAGTTTGATACATTTTTATTTGTTAAAAAAAATGATGTTATTAATAAGATTAAAGAAGTATATATGTCAGCTTTTTCTCAAAGAATTGAAGCATACAGAAAAGAAAACAACATAAACGAAATTTTAATTCCATCTGTTATTGTTCAAAAAATGGTAAACTCAAGATGTGCGGGAGTTGCTTTTGGGGCAAATCCAGTTAATTCAAATATTAAAGAAGTAGTAATATCTGCAGTGTATGGATTAGGAAGTGGTTTAGTTGATGGAATTGCAACAGCTGATAGTTATACTATTTCAGATAATACTATAAAAAAACAAATTGCTAAGAAAGATTATTATCATACACTAGAAAATGGAGTTGTTGTACAAAAAAATGTTAATAAAGATTTAATTAATAATCAAATTTTAACAGATAATGAGATATTTGAGATTAAAGAACTTGTAAAAAAGGCAAGTGAATTTTTTGGAAGATTTCAAGACATTGAATGGGCATATGAAAACAATGAATTATATTTATTACAATCTAGGCCAATAACAACTTTAGGAAGAAATAAAGAAGGAAAAATAAATGTATTTGATAATAGCAATATAGTAGAAAGCTATGGTGGAATAACAACACCACTTACATTTTCTTTTATTAGAATGGTATATGAAAATGTGTATATTGAGTTATGCAAGATATTTAAAGTTGAAGAAGAAAAAATAGAAGTTAATACTCAAATGTTTAAAAGCATGTTAGCATTAATAGATGGAAGAGTTTATTATAATTTATATGGTTGGTATGGGCTATTAACATTGTTCCCAGGACTTGGAAATAATAAAAAATTTATGGAACAGATGATGGGAGTTAAAGAATCTCTGCCTGATGACCTTTTTCCTGTACCAGAAGCTACTTTTAAAGATAAAATAGGATTATTAAACACAGGTTTGGGACTTATTAATGGATTTCTAAATATTCGAAAAATGACAAATAATTTTTACAATAGATTAAATGATGCATTAGAAAATAAAGATATTTCTAATATGGACTTATACGAGCTTCACGACTATTATTATGAACTTGAAAGTAAACTTTTACATAAGTGGGACGCACCACTTGTAAATGATTTTCTAGCAATGATTTTTTATGGACAGTTAAAACAAGAATGTAGAAATATTTTTCAAGAAGAAGGTGACTTAATACACAATGATTTACTATGCAGTGAAGGCGGAATTATTAGTAGTGAGCCGGCAAAAAGAATTAAAGAAATGGCAAAACTTATTAAAGATAATGATGAATTACTTGAAATTCTTGAAAGTAATGATGTATACAAAATTCAAAAAGAATTACCTAAATACGAAAAGTTTAATAATTTATTAAATCTATACTTAGATAAATTTTCAGATAGATGTCTTCAAGAATTAAAGCTTGAAACTTTAACATTAAAAGATAATCCAATTAGTTTATATAGCTCAATAGCAACATTTGCTAGACGAATAAAATCTAATAATATTGAAGAAATAGATGAGAAAAAAAATAGAATCGAAGCAGAGAAAAAAGTAAATAAGAAATTAAGATTTAATTTAGTAAGAAAAGCTAGGTTTAAACTTATTTTAAAACAAGCAAGATTTACTGTTAAAAATAGGGAAAATCTTAGATTTGAAAGAACTCGATTATTTGGACGTGTAAGAGAATTATTTTTACAAATTGGTTTTATATTAGCTTCTATGAATGTAATAGAAGAAAAAAGAGATATTTTTTACTTAGAAGTTGATGAAATTCTTTTTTATATAGATGGAAAATCTACAACAAATAATTTAAAAGAACTTATTAAAATTCGAAAAGAACAATATTTAAAATATAAAGATATGGAGCCAGATGAAAGATTTTATTCATATGGCGCTGTAAATATTGGTAATGATTTTAAAAGAGAAGAACCAAGAAAAAAGACTAATGATGCAAATATAGATTTAAAAGGAATTGGAGCATCACCTGGTAAAGTAATAGGTAAAGTTAGAATAATTAAAAATCCAGCAAATGCAAAACTTGAACAAGGAGAAATATTAGTTGCTGAATATACAGACCCAGGATGGATAATGCTATTTCCAGCTGCAAAAGGCATTTTGGTTGAAAGAGGAAGCTTATTATCTCATTCTGCTATTGTATCTAGAGAACTCGGAATACCTGCTGTAGTTGGTGTTACTGGACTAATTAGCACACTTAAAGATGGTGATATTGTTGAATTAGACGGTACAACAGGAAATATTAGTATAAAAAATGGAGAATATAATGGATAAAATCAAAACATTAAAAGATTTATTAGAATATAGTGCTGTAAAATATGGGAATAAAGATTTATATAAAGTAAATGATACTGCTATTACATATTCTGATTTTTATAATTATGTTAGAGCAATAAGCAGTGCTCTTATAAATTTGAAAATTAGTAATCAAAGAATAGGAATAATTTCAGAAAATCGATTTGAATGGGAAATGGCTTTTTTTGCAATATCATGTAGTAATAATATAATTGTTCCAATAGATAAGAGTTATACTAAGATTGAAATTAAAAATGTTATTAATAAAGCAAGTGTTAGTACAGTTTTCACTTCTAATAATTATAAAGGCATTTTGAATGAAATAAAAAATGAAGCTGATAATAGTCTTAATAATATTATTTGTTTTGATAATGATGATAGAGAAAATTCAATTTTTAATTTATTAAAATTGGGAATGGATGAAAGTAATTTTTTTGAAAATTTATATGATAATGATTCAATTAATATAGACTCAAATATTAAAGAATCAAAAAATTTAGATTCTAACAATAATTTAGATAACAATAATAATAGTTTTTCTGACACTAAAAAATTTGTAAATGAAAATGATTTGTGCTTGATTTCATTTACATCTGGTACAACAGATAATCCCAAAGCTGTTATGTTATCACATAAAAATATTTGTTCTAATTTAATAAGTGTTTCCAAAAGAATTAATTTATCCGAAAGTGATATTTGTCTTTCTATATTACCATTAAATCATGTATTAGAAGGATTGTTTTGTTTTTTACTTAGTTTTTATAGAGGATGTGCAAGGATTTTTTGTAATGGAATAGAAAATATTTGCGATTATATAAAAAAATACAAAATAACATTTATGGGAGGAGTTCCTGCAATTTATAATTATTTATTAAAAAAGAAAGATGAACTCATAAATGAAGCTAATCATATAAATATGTTTATGTGTGGGGGAGCACCACTTAATAGTAATATAATTACTGATTTTAACGAAATTGGAATTACACTTATTCAAGGATATGGACTAACAGAATGTGCGCCAGTTGTTTCAATTGAAAACAAAGATAATAAAAAATTAGGCTCTGTTGGTAAGCCAATATCTAATGTTAATGTTGATATCATAGATAAAAATGAAGAAGGTACTGGAGAAATAATAGTAAAAGGTGATAATGTATTTTTGGGTTATTTAAATGATGTGGATAATACAAAAAAACAAATTAAGGATAATTGGTTTTATACTGGTGACTTAGGAAGAATTGATGAAGATGGCTATATTTATATTTGTGGCAGGAAAAAGAATATGATAGTTCTTCCTAATGGAAAAAAAGTGTTTCCAGATGAAATTGAATTATTAATAAATAGAATAGAAGATGTTAAAGAATCTTTAGTGTTTGAAAATGAGTCTACAAACAAAATTAATGCAGTTATTGTTACAAGTAGTGATAATGAAAAATCTATAAGAGAAAAAATTGATATTATAAATCAAAGTTTGCCAATTTATAAAAATATTAATGACATAATAGTAACAAGTACAGAGTTAAATAAAACTCCAACAGGAAAAATAATTCGTGATTATAGAAATATAGAAGTTATGAAGAATAATAATTTTAATGATTCAGTATTTAATAAGTTAGAATCTATTATTATAAATCAATTCGGAAATAAACAAATATCTTATGCTACAGATTTAAGAAAAGATTTAGGAGCAGATTCTTTGGATAAACTTGAACTATTTTTAAATATTGAAAATGCCTTTAATGTAAATTTAACACATGAACAAAAGAAAAAAATAAATACAGTTGGAGATATTATGAAAATCGTTAACAAAATTTTTAGTGATTAATTATATATAATGTGCTATAATAAAAAAATACAAAAGAAAGGAAAAAGAATTATGAAAATAAGAGTATATCAAATAATAATTATAATAATTACTATTATAGTTTTATCATTTTGTTTTCTTTTCTTTAGTAAAATAATTTCAAATCAGATACTTAAATGATAAAATAACTTATACTATGTATAAAAATTAATTGGAGATTTAAGTTTTATGTTTAAATTACATTCAGATTATAAACCAACTGGTGATCAGCCGATCGCAATTAAATATTTATCAGACGGTGTAAAAGAGGGAAAGAAATTCCAGACATTACTTGGTGTTACATGGTCTGGTAAAACATTTACAATGGCAAATGTAATTCAAGAAGTACAAAAGCCTACACTTGTTTTAGCACATAATAAGACCTTAGCTGGGCAATTATATAGTGAGTTTAAAGAGTTCTTTCCTGAGAACAGAGTAGAGTATTTTGTTTCTTAGTATGACTTGGCTTAAAATTATTTGTTACCTGATACTCTGAAATGCCGATTAATACAGTATAAAACGTATTTTATGGAAATAGATGAGATTTTATAAAATAGGATGATTTTTAATAGAATTTGTTACCTTGATTCGTTCACAAATTTTTTGGATAGATTTTAATAATAATCTCATATCTCAGATTCGTGAAATTGAAATCTAGGATATTTTTTATTTGGAAATATTTGTTATCAAAATGATATAAAAATGTGTTTGTAATTAGCTATTATTAGTGTTAATATAATATTTATTAAATTATTAAAAATGTTTTGAATAAAGTTTGGAGGAATAAAAATATGGAAGAAAACAAAACAATTAAAGTTAATTTAAAAGCTTTTATTTTAATGATAGTAATATTTTTGGTTATTATTGGTGTATTGTGCTTTTTGTTATTTAAGAAAAATATTAATCAAGAAAATATTAATAATTTGAACTTAGGAAAAGAAAAATTAGATGTTGTTGTACAGGAACAAGATGATGATTATGAAGATGAAAATGATGATGAACAATATAACTATGATAAAGTAACAAAACAAGTAAGTCAAGTAATAGATATAAAACTGAAAGAAACTAAAAAGAAAGGACTAAATTATGAATCATATTTGTGTTCAACTGAAAATTGGAAAATTTATACATGGGACATTGATTATGAATTAATAAATGAGGAAAAATATGGCTGGTATTTTTCTATTGATACCCTTATTTTAGGATTAAATGAAAAGGCAAACAATAATCAAATAAAATCAGAAGTGGATGGTGAATATACGGCTTATTATACAGATAATTATTCATTAATAACTTATAAACAAAATCAATTATTAGAACCACGCGAAGCTCCAATAAATATTGTAGTAATAGCTAAACCTCAAGAAAATATAATAAGCAAGTATAAGAAAAAAACAATTGCGCAAGCTCAAATTGTTGATGAATATCATGTATATATTAAAGATTTTAATGATAATACTTTGGCTAATAAGACATTTACATTAGAGAATATACAAAATGTATATTCTAAATTACATCCTGATGTAGATTATAAATTTAAAATAGGAGATTTTGTGGAAATAAAAAATCCAGAAGGATGTGATGAAGATGATTATAGGATGAATAATATAGAATTTAACAAATTAGATAAAAATAGTATATCTAAATTAGAAATAAAACCAGAAAAAAGTATAAAAAAAATAATAGGAAAATATGAGATAAATCATATATCTAGTTATGTATTTGACAGTGAAGGAAATTTTGTAAGAGACATGAATTGCCAAGGCACTTATAAAGTTGAAGATGGAAATCTACTTATTTTAACTTACGATAAAAAAGGAAAATATGAAGGTGAAATCGAATACATTATTATTAATGATGTAATTATAAAAAATGTATATACTGGAGAAACTTTGATTAAATATTAATTTTTTTAAAATCTCAGATTTTTTTTGTCTAAAATAAGACATGTTATTAATAAGGATAAACAAGATAAGAAGAGTATTACTTATCTTGTTTTTTTATGTAAATAATGATAAAATAACATATACTATGTTTAAAAATTAATTGGAGGTTTAATTTAATGTTTAAATTACATTCAGATTATAAACCAACTGGTGATCAGCCGATCGCAATTAAATATTTATCAGATGGTGTAAAACAGGGTAAGAAATTCCAGACATTACTTGGTGTTACAGGGTCTGGTAAAACATTTACAATGGCAAATGTAATACAAGAAGTGCAAAAGCCTACTTTAGTTTTAGCACATAATAAGACACTAGCTGGACAACTTTATAGTGAGTTTAAAGAGTTCTTTCCAGAGAACAGAGTAGAATATTTTGTTAGTTACTATGATTATTACCAACCAGAAGCATATATTGCACAATCTGATACTTATATTGAAAAAGATGCATCAATAAATGATGAAATAGATAAACTTCGCCATTCTGCAACAGCATCACTATTTGAATCAAGAGATGTTATTGTTGTTGCATCTGTTTCATGTATATATGGTTTAGGTGATCCAATAGATTACGAAAACATGATAGTATCTTTAAGACCGGGAATGGAAAAAGATAGAAATGAAATAATGAGAAAACTTATTAATATGCAATATACTAGAAATGAAATGGATTTTAAAAGAGGAACTTTTAGAGCAAAAGGCGATATTTTAGAAATTTATCCATCAAATGAAGAAGAAACAGCAATAAGAGTTGAGTTTTGGGGAGAAGAAATAGATAAAATATCTGAAATTAATCCTTTAACAGGGAAAGCTGTAGCTACAAGAAATCATGTGATGATATTTCCAAATTCTCATTATGTTACTAGTAAAGATAAGCTAGAACATGCTTTAGTTACTATTGAAGAGGAGATGGAGGAAAGAGTCAAGTATTTTAAGGAAAATAAAAAATTAATTGAAGCTCAGCGTATAGAAGAAAGAACAAATTTTGATATTGAAATGCTTAAAGAAACAGGCTTTTGCCAAGGAATAGAAAATTACTCAAGACATATAAGTGGAAGACCTGCTGGAAGTCCACCTTATACTTTGTTTAATTACTTTCCATCAGATTTTTTGCTTTTAATTGATGAATCACATGCTACAATTCCTCAAGTAAGAGCAATGTATAATGGAGATAGAGCTAGAAAAGAATCATTAGTAAATTATGGATTTAGACTTCCATCTGCATTTGATAATAGACCTTTAAAATTTAATGAGTTTGAAGAAAGAATCAATCAATGTATATTTGTATCTGCTACACCAGCTGAATATGAAAAAGAACATTCAAAAGGAAATGTTGTTGAACAAATAATAAGGCCGACAGGACTTTTAGATCCTAAAATTGAAGTTAAACCTACTGAAAATCAAATAGATGATTTAATGGAACAAATAGAAATTCAAGTAGAAAAAGGAGATAGAGTTTTAGTTACAACTTTAACCAAAAAGATGGCAGAAGATTTAACTGCATATTTGAGAAATGCAGGTGTTAGAGTAAGATATATGCATTCAGATATTAAAGCATTAGAAAGAATGGAGATAATAAGAGATTTAAGGCTAGGTGAATTTGATGTTTTAGTTGGAATAAATCTTTTAAGAGAAGGACTAGATATTCCTGAAGTATCTTTAGTTGCTATATTAGATGCTGATAAAGAAGGATTTCTTCGTTCAGAACGTTCATTAATTCAGACAATAGGACGTGCTGCAAGAAATACTGAAGGAAGAGTTATAATGTATGCTGATGAGCTTACAGAGTCTATGGAAAAAGCAATTTCAGAAACAAACAGAAGAAGAAAATTGCAAGAAAAGTACAATAAAGAGCATAATATCACACCACAAACAATTAGAAAATCTGTAAGAGATGTTATTAAAGCTACAATTGTTGAAGACATACAATCTAAATATGATATTGATGAAAACGAGAGTATTGAAAGTATTATTGCTAAACTTACTGATGAAATGCTATCATTTGCCAGTAAAATGGAATTTGAAAAAGCAGCAGAACTTCGTGATAAAATTAAAGCATTAGAGGGGATGGATAGCCAAGAAATGGACATGTATAATAGTAAATTGAAAAAGATATAGACAAAAGTCTTGAAATATTGATTTAAATGTTATATAATAGTTATGTTAACTGGAGGTGCTTAATATGAATAATATTGAAAAGAAAATTAATGCAAAAGAAGAAGCTAGAGAACAATCTAAATTTGTCAGAACTTATTATGAAAGAATTAAGAAAGCTTTTGATGATAGTCAAAAAAATGATGATTTTGATAGAATTTGGTCAAATGCTATTAAAGCAACTAAAGCTCAGGTAATATTTGAAACATTGCATCCTGAAAGTAAAAAAGGAAGAAAAACCAAAGAAGAAGGAAGTGATGAAAGATTTATAGGAAGAAATATTGATGAAATAGATGGATTAATTGATGATAAATATGATGATCCCGAATTAATAATTCAAGCATATAGAACTATAAGACAAAAGAAAACTATAAATACATCAGATGTTGGTAAAGCAATGTTAACTGACCCAAAAGTAATAGAAGGTAGAAAAGCAATAGCAAGGGATGAAAAGAATCAAAGAACAGATAACTCAGAAAAAAAACCAACTGACGAATAATTGGAGATATTTAAATGATAAATAAAAATTATGCAAAAGCATATACAGAAGTATTAAAGGTATTAGAATATGTTTCTGAAGAAGATGTAAATAAAATTCCTAAAAATAAATTGGATTTTTATGAACAAAATAAGGATAATAATTACAAATTTGAAATAGATTTTGATAAAGAACTTTCTGAACAAAATTTATCTATAATTGCTAAATCTATACTTGCTAATATTTATATTGATTATTGGGCTACTTCTGAACAAAGAAGTAAAATAGCAGAATATGAAAGAAAGGCAATTATAAAAATTGAAAATGCCAAAAGAAAAAAATATAATCCTAATAATTTATTTAATTAAATTGTTAAAGGCTTATATTTAGATATAATTAATAAAAATTGAAACAAAATAAAAAATATAAATTGGAGATATATGAATGGTAAAATCATTAGAACAGGTAAGTAAAGAAATTGGTGAAGAAATCGGTGCTGTAAAACAATTAACACCAGAAAATGGCTTTTTTGTTGCTTCTTTTTTTGGTAAGGCTTATGAGAAAGTTGATTCAAAAATAAGAATGCGATTTGGATTTAAAGGTAGGAATCAACCAGTATCGTTTGGAACTTTTAAAACTGCCAAAGGATATAATTCAAAATATAAAAATACACACAATTATGCTAACCATTATGGTGAATATATAGCTTCTATTGCTTTAAAACAACTTGGAAAAAAAGTTTGTAAAACAGATTTAGCAGAAGCAAATTTTGTTCATCCATTTACTAAGGAACGAACTAAGATTATGGGGGTTTTAAGTCACCATCAAACTAGCTTAAATGAAAGTGTAGTTTTATCAGAATCTGTATGCGAGAAATACAGGAGTAAAATGAAAGATGGTGAAGAAGAGGAGTATAGAAAATATTTTCCTAAAGGCAAGTCACAATCAGATAAAAATTATGCGAATATAGAAGTTATTTTAAACTCGACATTAGATTATTTAACAGAAAATGGTCAAGAAGAAAAATTCCCGGATATTAGAAAAAAAATTATAAATACATGCATATTTGACATGAAATTTGCTAATAGAGATAGACATGACGAAAATTTAGGGTTTAAAATCAATCAATATAATAATGACATTTCTTTTTATCATTTATTTGATAATGAACAAATTTTAGGAATGCAGGAAGATCAAAAAGATGTAAAAAGGTATTTAAAAGATCCAAAACTATATGAAAAATTTAAAAATGAAAAATTAACTTCTTATATAGGTATTCCAGGTTCAACTTGTCATGTGGATTTCAGATTACTTTTAAAATATCTTTTAGATAATTATTATACAGATACAATGGAAGCAGTTAAAGATATTGGACAATATAAGATATCAAATTTAAAAGAACTTATGAATTGTTGCCCAGGACTTTCAAATGAACATAAAGAATTTGCAGAAAAAATATTTTTAGATAGAGAAAAAGAGATGAATGAGTTTATTGAAGAATATAATAAAAAAACAAAAAAAAGATTAGATGAACAATCTTTATAATTATATGAGGTAATTATGGAATATTTATATTTAAAGTGGATTGATTATAGAACTAATAAAAAATATTTAATAGGTGCGTTGTGCAGAGATAAAGTTAATAAGAAGTATTATTTTAAGATGAGTAAAGAACATGTCGAAAAAGCTTTAAGTGAAAATGCTATATCTAAAGCTATGCTTCCATTTTATGATTTAGATCAAATATATGAAAGTAATCAGATTTTTTCTGTTTTTAAAATTAGACTACCTAAAATAGAACAATATTCAGAAGATGAATTAAAAGAATTGCTAGACTCATTAGATATGAATGAATATGATGAATTTGAGTATTTAAAAAAGACAAAAGGGATCTTGATGACTGATAAATTTATCGTAGAAGAGGAGAAATAAAATGTATAGTTTTAAAAATATTGATCATTTTATTCCACGGTGCTTTTGAACATGTCGGATGCTTAAAGGGCAAGAGATGGTACAGAGATACTGATAATAATAAGTTATGTTTATTTAAGCCACAAAGAAATGTAAGAGGAAATAAGAGGATTTTTTGTGCAAACCATTATGGAGAATTAGTTGGTTATCTATTGGCTAAAAATGCAGATATTCCAGCATGTAAAGTCGAATTAGTACAATTATCTAAATACTTTCCAGATAGACAAAAAGCAAGATACGGTAATCCTGAAGAAAAAAAAGGTTGTATAACATACAAAGAAAAAAATGGACAACTAAAGCCAGGATCTAATATTATTGAGGGAGAAAAGATAAATAGAGAAAACTCAGATTTATTTGAAGAATTATTAAAAGATGAAAAAAATATAGATGCATTTGATAATATAGAAGTGATTTTTAAGAGTATTGAATTACTTTATCAAAGAGTTTATGCTGATGTGATGCCAAGTGATGCAATCAAAGAAAAAATTCAATCTGAAAAAGCTAGAATGATACAAATGATGGTTTTTGATTGTTTATATGGTAATAATGATAGACATGATGGAAACTGGTCATTTATTTATAATAAAGATAATGGACTAACAGATATAAATTTATATCCTTTGTATGATAATGAAAGAGTTTTAGGATTGTATGAAAGTCAAGATACAATTGAGAGAATTTTAAATCGATCAGATTTTGATGAATATACGAGTGAGCTTTTGTTTTCAAGAATGAGAGTACCTGGTGAAAAGAAGAAGTACTCTACATATAAAGATGTCCTTACATATTTATTGAAAAATTATCCTGAAGTAACATCTAGGGAAATTTCTAACAATTTGAATTCAAATACAAAAGAAACTGTAAAAAGAATGTTAGAAGAGTGTGAAGGATTACCTCAATGCTATATTGATTTTGGAAGTAAATTATATGAAACTAGATATAATTTTGCTAAAGAACTTATTCAAAGATTCTCAACTCAAAACAAGTATAACTCTGGATATAAAAATAGCAATGTTGACTATTTGGTAATTAACATTCCGAATGGTATATCTTATAATAATAGATCAAAGTATGAAACTGAAAAAAAAGATAATGCAATAGAATTCCCAAGTGTTTAAAATACAAATATTTAAGCAATATATTCTAATAATAGATTATATTGCTTTTTTTCTTTTTTTACTATACAAACTATTGTTTTTATGATATAATTTTACCGTTTTATAAAGTATGGTATATTTAGGACAGTTATGTCCCTTTAAGAAAGCCACGGCATACTTAGGCTGTAACGACTAAAGTCTAACAGCCTAAGCAACGTCCCCAAAGGGACAAAGGAGTAAAAAATGAATGATAAAATTGTTATAAAGGGTGCAAAAGTACATAATTTAAAAAATGTTGATTTAGAAATTCCAAAAAATAAATTAGTTGTTTTTACAGGACTTTCAGGTTCTGGAAAATCTAGTCTAGCATTTGATACAATATATGCAGAAGGACAAAGGAGGTATGTTGAAAGTTTATCAGCATATGCTAGACAATTTTTAGGAATGATGGAAAAACCTGAAGTTGAAAGTATAGAAGGATTATCTCCTGCAATATCAATTGACCAAAAAACCACTTCTAAAAATCCTCGTTCAACTGTTGGTACAGTTACTGAAATATATGACTTTATTCGTCTATTATATGCAAGAATTGGTGTACCTTATTGTCCAAACTGTGGTAAAAAAATAGAAAAGCAGACAGTAGATCAAATATTAGATAGTGTTTTAGAATTAGAAGAAGGTACTAAAATTCAAGTTTTAAGTCCTATTGTAAGAGGTAAAAAAGGTGAATTTACAAAATTATTAGAAGATAAACAAAAAGAAGGATTTGTACGTGCTAGAATAGATGGAGAAGTATTTGAACTTACAGACGATTTAGATTTAGATAGAAATAAAAAACATAATATAGATATTATAGTAGATAGATTAGTAGTTAAAGAAGAAATTAGAAGTAGATTAACAGAATCTATCGAAACTGCTATGAAACATTCTAATAGTTTAGTAAAAGTAAGTACATCTGGTGGTGAGGAAAAACTATATAGTGGAAATTATGCTTGCCCTGATTGTAATATAAGTTTTGAAGAGTTATCACCTAGAATGTTTTCATTTAATAATCCTTTTGGAGCCTGTCCAGAATGTACTGGTATAGGATATTTAATGAAAATGGATGAAGATTTAATTATTCCAGATAGAAATAAAACATTATATGATGGAATAAAAGCATTTGGAGCAAGTACCTTGAAAAAAGGTGATACAATGGCTAGAATGTATTTTGAAAGCATCGGAAAACATTATGGAGTTGATATAAAAGGAAAACCTATTAAAAAACTTCCAAAGGAATTTCTAGAAAAGATATTATATGGTACAGGAAATGAAGAAATAGATTTTGAGTATTCATCACCAGCAGGTGTTAGAAAATTCACGCAACCTTTTGAAGGAGTAATTCCTACTTTAGATAGAAGATATAGAGAAACAAAATCTGATGGGATGCGTAATTTTTATGAACTATATATGAGTAATAGACCATGCAATTCATGTAATGGTGCAAGGCTAAAAAAAGAAGTTTTGGCTGTAAAAGTTGGAACTAAAAATATAAACCAAATGACAGAACTTCCAATTAATAAATTAAAAAATTATTTAAATAACTTAAATTTAAATAAAAAAGATAGAATGATAGCAGATGTAATACTAAAAGAGTTAAATACGAGACTTCAATTTTTGATGGATGTTGGACTTGAATATTTAACATTATCTAGAAGCAGTGGAACTTTATCAGGTGGTGAAGCTCAAAGAATTAGATTAGCTACTCAAATTGGTTCTGGACTATCAGGAGTTTTATATGTGTTAGATGAGCCAAGTATAGGACTTCATCAAAGAGATAATGATAAATTATTAGCAACACTTAAAAAATTAAGAGATTTAGGAAACACTTTAGTTGTAGTAGAACATGATGAAGATACAATGTATGCGGCAGATTGCATTGTAGATATAGGACCTGGTGCAGGTGTTCATGGAGGAAATATTATAGCAGTTGGAACTGCAGAAGAAATAAAAAAAGTACCAGAATCTATAACTGGTAGATATTTAAGTGGTAAAGATAAAATAGCTGTACCAAAGAAGAGAAGAAAATCTAATGGAAAATGCATTGAAATAGTTAAAGCAAAAGAAAACAATTTAAAAGATTTATCTGTTAAAATTCCACTTGGAGTTTTTAATTGTGTAACAGGTGTTTCTGGTTCAGGAAAGTCTACACTTGTAAATGAAGTATTATATAAATATTTAGCAAAAGAAATTAATGGTTCTACTGAAAAACCTGGAAAATGTTATAAGATTAAAGGAATTGAAAATATAGATAAAATAATAAATATTGATCAATCTCCAATAGGTAGAACACCACGTTCAAATCCAGCTACTTATACAGGTGTTTTTGATATTATTAGAGATATTTATGCTGGAACTAATGAAGCAAAAATGAGAGGATATCAAAAAGGAAGATTTAGCTTTAATGTTGAAGGCGGAAGATGTGAAGCATGTCAAGGTGATGGTGTTCTTAAAATTGAAATGAACTTTTTACCTGATATTTATGTACCATGTGAAGTTTGTAAAGGAAAAAGATATAATAGAGAAACTGTTGAAGTAAAATATAAAGGAAAAAGTATTGCAGATGTACTTGATATGACAGTTGAAGAAGCAGTAGAATTTTTTAGTAATATTCCTCGTATTAAACAAAAAATACAAACTTTAATGGATGTTGGTCTTGGATATATTAAACTAGGACAACCTTCTACTACATTATCTGGCGGTGAAGCTCAAAGAGTTAAACTTGCAACAGAGCTTTCTAAAAGAGCAACAGGAAAAACACTTTATATTTTAGATGAACCTACAACAGGTCTTCATATAGCAGATGTTCATAAATTAGTAGACATTTTGCAAAGACTAGTTGATACAGGCAATACCATTTTAGTTATTGAACATAATTTAGATTTAATAAAAACAGCTGATAACATAATAGATTTAGGACCTGAAGGTGGAGAAGGTGGCGGTGAAGTTATAGCTCAAGGTACTCCAGAGCAAGTTGTTAAAAACGAAAAATCATATACAGGAAAATTTTTAGCAAAATATATAAAAAATAAATAGTAAAAAACCTCTTCAAATTAAAATTATGAAGAGGTTTTTCTCTTAAACAGTATCTATTTAAACAAGCTTAAAAAGTCACTATTTAAAACTATTTTTTTGTATTTGAGTCATCACCTGTGTTATTTGGATTTCCCTTTTGTTTATTTTTCTTTGACATCTAAGAAAGCACCTCCTTTGATTAAAACTAGTATTTGCAAATTTCTCTAAATTATTCATTAACATATAAAAAAATTGAAGCATAGTATTTTGTATTGAATAGTAGATATTTTTTTGATATAATAAGCACAAATTTTAACTTACTACTTTGTCTTTTAGGTTTATAGGTATCCTTTAAAAATCTAAATAAATATATAAGGATTTAAAAATGTCAAATATAGTTATAGGTATAGAAGGTTTGGTTGGAGCTGGAAAAACAAGTATATGTAGAGAGCTTATTAATATAATGCCAAACACAGTATTATTAAATGGTGGAAATTTATATAGAGCTATTGTTTATGCAATGATAAAAAATGGTGATAAACTGGAAGATCTGAAGAAAAAAGGTAATAATCTAGACATTAAAGAGATGATGGATTATTTTAATATTAAAATAAAAATTGAAAATAAAGAAACAATGATATATATTGATAATGAAAAAGCTGATGAAGAAGTGCTTCAATCTAAAAAAGCTTCTCTTGCTGTTTCTACAATTGGTGGAACGGCTGATAATAAAAAGTTATTTGAATTTGCAAAAGATTTAATAAACAATTTAAAGAATAAGTATAATGTAATTGTTTCAGGAAGAAGTGTAATGAAAATATATCCAGATTGCGACTATCATTTTTTTATTATAGCGGATTTAGATGAGAGAGTAAAAAGAAAACAAAAACAATATAATAATAAAGATAGTTATGATGATATAAAAGAAATGATAATAAAAAGAGATGAGCTTCAGGAAAAAGCAGGTTTTTACGAATATAGTAAAATAACTCAAGAAATTGATGTAACTAAATGCTTAAGTGTTAAGGAGTCTACAAATCTTGTTTTGGAGAAAATAAAAATACTAGATTTGGTATAATTCAAGGAGAAAATATTTATTTCATATTAATATAATATCTTGCATATAATTTATCAAAAGGAGGTATAGTATGTTTTATACAGGAAATGATAATTATATGCAGGATATTTATTTTTATAATCAAAATCCTAATACATATCATGGTATTAATGGATTTCCCAATGGTGCTAATAATAATTATTGGGGGCAAAATGCATCTTATATAAATTCAAATATGATGCCAAATAATATTAATATGCTTTATCCAAGTATTTATAGAATTATAATGCCAGTAATTTTAAGAGTAATACAAAATAGTAATTATCAATTTATAAATGAGGACATTTTAAATAATATGGTAGATACAGTTTATAATATTGTTGATGGTCAGATTGAATATACTGATGAAACTAATAATTCTAGCAACCAATCTTCTAATAGTACTGTTGGAACAAATAATCAGACAACAAGAAATAATGAACAAAGAGCACAATCTTCAAATACTACTAATCAAACTAATAACAATAGAAAAGATAATCCTTTACTTAGAGATATTATTAAAATACTTATTTTAAGAGAATTGATGATGAGAAATCAGATGGTTCAACCTCAAATGTATAATCCTAATTATAATATGAATTATTAAAAATATTAAATAAGCTATTATATTTAAATAATAGCTTATTTAAATATAATGAAAGGGACTTTTTTATAGTCCCTTTTTTTAGTTTTAAAATTTTTATGTTAAATTTAATAAATTACCGCAGTTGGAACATAAGCATCATCTGGAAGTGGAACAGTTGAATTTTCAGGCTTGTTTGCTTTTTCAAGTTTGTAGACATTAATTATTGGAATCTCTTGACCATTGTATTTACCTTTAGCAATTTCACCTTCAATTTCTACCCAAGAGTACGAATCAAATTCGCTAACATTATTATATGAACATAGAAAACCAACAATTAATGTTTGATTATTTCCAATATCCATGTCTCTAGCAAGAACGAATCTATCATCAGAAAAATCGTTAATTCTATAAATATATCCTGAAAAAGAAATTTTTTGACCAATATATGTATCAATATTTTCATGTACTTCTTTTAATATATTTGTATAGTTTTCTGGTGTTATTTTTGCAATTCCAGATTCTGGTACCATATCCTCAATGTAAGTGGTTTCATTTTTTTCCATTTTGCTTAGAATGTTATATACTGATGCAACACTAATACTTAGAGCTATTAATATCATTAAACATAAAATAAATTTAATAATTGTTTTTTTATTAATTTTTAAATTGTAAATTATCATTTTAAATCTCCTTAGTTAAAATATTATTTATAAATATTATTCAAAGACTGTTAAATTATTCTATTTAATTATAGTATTATAAATAGACTTTAAAACTATAGAATATTATTAGTGTAGTTCCGTTTATATTCATAATTTATAACTTGCCAAATCATATAAATAGTGATATATTATAAAAATAGTAAATTATATTGGAGGAACAAATGGGAATTTTTAGCAAAATATTTGGAACATATAGTGAAAAAGAAGTAAAAAGGGTTATGCCTATTGTTGAGAAAATAAATAGTTTAGAACCTGATATGGAAAAACTATCAGATAAAGAACTAAGAGATAAAACAGATTACTTTAAAAAAGAGTTATCAGAAGGCAAAACATTAGATGATATTTTACCTGAAGCTTTTGCAGTTGTAAGAGAAGCATCTAAAAGAGTTTTGGGAATGAGACATTTTGATGTACAGCTTATAGGTGGAATTATACTTCACCAAGGACGTATTTCTGAAATGAAAACAGGTGAAGGAAAAACGCTTGTTGCAACACTTCCGGTTTATTTAAATGCTCTTACAGGTAAAGGAGTTCATGTTATTACTGTAAATGAATATCTAGCCAAAAGAGATAGTGAATGGATGGGGAAAGTTTATAGATTTTTAGGTTTATCTGTCGGACTTATTTATGGTAGAATGCCACATGAGGAAAAACAAGAAGCTTATAATTCTGATATAACATATGGAACAAACAATGAATTTGGTTTTGATTATTTAAGAGATAATATGGTTATACATAAGGAAGATATGGTTCAACGTGAATTAAATTATGCAATCGTAGACGAAATCGATAGCATCTTAATTGATGAGGCACGTACACCACTTATTATTTCAGGTAGAGGAAGTAAGTCTTCAGATTTATATAAAAAGGCAGATAGTTTCGTAAGAAGATTAAAAGCTAAAGTTATAATTGAAGAAGATGTAAAAGATGAAGAACAACTAGAAGATAATGAAAAATATGATTATATTGTAGATTTGAAAGCAAAATCTGCAACACTAACTCAAAAAGGTATTGAAAAAGCAGAAAGAGATTTTGGATTAGAGAATCTTAATGACCTAGAAAATTCTGATATTGTTCATAATATTAATGAAGCATTAAAAGCACATGGCATTATGAAAAGAGATATCGATTATATAGTTAAAGATGGAGAAGTTTTAATTGTAGATGAGTTTACTGGTCGTATTATGTATGGTAGAAGATATAATGGTGGACTTCATCAAGCAATAGAAGCTAAAGAAGGTGTTAAGATTGCTGATGAGTCTAAAACCTTAGCAACTATTACATTCCAAAATTATTTTAGAATGTATGCAAAACTAGCTGGTATGACAGGTACTGCTATGACAGAAGAAGATGAATTTAGAGAAATATATAATCTAGATGTTATAGAAATACCAACAAATAAGCCATTAATTAGAAAAGACCAAACAGATATAATATATAAAAATGAAGCAGGAAAGTTTAGAGCTGTAATTGAAGATATAAAGAGTTCACATGAAAAAGGTCAACCAGTTTTAGTTGGTACTGTTTCAATAGAAAAATCTGAAGCAATAAGTAAACTTTTATCTAAAGAAGGCATTAAACATGAAGTATTAAATGCTAAAAACCATGAAAAAGAAGCTGAAATTATTGCTCAAGCTGGTAAATATGGTGCTGTTACAATTGCAACTAACATGGCAGGACGTGGTACTGATATTATGCTTGGTGGAAATAGTGAATATTTAGCAAAACAAGAAATGAGAAAGCAAAAATATACTGAAAGTTTAATAGAACAAGCTACTGCATTTAATGAAACAGATGATGAAGAAATACTAGAAGCTAGGAAGAAATTTAAAGAATTAGAAAATAAATTTGATGAAGAAATTAAAGATGAAAAAGAAAAAGTTTTACAGGCTGGTGGACTAAAAATTATAGGTACTGAAAGACATGAATCAAGAAGAATTGATAATCAGCTTCGTGGTCGTAGTGGACGTCAGGGAGATCCTGGTGAATCCAGATTTTACTTAGCATTAGATGATGACCTTTTAAAAATATTTGGTGGTGATATGATAACTAGGATATTTGAAAAAGGAAATGTTCCAGAAGATATGCCAATTGAAGTTGGACTAGTTGCTAAAACTATAGAAAATGCTCAAAGTAAAGTTGAAGGAAGAAACTTTTCAATAAGAAAACATATTTTAAGCTATGATGATGTTATGAATATTCAAAGAGATATTATTTATTCTCAAAGAAGAAAAGTTTTAGATGGTGAAAATGTTAGAGATAACATTTTAGATATGATAGACTCATCAGTTGAAATGATTGTAGATACTTATAGACAGGAAATAGATAGTCATAAAGTTAACAAAGAAGCATTAGAGAATGAAATCAGAACAACTTTAAATATTAATAATGTTGAAAATTTTGATTCTTCTAATAAACTATTAGAAGAACTAACTGAAAAAGCACACAAGATATATGAAGATAAAGAAAAAGAAATAGGCGAACCAATAAGAGAGCTTGAAAGAGTTGTTCTTTTGAAAGTAGTTGATGATAAATGGATGGATCATATTGACAATATGGATGAACTGAAAAATGGTATTGGTCTTCGTGCATATGGTCAAAAAGACCCAGTTGTTCAATATAGGTTTGAAGGTGGAGAAATGTTTGACGAAATGGTTTCTCAAATTAAGCTAGATGTTACTAAAATAATGCTTCATATAGTAAAAGCAGAAAACAATATGAAACGAGAATCTAGAATTAGTATTACTAGTGAAGGACTAGATAGCTCTACTATGAATTCAATGAATGTTGAAGGGGAAACTAATGCACCTAAGGCAAATCAAACTGAAAAAATGCAACCAATAAGAAATGAAGGACCAAAAGTAGGAAGGAATGACCCATGTCCATGTGGAAGTGGTAAGAAATATAAAAATTGCTGTGGTAGAAACGCGTAAAATCAATACTTTCAGAGATTAGATAAATTTACATAAATATGAAAACAACCCAAATTGTTTGCATTTTGTTTGCAAATTGTTTTCATAGAAGTAAATAAAAACTCTGAAACTATCTAAAATAAAGACTTTGCAGGTTGCAAACAAACTGAAAACAAATATAAAAAGTGTTATCATTCGTGGTAACACTTTTTTGTTTACCTTCGTGGAAGGAGGTATAAATGTAAAATGTCGAATGTAACAATTCAAAAAAGAGGCAAATACTATCAATATAAGTTTGAAACTGCCAAGATTGATGGTAAAAGAAAATTTGCAAGTAAGTCTGGTTTTAGGACTAAGACTGAAGCAGAAAAGGAGGGAATAAAAGCTTTTAATGAATATATGAATACTGGTCATGATTTTACACCAAGCGATATGAGTTATTCGGATTTATTAGATTATTGGTTAGAAAAACATTGTCATATTAATCTCAAATATCACACCATAGAAGCATATAGTAGCATTGCAAAAAATCATATAAAACCTAATATTGGTCATTATAAAATTTCTCAAATAACTAGAAGTACATTACAAGATTTTATAAACAAAATGTATGTAGATAAATCTTTCAGCAAAAACTTTCTTAACAATATAAAGAAAGTAATCAAAGGCTCATTTACTTTTGCTTATGAGAATGATTTTATAAAAGTAAATCCAGCTATTGGAATTAAATTACCTAAATATGATATTCCTCCAGAAGATCCTGCACATATTTTAACAAATGAAGAAATTAACTTAATACTTAATAGGTTTAAGAATAATCATTGTGTATATTATGCATTCTTAACTGCATATTGCACAGGACTTCGTATTGCAGAAGTATTTGCACTTACTTGGAATGATATAGATTTTAGAAATAAAACTATTTCAGTAAATAAAAACATACTAAAAAAGAATCAAGTTGGTGCAACAAAGAAAAGACACATAAGTGGGAACTCAACAACAGTATGGTATTTTGGAACTTGCAAGACTCAAACAAGTTATAGAACTATTACTATTGGAGAAACTTTATTAAATGCTTTAAAAGAGTATAAAAGAGAACAAGTAGAAAATAAAAAGAATTATGGAGATGCATATATGAAACATTATAAAAAAGTTGTTATAAATCCATATAATAATAAGCAAGAAATAAAAATATTAAATGCTTATGCAGAAATACCAATACATTTAGATGAAGTGGATTTTGTATTTGTAAAGAAAAATGGTGTATATGAAGGTACAGATAGCTGTAAATACCCATTTAAAGTTATACATTATGAATTAGGTATTCCTTGTAGATTTCATGATTTTAGAGATACACACGCAACAAAGTTAATAGAATCTGGAGCAGATATTAAGGCTGTTTCAAAAAGATTAGGACATAGAAATATTGATTTTACTTATAACATATATGTAAGAGTAACACAAAAAATGGAAAATGAAACAGCTGATAAATTTGAAGAAATATGTAGTAGTTTATAGGAGGATAAAAATATGAATAATAAATTAAAAGATACAATTATAGATGAGAAAACAGGAATAGAATACCATTTAGAAGGAGATTACTATATGCCTAATCTAACTTTACCAAAACAAGAAAAAATCATTCTTAATAAATATGGAAGAATGAGATTAAACTATTTGAAAGAACATAAAAAAGCTGAATATTCAATTATGTTATTAGATGGTACATTAAATGCACATTTGAAAGAAATTCAAGGAACAGCTCAAAATAGAATTGAACAGATAATAAACAAACTAAAAGCAGAAAGCGATTTAACTGAAGAAATGAAAGATACAGATATTCTTTATTGGGTTGGCACAATGAATGCTATTAAGAATCAAGCTGAAGAGATAGTGTTTAACGAATTAATATATGTGTAGGAGGAATGTAATATGAATAATTTAAGAGAAGTTAAAGATGATTTATTAAAAGAATGGATAGAATTTAGAGAAGAAACTGCATTTTGTGAGATGACACAACAAGACAAGAAATATTGTATTTGTTTCGAAGAGATTGCTGAAAAAATTCTCAAAAATGTTCCTGAACAGAATAAGAAATTTGTTCAAAAGGAATTAGAACAACTGGAAAGAAATTTTATGGATTATTTATATTATTGGAATGAAAAGTATTATAGAAATGGTTTTGCAGATGTAATTGAGTTATTTAAAATGTAAGATAACAAGCTGTATTGAATAAATATTCTTTACAGCTTATATTTTTTGTTAATTTATTGTAAAAAAATCATAAGATTGATATAATAGGGTGCAAGATAAATAGTAAGTTATCGCTCGGATAAAAAAATTTTTTTCTACTAAAAACAATAAAATACAATAAAACTTACTTTTAAGAAAGTATCTTACAAAAAAGTGCGTTCTTCCATTTTCAATAGAACCGATATATAATAAGGTTGTTCAAAAAAATAAAATATATGGAGGTTAAAAATGGATAGTAAAAGAATTGATTTAAAAAAGAGTTTTGTTCAAGTTTATGACTTTGGAGAAATAAAATTACACGCATATCAAACAAGCGATGTAATGGCTGATGAATGTTTTATTTTAGAAAATGATAGTGAAGTTTTTTTATTAGAATTTCCCTCTTTCTATGAAGATATGGAAGAATTTAAAAATTATATTTTAGGTTTGAATAAAAAAGTTATTGCAAAAGTATTTTCAAATCACCCAAGTGGAGGAAATGAATTTAAAGATGTTAAATCTTACGCTTCAAGAGGAACTATAAAATCAATGCAAGAAGGAGAAATATTCCATATTGTAGAAGGGTTTAAAACTGCTTTTAATGGTAGCTTTGCAAGTGAATTTCACGAAATTACAGATATATTAGAAGAATCAAAAGTAAAAATTGGTGGATTTGATTTAGAAATAACATATCACGATGAAGATGTTGAAATTGTATTTCCACAAATAAATAGTGTATATACTCATATGTTAGGACACGAATGTCATTCAATTTTACCAAGCAAAGAAGCAATAGATGGATTTATTCATCAATTAGAAGGATATTTAGAAAAAGGATATGAACTTATTTTAACAAGTCATCATACACCAGAGAATTTAGAAGATGTAAAAACTAAAATTGATTATTTAAAAAATGTAAAACAAATTGCTAATGAATCTAACACAAAAGAAGAATTTATCAAAAATGTAAAAGAAAAATATAGTGATTATAAATGTGAAAATTATTTAGAAATGACAGCAAATAGCCTATTTGCATAAATCATTAGGTGGAATATTCCACCTTAATATTTTAAATTTATAACTTTATTTTTGCTAGTTACTTTCTAAAAGGAATATGGGGGAATATAGAATGAAAAAGTTATATACAAAATGTCCTGTTGAATATACAGTTAGCATTATTTCAGATAAGTGGAAAGTTTTGATAATTAGAGATCTATTAGAAAAAGAAAAAAGATATAGTGAACTTATGAAAAGTGTTGTAGGAATTTCTGATAAAGTTCTAGCAAAGAATTTAAGAGAATTAGAACAAGATGGAATTATAAATAGAAAAGTATATGCAGTTGTTCCACCAAAAGTTGAGTATTCTTTAACAGAAAAAGGACAAGAATTAAAACAAATATTAAAAGAGATGGAAAAGTTCGGCTTAAAATATAGGGAGGAATAATAATGTCAGTAAA
>DJXP01000056.1 GCA_002449785.1 Clostridiales bacterium UBA7001
TACAACAACAGAAATAGTATATACAGTAGCAGAAACAACAGGCTACCCAGGATACACAGCATCAACAACAGAACCAGTAGCAATTGGAGAAACAATAACAAATACACAAGAAACAACAGAAGCTGTAGTAACTAAAATTTGGGATGATAAGAATAACCAAGATGGTATAAGACCTGAAAAATTAATAGTAACATTAAGTAATGGAATAGAAGTAACACTAAATGAAGAAAACAATTGGACAGCAAAAGTCGAAAATCTTCCAAAATATGATTTAGAAAAAGAAATAGAGTATACATGGAAAGAAGAATTGCTAGAAGGATATGAACTTGTTAATACTTCAAAAGATGGTGTTATTACAACAATTACAAACAAACATATTCCAGGAACAACAAGTATTAATGTTTCAAAAACATGGGATGATTTAGATAATAAATTTGGATTTAGACCTGAAACAATTACTGTTAGATTAATGGCAAATGGAAAAGAAATTAAAGTTGCTAAGATTAATGAAAAAGATAACAATTGGAAATACACGTTTAACAATCTTGATGAATATAGTAATGGAAAGAAGATTAATTATAGTATTTCTGAAGATGAAATACCATATTATACATCAACAATAACTAAAAACACCGAAAAAGATTATACTATAACAAATAAAATAATACCTATGGGTGGACAAGATAATAATGAAAACATAACTGTTGTAACACAAGTAGTACCATTGTATAGTAGTAATCCAGCAACTAGATCAAGAGACAACATTTTATTATATCTATCATTAATTGCAATAGCATCTTTAGCAGTTATAATAGCAACTATAAAAGAAAAAAACAGAGACAAAAAAATAAGAATTCTAAATAGTCATAGAATAAAATTTAAATAATATTTGACTAAAAAGCAAAGAATCTTCATATCAAAATGAAGATTCTTTTGTTATTTTATAGGAAAGTGCTCTGCACTTCCTATAAAATAAAGCCTTCGGCAACATTGCACACAAATTTTACTAAGTAAAATTTGGCGCATCGAACAAAAACGGGGACATTTGCAATTAGTTTTGTCTTTTGCAATTATAAAAATGTCCCCTTTTGTTCTTTTTAGATTATTGATGAAAAAAAATACTTATGTTATAATTGTATAAATTAAAAAAAGGAATAGCTATGTTAGAAGAAATTAGTAATGAAATTTTAACTTTAAAATCCAAATCAAATTTAAGCTGTACATTATGTGAAAAATGTTGTGAATATAGAGGGGATATAAAAATAACTCCAATTAATGTTTTAGAAATAAGCAAATTTTTAAAAATATCTATAGATGAATTTTTAGAAAAATATACAGAAGAAGTTAAAGGTGAAGAACCAGAGATAGTAATTAAAGGGATAGGAGAAAAAAGAGAATGCATTTTTAATGATAGAACAACATTTAAGTGTAAGATTAATTCAGTTAAACCTATGCAATGTGTTGTTTTTCCACTTGTACCTTTTGATGTTAAAAATGATTTATTTATTAATACAAATGCATGTCCTGTGCCATCAAATAAAATGATGAAAGTAGATAAATGGATTAATGGAAACCATAATATTTATAAAAAAAATAAAGAAATATATATTAAATGGATTAAATTAATGGAAGGAATTGGTCCTAAGTGGAAAGAATTTTCAAAGGAAAAACAGGATAATATTAAAGAAGTATTGTTTAGGAATTACGATATAAAGAAAAACTTTAGAAAACAAGTATTAAAAAATATTGAAAAAATTAGTCATCTTTTATAAGAATAGAAAAAAGAAATTGATGGAGAAAAATGATTGAAGATTATTTTAGGATAATAAGTTTAATATTTAGACATTATGACCAAAATGCCGTAAAATACGGTATTTTGCTTGCAGAAAGGTTTTGGAAAATAGCTCTTGTTTTTATTGGAATAGTAATTATTATTTCAATGTTTAAAATTTTCAAAAAAGCTGGAGAAAAAGCATGGAAGGCATTTATTCCTGTTTATAATTTAATAACATTATATAAAATTTCAGGAATATCTCCATATTTTTTATTGATTCTTTTATTATTTTTAATACCACAAATTAGAGGAATAGCATTTATTTTATATAATATTATTGAAGTAACTCAAGAAGTATATTTATGTAACAAATTTAAAAAGTCAATACCATTTATAATATGTATGATTTTCTTTAATTATATTTGTTATCCAATATTAGCTTTTGGAAAATCAGAATATGAAAAATAAATTTGTACACTTGGTCAAAAATATTTACATTATAGAAAAAAAGTGATATAAATTGTAAAGTAAGATTTAAGATGTGGTCCCAGTTGGACAAAAGCTACGGCATACTGAGGCTGTAACGACTAAAGTCTAACAGCCTCAGCAATGTCTCAAACAGAAAGCTAACGCATACTGATGCTGTAACAGCTAAAGCTTAACAGCATCAGCAACGTCCCCAATGGCCCCAAAAGGAGAAAAAAGATGAGTATAATTGATTTTAAATTACCAAAATTTAAGTTTAAAAAGATGAAAATGGATGTTACACGTGAATTGGAAAATATTGATTATGAAAAAATACAGAAAAAGAATTTAAAACAAAAAAGAACTACTCCATATGAAGATAGTACACATTATAAAACTGTTAAAGAGTTTTTCTTAAAATCTGTAAAAGATTATCCGGATGAAGATTGCATTTTGGAAAAGCCTAATCATAAGGAACCTTATAAAATAACAACTTATAAAGAATTCAAAGAAGATGTTTTTGCTTTAGGTACAGCACTTACTCAAGCGTTACAACTAAAAGATTCTAGAATTATGATTGTTGGAGAAACTCAATATGGTTGGTATGTTTCATATATGGCTATGCTTTGTGGCGTAGGAATTGCAGTTCCTACTGATAGAGAATTACCTGTAAACGAATTAGAAAATATTGCGAGAAGATCTAGAGCTTCTGCTATTATTTATTCTCCTAAAAAAGAGTCAGATATTAAAATTATTAAAGAAAAAATTCCTGAAATTAAATATTTTATTGAGATGAAATCAGATAAGCCATTAGAAGAAAAAGATGTTGGAATTAACTATTTAATTAATTTAGGAAAAAATCTAATAACAGCAGGAGATACTTCTTTTGAAGAAATAGAAATAGACCCTGAAGAGTTTAAGATATTATTTTTTACATCAGGTACTACTTCAAATGCAAAAGGGGTAATGTTATGCAACAGAAATTTAGCAGAAAACATTAATGCTGTAACTGCATATGTTAAGCTATATCCAACAGACAGACTATTTTCAGTTCTTCCATTACATCATTGCTACGAGTCTACAATAGGATTTTTATATCCAATTTCTACACGGTGCATCTATTGCAGTTTGTGAAGGGCTAAGATATATTGTTCCAAATATTGCTGAAGCTTCACCTACAGCTATACTTACTGTACCACTTTTGGCAGAAAGTTTGCATAAAAAAATAAATGAAAAAATTGTAAAAAGTAAAAAAGATAAAGTTGTAAATTCAATGATTAGCATTACTAATGCATTAAAATCAACTGGTATTGATATAAAGAGAAAAGTATTTAAAGAAATTCATGATAATTTAGGCGGAAAACTAAGAATAATAGTTTCGGCTGCTGCTCCAATTGATAAAAAAGCTGGAGAGTGGTTTGAAGGAATTGGAATTACCTTTTTACAAGGATACGGACTTACAGAAACTGCTCCTATTTCAGCATTAACTCCAGAATATAAAACATGTATAGGCTCATGTGGTAAAGCTATAGTTCAAGCAGATATAAAAGTAGATAATCCTAATGAAAGAGGTGAAGGAGAATTATTAATAAAATCTCCTACACTAATGCTTGGTTATTATGAAAATGAGATTGAAACTAAAAAGGTTATTGATAAAGATGGATATTTCCATTCAGGTGATATTGGATATATAGATAGAGAAGGATATATTTTTATAACAGGTAGAAGCAAAAATGTAATAGTTACACAAAATGGTAAAAATATTTATCCAGAAGAAATTGAAATGTTGATAGATAAAGTTCCTGAAATACGAGAGTCTATGGTATATGGTAATAAAGCTGAGAATAAAAATGATAAAGAATTAGTAATTACTGCAAGAGTTATTCCTGATTATGACAAAATTAAAGAAATACATGGTGATGTTTCTAAAGAACAGATATATGATATTATTTGGAATAAAATTAAAGAAGAAAATAGAAAATTAGAATCATATAAAGCAATAAAAGCGTTAGAGATAAAAGAGGGAGAATTCGAAAAGAGTTCAACAATGAAAATTAAAAGATATAAAGAGTTAGAAAAAAAATAAATAAAATTAAGGCAAAATGAAGTTTGAGATTCATTTTGCTTTTTTGCATTTGAATAATAATAAAAAATAATGAAAATAATAAATATATAATTTTACATAAAAGAGGAAATTATGATTATTATTTTTATTATTTTTTTTACGTTAATACTAATAGAAATACTAATATTGGGAGTTATATTTTCAAAAGTATCTATTAAAATTTATGAATTAAAAATATATGGAAAAAAAACAAAAAATGAGATTGAAGACATAGTAGGAGAAATAGATGTTCTTTTATTTAAATTTATAAAATTTTTGAAAATTAGACTTTATACAAAATTTTTTAGTATTTTCGGGATAAAGATTAAATACAATAGAATTTTTAAATATATTAATTATGATGGATTTGATGAAATTATATTTAATAATTTAAAAACTTTTTTGTATTATTTAAAAAATACCGATTATAACAGAATAGATTTGAAAATTGAAAAAATTGATTTAAATATAGATTTAGGTTTTAGAAATCCAATAATTACATCTTTAGTTACTACTAGTATTTCTTCAATATTACCTTTTTTGGTAAGAAAATATATGAAAACAATTACTGATGATAATTTTAAATATATCATTAATTCTAATTATTTTAATATAAGTAATTATAAAATTAATGTGAGAGTACTATTTAATTTTAATCTTTATTTAGTAATAAGAGAAGCTTTATATTATAAACATATGAAAGATGTTATATTAGATGAAAAATAAATTAAGAATTAATGTATAATACTTTTTATTATGCAAATAATATTATTATAAATATGATTAAGGTTTGAAAAGGAGATAAAATTATGAGTGAGCATCCAATAGATGGACTTATGGAAACTGCTATGACTAGCATAAAAGATATGGTAGATGTAAATACTATTATAGGTGATCCAATTGAAACGAAAAATGGAATGGTAATTATACCTATTTCAAAAGTGAGTTTTGGATTTGCAGCAGGTGGAAGTGAGTTTAAAGGTGAAACAATAGATGAATATAAGAAAAAAGACAAAGAGGAAGAAGTGCAATATAGACTTCCTTTTGGTGGAGGTAGTGGAGCAGGGATATCAATAAATCCAGTAGCATTTGTACTTGTTTTAAAAGATTCAATTAAAGTCATACCTATAGAGCATAATTCTGCGATTGATAAGTTAATAGATTATGTTCCGGATTTAATGCAAAAAGCTAATAAAATGATGGATAAAGCAGAGGAAAAATCAAATAATGAAGAAACTTCGAATTTAAAACAAAAAATTAAAAATCCTGTAAAAAATAAAGAAAAGTTAATAAAAAAAGTCAAAAGTATAACAAATGAAGAAAATGTAAATAATGATAATGATGTAGATGAATTAATTGATGATGAATAAAATAATTACAAATTTTTATAAAATAATTATTGAAAAAAATAGATTATATGATAAAATTTAAAAAGATTAATTTATTTAGTAGGAAATAAAAATGGATAATGAATTAAATGAGCTTTTTTTCAATGAAAAAACAAGAAAAATTAATGATTTATTAGATGATTTAAATAATACAATTATTGAAAATTCTAGTTATATAAAAGATGCTAATATAGAAGATATCGTCTTTAATAAAAAACATATTAAAGTCAAAGATTTATTAAAAGTTGTTGATAATTATAGAAATTCTGATATGACACAATTTAGCTTAGTAGAAAACAAAGAAAGAATTTTTATATATTATGGAGATCCATATTTGACATTAAATTTATGTGTACAGGCCCTAATTAGTCAAACAAGCGTGCATTTAATTCATAAGTCTTTTATGAATAATGTTAATACTATTCTTATAAAAATAGTAAAAGAGATAGCAGATAAATATAATCTGGGGATTCTAATAGATGATAGTACTAACTATGAATTAAACAAAATCCTACTTTTAAATTCTGAAAATAGTTATATAAAAGTAATTGGAGATACATTAATGTATCAGCTTATTGCTAGAAAAACAAATGTAAAATTTTATCCTTATAATAATATTACTTTATATAGTAATAGTTTAAAAATGGAAAAAATAAAACAAGCAATTTATGTATATGCTAATGAAAACAATTTTGAAATTGAAATTATATATGAATCTAATATGGACAAAGCTTTAAATTATATAAAAAATAATGAATTAAGTAATGTTACGGTTCTATTAACTGAAGCTGAAGAAGATGCTTTAAAGTTTAAATTATGCTTAACAAATAAAGAATTATTTGTTAATGAAAATCCTTTTAAAAATGATGTTGGCATAATTTGTAATTATTTTAATTAAGGAAAAAATATGATGTTAAATGAGAAAGAATTAAATTTTGAAAAGATTATATCTAAAATTGGTTTCCCAATAACATTTGAAGATTATAGAGCAACATATAAGTATAATGCGGATTTTGATAAAGTTTCTAGGTTTGAGACAGAACTAAAAAAATATATAGGAATAGATTTTAATAAATCATTAGAAACTATTAAAAATAATAAAGATATTTTTGATACCGAATTATACTTATTTCATGTTGGAAGATACCTAGAAAAAGATTATAAAGCTTCAAAAGAATCTGAAATTCTACATACAAATTATTATCCTCATGTATATTATTCAACAGATACTATTAGACCAACGATTGCAACAGTTAATTATTGTAATAATTTGCTAAAAGAAATAGATGTAGTTGATATTGCTATTAATTCCAAAAATGGTGATCTTATAATAGATAGTTCTCAGGAATTATTTGGAAACAAAGACTTATTAAAAGATGGTTATGACAATAACTTTATTAAAATTCAAAAAATACAAGAACAATTAGGATTGAAAAATGTAATAAAACATTTGGAATTTAAAAACATAATTGATTTTTGTAAGTATTCTAATTTAGGAAACCTATTATCTAAAAAATATGAAAATCAGTTTAAATCATCTAATAAAGATAAAAATGAATTTTTTGAAAACATTATCATGAAGTATTTAAGCTATTTCGATATAGATAAAATGCTAATTATTGCTAATTATAATTATTATAAGAATTATACTGAACAAAGTGAATATTCAAATGTTGGAATGTTTGAACTTTTAGATTTTACAAATAAAGTTGAATCTATAATAGAGAATAAATTTGATTCAATATCTATAAAATTAAACAATGATAT
The DNA here is from genome assembly GCA_002449785.1 of Clostridiales bacterium UBA7001. GTDB lineage: Bacteria > Bacillota > Clostridia > TANB77 > CAG-508 > Scatovivens. The sequence goes on from DJXP01000056.1 coordinate 7,499, forward strand.
AGTCGGTTTTCAATCAGTAAAGTCATTAGTAAATGCTTTAAAAAGATGTTTTATCAATGGAAAGTATTATAGTATGGACCAAATAAATGACTTATCTAAAAAAGTTATTTCTGGAGAAATACCTATTGAAATGATTGATAAAGAAACATTTAAAAATTCATTTTCTTATAATATTAATGAGCTTGCAGAACTAATAATGAATGAAAAAATTTTAGAATTTTTGTATACTAATGAATATTTGAGTAAAGAAGAAATTTTAAAAATATATGATGAGTGCACTTTAAATGATTATACTATTTGTAAATTATATGATTTAGATATTATTAATAATGAGTTTATAGTTAACAAATATTTAGAAGGAAATATTTCTATAAATACTATTAAATTTATAAAACGAAATTCTTTTAAAAATAGTATTTTGGAAAATGCTATATCAAATTTTGATTTAATGACAGTTTTTTTAGATGAAAATAAAATTAGTATATTTAACAAATATAAAGATTTATATATTGCACTTATATTGGATGGAAAAAGTGATGATGAAAAAAATAAAATAGGATTTGACCTGTTAGATCAAGTAAAAAATTTATTAGATATATTTAAAATAAAGCAACTGTATGATTTTAATATTATTACTAAAAAAAATTTTGAAGAGTGTATGAAAAATAAGCCTACTGCAAGCTTATTTATGGATGATAAAATAAGTATTAGTGATATAAAAAAATTATATGAAGAAAATATTATTTCAGAAGACATGATAAAAAAATTTATATTAAATAATAATACAGATATTCCTAGAAAAATAGCATTGGTGTTTAGTTTATTTTCTTCAAATGAAAAAAGTGAAATAAGAGGAGAATTATTAACTAATATATTTGATTCTAATAATAAAGATGATGAGCATAATATAAATAATAATTTAAAAAATCTAGATATTAAAGATAATAGAAACATATGGGAAAAAATATCTAATATAGATAATGAGTATTCTCAAGCAATATTAGATAATGGATATATATTATTTTATTTACCTAAAAAAGAGATTTATATTATTAAAAATATTTTTAATGGAAATAGTATTACTTATGGAACAGCAACATTTGTTTTAACAAAAGTTGAATATAATAAAAATAAAGATTTATTAATAATAAATAATGTATTAAATGAAAATTACTTATCATTACTATATGAAGATAAAAAAGCTTATAAGATTGTACATACAGGATGGGGAAACTCATTAAATGAGTTTATAGATAATATAATATTTAATGAACAATAGATATTTAAAATATTATAGAGGAAGTAAAAATGGATTTAA
>DJXP01000024.1:0-15899 GCA_002449785.1 Clostridiales bacterium UBA7001
AAGCAAGAGAAGAACATGCTGTATCAGATGAAAATTGGAAAAAGATAACTGCAATGGATGATTATGTAATTCAACACTTTAGAGTTGCTTTTGGTAACCGTATTGTTACACACTTAGGAAAATTTGTTTCAGCTTTTGTTGCATGTGGTGGTGATGAAATTGATGGAATAGATTATTTTATTGCTAAAAAAATATTAAGGAAATTTGAGCAGTTAAATATTGCATATATTAAAGATGAAATTGATGGATTTGTTGTTTTCCTAGATAAAACATTTGGAAAAGGTAAAATGAAAGAATGTATTGAATATGTTCTAAGATTAAAGAAATTAGGATAAATGAATTAAGGCAAACTATTATATTTGAAAGGGAAAAAAGTGGATAATATATTAAATATATTTGAATTATATTTAGATGCTGATAATAAAAAAGTAAATAGTTTTAATACTAAAGTTTCTTCAAAAATGAATGTAAAAATAGAAACAAATAAGCCCAAAGATGAAATTTTATGGATAGAAAAAATGGAAGATACTTTGCCATATTTAGAAAATATTTTACGTTCTCCAACAAGACTAATAATAAATGAAGAAGAAGTTGTAAAAATTGAAAAAATAAAAAAAGTTACAGTAGAGAGTATTAAGCATTTATCAAAAAATGCAAGCTTTATAGATGATATAGATGAAAATGGTGATGTTCAACCTGGTAAACTTCTTAACGTTTTTAAGGAAGAAACATTTAATACATATGAAAATAGATTTATTTATACTTTAATTCAAAGAATGCTTATGGTAATTAGAAAAGAAAAAAATAAAATTCTTAAAGGTAAGAACGTAACAGCACAAGAATACAAAAAAATTGATTATAATGGGAATTCATATAATGGTAAAAATAGAGTTGATATGAGCCTTGTTATATCATCAACAACTGAAAGCTCTGGAAAAGAAGAAGAATTTAAAAATAATATGAATAGAATTTCTACATTGGAAAAAAATGTTACTGCATTAACTCTAACACCAACATACCAATCATTGGTTCAAGGAAAAGTAATTCCAATTTCACCACCACTTAAGAAAAATAACGTTATATTAAAAAATGTTAATTTTCAGTATGCAGCTAAACTTTGGGATTATATTATAAATGAAATGGATAGAAGGACTAAAGGTGATGTTGATGTAAATAAAAAAGAATATAATGAAAAAGGAAAGTCCAAAAAATATATGGATGAAACTTTTCTTTTAGATTATTTAATTTTACAATGTGTAGAAAATCCAGAAATAAAAGAAAGACATAGTAAAGAAATAATTGAAAGATTAATAGCTAATATTGTAGAAAAAATAATAGATGTAAATGAAAGTGTATCAGAAGAGCAACTTAAAAATTTAGTTAGTAAACAATATATAGTTGTAAAATATAAAAAACAAGTCACAAACAAACAAATACAAGATATTTTCAAAAAACATATTAGTAAATATGTAGCTCATGTTACAGAAGGTGAAAAGAAGTTATAGAGAGGAAAGAAAAAATGGAAGAAGAAAAGGCAGGAATTTTCGAGATTATAAGTACTGTAATAAAAATAATTTGTGTTATATTACTGATTTTTTTAATTTTAGTAGTAGGATTTCAAAGATTTTCTAATAATCAAAAAGGTATTGGTGGTTTTAGAGTATTTAATGTGGCAACTGGTAGTATGGTTCCAACTTATAAAGTTGGAGATATAATTATTGTAAAAGAAATTGATACAAATGAATTAAAAGTAAATGATCCAATTACATATCTTGGAAAAGAAGGTGATTTTGCTGGTAAAGTTGTAACACATAGAATTATTAATATAGAAGAAACTGATGAAGGTAAAATTTTTCATACTAAAGGAGATGCCAATGATATTGAAGATCCAGTGATCAAAGCTGATCAAATTTATGGAAAAGTAATTTATAAATGTTTTATTATAAGTATCCTCTCTAAACTTATGAATAATTTAACTGCATTTTATATTTTAGTTTTTATTCCAATCGGACTTTTGGTGTTTCTTCAAATGAAAGATTCAATTTCTTCCAAATCAAAAGATGATGATGAAGAAGATGATGATGAATATGAAGACGAAGATGATGAAGACGATGATGATGAATAATTTATGTTTTAAAATTGTAGAAAGGAGTATATATGAGAAATAAAGAGTTTGATATTAGTTTAGATGAAGAATTAAAAAATGAATTACTTTATCAAGCTATTGAAAATGAACTTAATATCTCAAAAACTGAAACTCTTAAAAAAAATACTGCTAAACCAAAAAAAAGAAAAAACAAGAAAAGTTTATTTACTAGATTAAAAAAAGGAATAACAGTTAGAACAGTTTTATTATTATTAATTACCTTAATAGTAAATACTTATGCATGGTTTATATACATTTCTACAGTTAGTGCTAGCTTATCTATGCACATAAAGAATTGGGATATAGAATTTTCAGATAACGTAATTGATGAATCATTTAATTTTTATGTTGATAAAATTTACCCTGGTATGAGTGATGCAGAGCAGACAATTACTATTACTAACAATGGTGAAACAGATGGAAAATTAAAATGTGCAATTCAATCATTTAAAATTTTTGATGAATTATATGAAATTGGTGAAGAATATACAGATGAGCATGGGGATACAGCAACATATACAACTTCGGATTTACTAAGTAAAATTACATCAGATTATCCTTTTAAAATTAGTATATATATAAATGGTACAGAATATACAGACCGGAACAGAAGTTGATGTTGATATTGGTGATACAGTAAATGTTTTATTTAAAGTTGTTTGGCCATATGAAACAGGAGATACAGAAGATGAAATAAATGCAAATGATGAAATAGATACATATTGGGGAGAAAAATCTTATAATTATACATATGATGTAGATGAGTATGCAATTGAAGTAACAATGAGATTGGAAGTTGTACAAGATATTTAACAGTGTATTATAAAATTTTAATAAAAAAATGACCACTTAAAATAAGTTAAAGTGGTCATTTTTTTAAATATAAAATATATTTTATGTTTTAATCATTAACTTGTGAAATAGTAATTTCAATCGGAATTTTGGCTATAGCTTCATCTTTTTTGGAAACTGCAACATCAGCATAATTATCTAAAACATTATCATCTTCATCATACCATACAATATTGAAATGAAAACTATTTTTTACTTCTTCACCTGTAAATGCGCCATCATCATCGACTGGAGGTGAAACTGTTCCAGTTATTTCAGTCTGTCCATCTGCAATTTCAATTGGTGTACCATCATTTAAAGTATATGATGATATTTTAAAATCTGGAAGATCAGAATTCTCATCAACAAAGTTTATAACATATTCAAATTCTTTTTCAGTGCCTGTTGATTCTAATACAATATCGAAATGTCCAGTAGAAGTAGGGACAATCACATTTTGAGCAATATTTTCATTTTCATCAAGTACTATTTCAAGTGTTTCTGTAAAATTTGAGTTATTAATAATATTTTGATCATTTATTAAAAGATTCCATTTAGAAATACCTAATTTTGCTGAATCATCTTGTGAAGAAACATATTTTGAATATGTTGTTCTAATAATTATAAATAATAGACTAATTATAATAATTAGAAGCATTGATTTAATAAATTTTTTATTTTTCATACATAAACTTCCCTTATTAATTATTATACTTAAATTTTATCATAGGCTAAAAATATAGTCAATTATGGCAAAAATATGTAACAAATATGAAAACAAAATGTAAAAATATTGTAATTGAGTGTAGAATAATGTTATGCTAAAATTATAGGTAATTAGAGAAATATGCAAAATTCAATATGTATGTCTAATCTAAATAGCTAGTCTTGTGGGAGGTGAAAAAAATATAAAATGACTAAACTGGATTTCAACAACACCTCTAGAAAGCTAATGAAGCGTGATTTTAGAATCAAAATAATTAGACTTGCACTGCTTATTTTGCTACTTTTTCTTATATTACTATATTTTATTTTATTAATGATTTATGAAGCTGGACATTTTACTGTTATACTTGATAAGAATTTAAGTTGGGATAAAGGAATAGTAATATATGATAATTTAGCTGAAAAAGTAGTGTCGAGAAGGTTAGAAGCTTCAAGGCTTGATGTTATGGACAACATCTCAATTAAATGGCTCCCTGAGAATATAGATACTGAAGCAGATGGTGCACATAACGGAACAAACTATATAGCATATACTTATTATATTGAAAATGAAGGAAAAGAACATGTTAATTATTGGTATTCAATATTAATGGATGATGTTATATTAAATGTTGATGAAGCTATTAGAGTTATGGTATATCTTAATGGGGAACAAACCGTTTATGCTAAGCTAAATGGATTTACAGAGGAACCAGAAGAAGGCACTAAAGCTTTTTATGATGACGATACTGTAATGCTTGAATGCAGAGAAGATTTTGCCCCAGGTGATATTGACAGGTTCACAATCGTTATTTTTATTGAAGGTGATGATCCTGATTGTACAAATGCACTTTTAGGTGGCGAATTGAAAATGCATATGGAAATTACAGAAGAACATATTGATTAATATAGGAGGAAAAAAATGAAAAAAAGAACAAAAGCTAGTAAGAAAAGACTTAATAATCTGCTAATTTTACTTTTATTAACAGCAGTGTTATTAGTAATGTCTACTTATGCATGGTTTACAGCAAACAGAACAGTAAGAATTGATACTATTGATGTAAACGTTGCAACACAAGGTGGTTTGCAGATTTCTGCAAATGGTACAGACTGGAAAACAGTTATTACAAAGGATGATTTAATTACTGCAGATAAAAATGTAAGTAGTATAGTAAATCAGATGCCTGAACTTATGTCTCCAGTATCTTCTCCAATTGCTGTAGATTCAAATGGACGTTTAACTATGTATTATGGTAGAGTTGAAACTGACTTAACAACAGGTGATTTCCAATTAACTTCAACATTACAAGAAGATATAAGCTCAAGTACAATTACAGATGCTGATTTAGCTGCAAATGAATATGCTAAAGGATATTATGTTGCATTTGATTTTTGGTTAAGATTAGATTCACAAGATAATCCATTATATTGGTCTGGTAAAGTTGTTGATAACTCAGAAAATGATGGAACTGGTGCAACTGGTACAGATAAAGGATTAAGTGAAGCATCTCGTGTTGCTTTAATTAGAGGTTCACAAACAGCTGGATTTAATTCAAATACAGGTGCTCTTCCAGGAGATGTAACATCATTAAGTACTCAAGGTGGTACTGTTACAGCTTGGGAGCCTAATGTAAATGTTCATAACGCTTATGGTGTAAACAATTATAATAACTTATGGGCAACTGTTGATGCTGCTGGTACTACTAGAACATGGCCAGATATTATTGGAACATCAATTGATGCATCTAATGGAAATGGTAGATTAAGATATGATGCATTAAATGGTACATTTACTAAAAAACAATTAGGTGATGCAATAGTTGGTTCAAAAGCTGCAACTGATAATGAAGTAAGTGTTGTTACAATAGCGCAAGCTAGTACTTCTCCTGCAACAGCAGATAGTGGAACAAACCAAGTATTAACAACAACTAAAAATCAAGTACCTAACTTTAAATTCACTTCTGATTTAGTTCATGGTATAACTAAATTTAGAGCTTATTTATGGGTTGAAGGTCAAGATGTTGACTGTGAAAACAGTGCATCTGGTACTTATTTAAGATATGATTTGAAATTTAGCTTAGATGCTATAAACGAATAATATATTTAGGACAAGGGAGTCTCTCTTGTCCTTTTCTTTTTTTTATTAAAAATACCTAATATATTATTTTTATAAAATAAGCTTGTTCAAGCAAATTTTTTATGAAAATCTAAATAAAAAAAGTGGTAGCGCCCTCAAGTCTTATGCTTGAGATTCCCTACCACTTTTTTATTAATATTTTACTATAAAAAATTTCTTTCAAAGACGCTTTTATTTTATAAAAATAATATATTAGGTATTTTAATATAAATAATTAAATAAAAAATAGGACAATAGAGAGGCTCCCTTGTCCTATTTTTTCATTTATGTTACAAAAATAAAAAAAGCTTTAAAAATCATAAGCTCTATGGTAGAATATGATTGTAAAATATTAGATGAAAATGGGAGTATTAGGATGTCTAGAAGAAGAGAAAGTAAAAAAATAACTAGAAGTATGATAAAAAATGTTGTAATTTTCATAGTAATACTTATTGCGTTAATTATTATATATAGATTTAATCTTTTAACAAAATCTGAAATAGTTAATAAAATACCAGTTACTGCTATTGAATATGATTCTAACAAATCTGTTACAGAAGACCTAGAGGTTTTTGAAGATGAGAATGGTCAATATATAGTTTTACCTGAAAAAATATCAGGATTTTATATTGATAAATATTATGTTAAAGAAGAAAATTTCTTAAAAGTTGATGAAAATTCACTCTCTAATACTGTAAATACTTCAGAACCAGATGATTCTAGTACTAATAGTGCTGTTAATAATATAACAAATACTAATAATACTACTAATAATGTTATTAATACTAATTCTGAAAATACTAATACTCAAAGTAATACTATAAATACTAATACTCAAAATAATACTATAAATACTAATACTCAAAATAATACAATTAATAATACACTAACTAGCAATATTGTTGATTCAAATAATATTGATAATAATGAACAATTAGATAATAATGTTACAAATTCTGTTATTGAAGACAGTGAAAATAATCTTATAACAGATAATGAAACTCAAAATGTTGAAAATACTGTTATTGAAGAGTCATTATTTGATAAGGCAATTTCTGAGCAAAATATAATTACTGATAATTCTAATGAAATAAGTATAGAGGAAATTGAAAACGATGAGGCTGTTGTGGCAAGTACGACACCTGTTAGTGAAAAGGGTGAAAATTCAAATGTAGAAGTTATTGAAGAGAAAATTGAAGATGAAACTAATGAAGCCCAATATATAGATAAAGCATATAAATCTGGAGATAAAATTTATATATCTAATTCTGGTGAGAAAATTGATAGCTTTACCATAAATGTTGATTTTCAAAAATTAGAAGTAAAAGGTTTATCTTTGTATAAACAAGAAATACTAGCAAATAATGAGTCAGATATTATTAAAGTAACTGGATTTATTCCATTAGATTATTATCTTGAAGTGAAAAAAGAAGATAATAGCAAAATTGAAGAATTAAAGGCAGATGTTGAAGAACTACCAAATTCGAGTGTATTAGTTGCATATGATATTAAAATCGTAAATGGAAAAGATGAATATCAGCCAGTAGATTATTATCAAGATGTTAATGTTTCAATTACATCTGAAAGAGATTTTACAAATAATCTTATGGGTAACTCTATTGGTATAGTTCACATTATAGAAAATGAAGAAAATAATGAAATAATTTTTGAAAGAATTGCAGTAGCTAATAAAACTGAAGATACAATTGAGTGCATAGCAAATCAATTTTCAACATATGCTGTTGTAAAAGTAGATGTTTATACACCAACTCAGGTTACAGCTAATAATTATGATAATGACTATAATTATTATATTGGTAAAAATTTTACTGATGATATTTCAGGAGTAAATTCTAATAAATATAATGATGATACTCTAGCTGAAGTTACAGTAAATTATTATAGTTATGACTATTCTAAAAATTTAAATGAACCAGATGATATGACAATTACAACATGTAATTGGTCAGCAAATGCATATGGAAATCCGAATTATTCAACACATCAGGAAACAAATCCTAATAATGGAGATAGATACACTGTATATGATTATTATTATGTAACTTATGATGTAACAATAATAGTTAATTCACCTGTTGGAAAATATTTTGATACAAATAAAGCATTGACGATGTCATTTAATATGCCGAATTCAATTAGAACAGATAGGATTCAAGCAGATAATTCTAATAGATTTAGTGTTGCTCCTACATATACAAGTGGAAAGCTTACACTTTCTGAGAACGATTTTTCAAGATGGACTAAAAACAGTGTAAACCAATACCAAACTACAATTAGATTGCAATTTAATTTAGCTGATAATACAACAACAGTTGGAAGTGTAAACATTAATAATGTAAGTAATTTTTCACTTGTTTCTAAGGATAGAATTTTAACTGGATATATTTCTGCTGAATCAGATGAAAGACAAACATTATTTACATATAGTATTTGTGTTCCAATGGATACATCTGGAAATGTTAAATTTGAGCTTATAGATAATCCATATATGGATAGACCAGAAGACTTTGGATTTGATGGTTGGAAATCTAATGAAACTTATACAATAACAACAAATAATTCGACAAAAGTACAAACATTAACAGCAGGAACTACTAATAAAAAAGCAACTATTAATTTATATCCAAATTGGAAAGAAGCAAATATTATATTTGTAAATTCTAGTGCAACTGGAAGTAATGATAATAATACTGGTACAATTTCTACTCCTGTTAGAAGTTGGACTGGAATAAATAGATTATTAGGTAATAATTATAAAAATGCAACAAATGCATCTAATAGAGAATTAAACATTATTGTAATTTCTGGTGGTACACTTACTGCAATAAATACTTCAAATACATATGCTTATACAATTACAAGTTTATATAATGGTCATGATTATAGAGCTGATGGTGCAACACTTAATGTTAATGCTTCTGTTAGTATAAATAAAGATATGCAACTTGATTTTGTTAATATTACAGGCCCGGCTGATTATAATAACTATACAGATGAAAGTACGTATAATTGGTTTGGACAACTTGTAACTTTAGAAAACTATAAAGATGGTTTAGGTGATTTAGGAACATATATCAAAGGAAGTTGTTTTAATTTAAGAATTGGACGTGGAATGGTGCCAACTGCTACTAATGCTGATAGAGCAACATTTACACAGGTTCAAGGTGGTAGATCAGATGTTAATAATACTAGAGCATATAAGTTAGTTGTAGAATCTGGAAAATATAGTAATATTCAGCTTGGAAATGCTGCGAGATATATGAGTGCATATAGTACAAATGCAACAGGTGTATTTGGATGTGACTATGATAGAATAAAAGATACAACTAAAGCTGAAAATGAAAGAAATCAAAACTTATTTATATTTACTAAACTTTCTTCTAGAACTCGTGAAGAAGTTGTTACAGCCTTAGATTCAAGTATTCCATTATACACAATGATAGTAAAAAGTGGACAAATTGGAATGGGCGGATTTAATTATGATGCAAATGATGATGACAAAGCTTATGCAGGAATATATTTAGGTGGACACGGTTATTCTGGTGAAGATAGAGGTGACAGATTTTTAATTATAGAAGGTGGCCAAATTGCAAACATAGTTGGTGGACTTTCAACTACAAGTGGTACCACTCATAAAACTAATATTTATGTAAAGGGTGGAAAAATACTAAATATTGTTGGTGGAGCTGGACGTTCAACTACATATGGAGATAGAATTATACAAATTACTGATGGCACAATAGGATATAGTGTTAGTGGTGGTTCAAATGGATTTAAGTCTTCAAATGATGAGGGACAAAATGGTGAATTACAAGGAAATACTTTAGTTTATGTCGGTGGAAATGCAATTGTAGGTTCTGAAGAAGGAAACACTCTATATGAAGTAAGTGCTGGATGTGTTTTAGGTGCAGGTAATGGTAATTCAACTGCTACTTCTGCGGGAAAAGTTTTGACATCACATATTATTATAGATGGAAATGCTACTATAAAAAATACAGTATATGGTGGTGGAAATTACGGAGTTGTAGGGCCTAAAACAGCTCAGACGTCATTTGATTATGACATTATTGAGTTTATTAATAAATCATCTAATTATCAAGCAAATCAAGATTATTTAATAGCATTTGGAACAACTAATAATTCATATACAATCACATCTGCAGGAGACTCACGCCGTCTAACAAGGTCAACAATATCTACTAGAAGTTATCCAGAAGACGATCAGATGTGGACTTTAGTACCTAATGATGATGGATATATAATAAGATGTGGTGAAGACTATATTTATAGATCTAGTAATACAAATATTTCAACTCGTTATGATAGGGCTACTATTTTTTATATTCAACAAAGAAATGATGGAGTAGTACTATATTCAGAATCTAATAATGGAACTAGATATTATTTAAGATATAATAATGGCGCATTTGGGACAAATAATAATATTAATAATGCAACTACATTTTATCTGCTACAAACACAGGATGTTCCACCTCCAGAAGGAGTAGGAGAAGATTTAGAAGTAATAATAGATGTATTAGGTGGAAAAGTAGAAAAAGACGTATATGGTGGTTCAAATCAAAATAATATAAATGGTGCTGTTAAGATTAATATGGAAGATGGAACTATTAATAATGCAATGTATGGTGGTTCTAATACTAAAGGAACTGTAACAGGTAAAGTTGATATTAATATATCTGGTGGAACTATTGGAGCAGAAGGTACAAGTGCAGATAGAGTTTTTGGTGGAGGACAAGGTCAGCCAACAATTGTTTCTGGTAAAACTGAAGTTAATATTTCAGATAAAAATAATAATGTAAAAATATATGGTAATATATATGGTGGTAGTGCATTAGGAAAAGTAAGCAATGATTCTAAAGTTGTTATTAAAGATACACAGTCTGATACAAATACAATTACATTAAGTGGAAATATCTATGGCGGTGGTAAAGGAAATACAAATACTCCGGCTGTAAATGGTGGTGGTACTACTGTTGAAGTTGATGGTGGAACATATAGTTCTGCTAAAGTTTTTGGCGGTTCTAATGTTAATGGTACAATTGAAGGTAATGTATTAGTAAAAATTGGTGAAACCTCAAATACTACTGTAAATGAAGTATATGGTGGTGGAAATGAAGCAAATATAACAAATATAACAGATAGTGTAAATGTATATATGTATGAACATGCAAATGTTACTAATGCATTTAATGGTGGAAATAGTGCTGGAATTTTAGGAACAGTAGATCAAACTCCAAGAGGTATTTATGCAAATGGTGCAACAGTTTCAAACATTTATGGTGGTTCTAATACGTCAGGTAGTTTAACTGAAACATTTGTATACTGTGATAATGGAGCTACTATTGGAAATGTTTACGGTGGTGGATATGGTCCAAGTACAAGTATTAGTGAAGATACTAATGTAGAAATAAAAGGAAGTACCACAGTTACTGGAAATGTTTTCGGTGGTGGAGATAGTGGACCTGTTACAGGAAATACAAATGTTGATATTACTTCTAGTACAGTTCGAGGAACAGTATATGGCGGAGGTAATAATGCTACAGTTGGTGGAGATGCAAATACAAATATATTATCTTCATCTGTTCAAAATGTATATGGTGGTGGAAATAATGGGGCTGTTTCAGGTAATACTGATGTAGACATATTATCATCTACTGCAACAGTGATATATGGTGGCGGATGCTCTGCCGAAGTTTCAAAAGGTACTGATGTGTATATTGAAGATTCTTCTGCAACTAATGTATATGGAGGCGGAGAAGGAACAAAGGCTACTGTTGGTGAAAACACTTCTGTTCACATAAATGGAGAAACTTCAAAGACAACAATAACAGCTAATGTATATGGTGGAGGAGATGCAGGTAAAGTTTCTGGAAATACTTTAGTACTTGTTCAAAATTCCAATGTTAATAATACAGTATATGGTGGTGGAAACAAAGCTGCTGTTGATGGAAGTGCTTATGTTACAATTGAAGAAAGTAGTGCTGTACCATTAGTATATGGTGGAGGAAATCAAGGAAATGTCGGAACAAATACAAATGTCAATATAAATCAAGTAACAATATCAAATACAGTATATGGTGGTGGAAATAAAGGAGAAGTTACAGGCACTACATACGTTGTTATAGATGGTGGAACTGTTACAAATAATGTGTTTGGTGGCGGTGAATCTGCAAATGTAGGATCTGCTAATGTAATTGTTCAAAATTCTTCAACATCTAATTATGTATATGGTGGTGGAGATCAAGGAGAAGTTATAAATGATACTAAAGTTATTATAGATAATTCTAATATAAATTCAAATGTATATGCTGGAGGTAATGGTGCTACAACTCCATCTGCTTCTTCAATACCAGGACAAGTACAAGGAAATACAGAACTTATAATAAGAAATAATAGTGAAATTACAGGGTATGCATTTGCAGGTGGAAGAGGTATTACAGCAAATGTTCAAGAAAATACAAATGCTAGTTTCACAGATAGTCACATTAGTTTAGATATTTATGGTGGAGGAGATAATGGTTCTGTTACTGGAAACACAGAAGTAAGAATAACTAATAGTACTATTGATGGTAGTAGCTATGCTGCTGGTAATGGAGAAAATGCTACTGTAAAAGGAAGTACACATATTATAGCTGAAGGTGCAACTAATATAGGAAAGAGTATATTTGGCGGTGGTAATGCTGCTGCTACAGGTATTGAATGGGGAACAGTTACTTCAATTGTTGATATATCTGGTGCTACAATAGGTGAAAATGCTTATGGAGGTGCAAATTCTTCTGTTATATATGGTAATACTGTTGTAAATGTTGGAACTAAAGCAATAAATGATTATTACGGTGAAGATAAAGAATATGTTAAAAATAAAATAGATATTAAAGGAACCATCTATGGTGGTGGTGAACAAATGGATTTAACCAGTACTAATTACAATTATGATACTGTTAGTGTTGAGGGTGACATCTTAATAAATATTGATGGTACAGGATATAATGCTGGTGGAGAGACATTGAACATTGGAAATAGTATATTTGGTTCAGGACATGCTTCAAGAGCTGCAATACCTCAAAATGTTGGTGGAGCTAAAATTTTCCCTGCAGAAGATAATAATGGTGTTGTAAATATAAGAAACTATGGAAACATAGATAATCCTAAAAAAATGATATCAATTCAAAGGGCTAGTACAGTTTTATTAGATAATTCTGCATTATGGATTAGTGGTACTACAGATAGTACTAACTGGCTTGGTGATGTATATTACTCATTTAATAGAATAGATGCATTAAAAATAAAGAATGGTTCTACATTATATTTAAGAAATGGTGCAAATAAACTTGGCAGTTTTTATAGTTTAGTAGGTGATGATGGTGAAGAAGAATATGCTTCTGTAGAAATAGATAGAGAAAACGGAAGGATTATTTCTAGAAATGTTGATAATAGAATATATATGTATTCTGGAAACAACTTAAATATATCTCCTTCAGAAGAGTTATCATCATATGGAAGAGTTAGAGGAATGACTTTCTTTGGAATATATAAAAATAGTGAGGCTGAAACAGTTAATGATGACGAACCAGGAAATGAACTTGCTGGAATTTTTACAGGTATGTATGATAAAGACTACACTGTTGGTGGAAATATAAATTTTGCAGATAGAGATTATGTTAGATCATATGTTATTGGTATGCATTATTCATTGAAAAATGAATTGGGTGTAGTTGTTGAAGAACAAGATATTACAGTAGATGGTTTTTATACAAATTTTGAGCTTTTGGATGGGTCTATTGCCAATGCGACTAATATTACTGAAGATACTTATTTAGCGACATCATATACAGACTATATTACACCTACTCCTGAAGATGATATTTATTATATGTGGTACGCAGGACCAGAAGAAGAAGTATATCCATTTAATTTAACACTTACAGCATCAAAATTCTCTACATTAGGTACAGAAGAATTATTCTTACTAGGACTTTCTAAACCAAATGCAAAAATGAGACTTCATAGTGTGGATGCGGAATTATTCCCTGGAGTACAATTAATAGATAAAAATACTATACCAAATGTTAATTTAGACCAAGATGAAGCAAATAATAATTTTGGGTTAACAATGAAAACTGGTACAACTGGTTGGAGTATGACAGGATCTACAGATTTTTATGGTGATGATACAGGTGCTTCGTCGTATAATGGTACAATAGAATATAAAAGTGAGAACTCTACTATAACTCCATCGCTTAGTTTTTACTTGTATCACTCTAATAATATTTCTTTAAAAAGAGATTTAGGATATTATACAATTACTTTTGATTTTGAATATTGGAAAGATGCTATAAATAGAAAAAGAGCAACTGTTATTATTACTTTACTTTTAAGAACAGATGACGATAATTCTTTAGGATACAATGGTGCAATAACCCCAGGTACACAGTATGAGCTATTTACATCAACAGAAACTAATATTACAACTAATAGTAGTTTCTCAGCATTTTTTGAACTGGCTCAATCTAATTTTAGTCAAGTAGAAAGTATACAAAGATTTTACGATACATCTTATAGAGTAATATATTCTGATTATGTATTTCCTGAACAAACTACTATAACAATGATAGATAGACATGATAATAGTCATCCAAGTTACTATTATTACACAGTTACAGCTCAGGATGTTGCAAATTTGAAGAGAGAATATAGATTCTCAGACTTTTTAGCAATGGGTAGTACTAATGAACCATTTGATGAAAATGCAAAAAAAGATGACTATTATATTGATTCAATTGACTACGAATATGAGAGTTTTATATTTATTGTTAATTTTGAATCAGCAAAATTTAATGGACTGAGTGCAAGTCAATTATTAGTAGCTAAAGATCAGCACATTAGAATTTATTTGAAAGCAACTGTTGATAGTAGAGAAGAAATATTATGTAGTCTTTTAAGTCTGCAAGTAGATTCAATAAAATTTGGTTTATTTAATACAGCTTCAAAAATTAAAATAGATGCAAGTATAAATAAACCTAGAATATATTTAGGAAATAAAAATGTTACTTTAGATATTAATACAAATTATGAAGTAACAATTATAGACTCTGTAAGGGTTCATGATACACAATATTTTGATAAGAAACTTGGTGTTAAAATAACATTATTTGATAAACAAACAGGTGAAGTTATAAATGGCTCAAGCCTTCTTGGTACATATTTTGAATTAGATGGCGTAAGCTATTATCCAAGAACAGATGGAACTACTAGAATAAAGGTTGCAGAAAAAGTTTCTAATGCAGCTTCATCTATAATATTTAATACAGATAATAGTACATTGGAATCTGGTTCATATTATTTCTTAATAGAAAGTTTTGGCTCAGCTGATGGTATATATTTTGGTATAAATGCATCAGACTCGGATACTGTCGATTTAGTTATATTAAATGATATTTATGGATTAGATTCAGAGTTACCAGAAGAGCAAGTTATAATAGATAAAAAGACAGGTCATACTTTAGAAAGAGAAACTGGTTATATATCAGATGAAAATAATACTTTAAATATAAAGCTTAGTTATCTGTCAGGACTTGCAAATCCTTATATTTCTGTAAAACTATATAGAAGAGATTATGAGCATGAGTATGATTTGACATATAGTCAGGTTGATTTGGAAGATTATGTATCAGAAAATCTAATTGATTTATGGGGGAATGAGCATCCTAATGAATATGAAGCAATAAATACTCAAACAATTGAGGATACCGTAGAAGATGATACAGTGGCTGTTGATTTTAACTTAGATTATACATTAAAAGAAAATTTAGTTACTGGAACATACAAAGTAGTATTTACACTTTATGATAAAACAGAATATCAAGAACCGGAATATGTTTATAATGAAGAGACAGAACAATATGAACCAACAGGAAGAATATTAGATAAAACAGATTATGAGCCTATTGGAGAGACATTCTCATATATTATAATTAAGTAAAATATTGTTACTATACTAAGAAGATAATATATAATAAAGTCTAGTTATTTTAAATTTTTTCAAAAAAATGCTAGTTC
>DJXP01000024.1:16027-93204 GCA_002449785.1 Clostridiales bacterium UBA7001
AAGCTCGAACTATTTCCATAAAATTAATAAAGATTTTTCAAACAAAAATTACTTTCAAGGCGCATTATTTTTCAAAATTTAATAATAACTAGACTTTATAAAATATATTAAGCTTTGAATAGTAACAATTACTTATTACTTTTGTGTTACATTTTTTAAAAATTATAGACTTGATTTTTTAATTAATATATAATATTGATATAAAGGATTCTTGAAAGGATTTTTGTACAATGGATAAAAAAATTGAATTAACAAGAATGAGTAATGAAAATCTTTTAAAACTATATAAAGATATAGAAGATTATATAGCTTTTTTAGATAAAGAGAAAAAAGAGAAGGGTACAGAGGAAAAATGATAGATATATTAGATGAACTTGAAAAGTATATCTCAAATAATAAAGAAGTTTTAAGTACTATGCCTGTTAATACTAAGAAAAATAAAAGTAAATATCTTGAAAGTGTTGAAGAATTAGAAGAAAAAGCATTTAAAATTAAAGATATTATATGGGAAGAAATTGTTAAAAGGTATGATAGGATTATTTCAACTGAGGAAAATCCTAAGGTATTTGAATTAGAAGAAGAAATTTCTAAAATTGGTGATATCGAATTATTTAATGAACTAAATACTCCATATGAAAAACTTGGATTTGATAGAATAAATCATAGCTTAGGTTGCTTTTTTGAAGGAGATTTAAATTTAGTAAATGATAATATCAAACTTTTTTTAGATATATTTAAAGAATATGGTATAGTTCTTACTGCAGATGATTTTAATTATAGTTCATTTATAAACACATATATGAAATTATTTTTAGAAGAATATAATTCTGGTAAGTTTGATTCTGATAAACTTAAAAAGCTTTTTGAAGAAATTTATTGGAAATGTCCTGATTTTGTTACACATATAGAGCTTAACATGAGATATTTATATAATAGTAATTCAAAAAGATTTGAAAAAGAATTAGATGAGAGAAATGAGGAGACTTTTGAAGAGGCCCAATTAGATAAAAATGGAATAGTAAAAAAATTTTTTGAACTTAATAAATCATTAATAAAACTTAAAAGAAAAGACCCTAAATATATTATGGGAAAATTTATAAATGATGAATGGAGAATTAGTGACTTTAATAATAAGTCAATGGAAGTTTTATATGATAGATTATATTCTAAAAATTATTACGATTTATCTAAAGAAGCTCAAGATGAAGTTGATATTAATTTTGGAAAATTACTAAATACACTTCAAGAATATAATATCTATAAAAAATATAAATTTATTATTGATGATGTTAAAACTAAATATGCAAATAAAGATTCATTTAAAGATGCATTAAAGAAAAAGTTAAAAGAGCTTAATAAAAAAGAACAAAATTTAATAAAAGAAAATAAGAAAAATAAAAGATTAATAAAATTAAGTAAAAATGTATTTTTTAAATTATTTAGAAAAAAAATAGAACATAAAATTTATGAATTCCCAGTAAATTCAAATATACAAATCAAAGAAATAAAAAAATTGTATTTAGAAATTGATGAAGAAAAAGTTAATGAAAAAATTGCAGAATTTGCTGATGATAATTGTTCAATAAAATATGCATTTAAAATAGTAGAATCTTATTATAGCTATTTTTATGAATTAGTTAGTAAGAATCATGCAGATGATGATGTTGATGTTGTTAAAGAAGTTGATTCTTTAATTGAATTTATAAATCAGCCATACAAAGTTATGATTAATAACATAAAACTAATAGAGGAACCAGAAATTACTTCTATTATTTCAAATAGATATAAAATATTAAATATAAAGCTAGAAAAAGAAGATTTAGAAGAAAATTTAGATACAATTATGCAAGATGTTGAAAAAATTGTTAATTACTATAATATAAGAAAAAGTAATATTAATTTAGATGATGTTAGATTTATGGAGAAAATTAAACCAATGATAGCTAAAAAGAAATAGTGGGGAAGACAAATGAAATATGATATAGATAATATATCAATTAGAATGAAAAAAACGCAAAAGATGAAAAAAGTTCTACACATATTATTATATATTTTCTTAATACAAATAATATTATTTAGCGTATTTTTAATTATAGTAGAACTAGGAAATTCTTATGAACTTCCTAGTTTTTTAAATATTGATTTATATGTTGTAGAGTCAGATAGTATGAATCCTAAATTGAAAAAGAATGATATTGTTGTAGTAAAAAAAGGGTATGAAAACGAGAGATATAAAGTTGGAAATATTATAACATTTAAGAAAAAAAATGGAGAAATAGTAACACATAGAATTTCTAAAACAATTTTATCTGATATGCAAAAATCATATATTACTAAAGGTGATGCTAATATTGCTGAAGATACTGATATTGTTAAATATGAAAATATTATAGGCAAAGTTATATATGTTATGCCTCATCTTGGAAAAATTATGCAATTGTTTAAAAATAAGGCTTTTTTCATAACTTGTATTATTCTTTTAATGTTAAGTGTGTTAAATGATATAAGAATTAAAAAGAAGAAACTTGAAAGAAAAAAGATTAGAGAAAAATACGAGAAAAAATCAAAATTCTTTTTTTAAATATATATGGGGGAATAATGGCAGAAAGTAAGGATGTTATTGAAGCTAGAGAAAATTCACATAATAGAGAATATTTTTGGAATATAGTGGAAAAATTTCCAAATTTAATAGAATGGGCTGATGAAAAAATACGTGATGATAAGGAAATTATTATCAAAGCTGTTTCTGTTGATGGTGGTGCACTTGAATTTGCAAGTGATAATTTGAAAGACGATAAAGATGTATTACTTACTGCAACAAATCAAGCCGGTTGGACTTGTTGCTATGCAAGTGATAGATTGAAGGCAGATAAAGATGTATTATTAACTGCATGCAAAAATGATGGTCAAGTATTATATTTTGCAAGCAAAGAGTTAAGAGATGACAAAGATGTTGTCTTAACTGCTGTTTCTAATAAACCAATTATAGTTAAATATGCAAGTTTAAGGTTAAGAAGTGATAAAGATGTTGCTATTACTGCAATAAGTAGAGGAAAGGAAAAAGTTACAGAATACTTTGACGAAAAGCTTATGAATGATAGTGATATAAAAAAAATATTGGAGGAAAATAAGTAAAAACATTAAATTTAATATTTAAAATATGAATACCTCTCTTTTTATTGAATATATAAATAAAAAGAGAGGTTTTTTTATGAGAGATTATATTAAAGTTAGTAAATTTTTAGAAATTCCAAGAGAGGTTTTAAGCAATATTCCAAAAATAACAGTAACAGGATTTGATGAAATTTTAATTGAAAATTTTAAAGGAATATTAGAGTATGAGGATTTTTTTGTTAGGATTAGTACTACGATAGGAAATATTAATATAAATGGTTTTAATTTAAAACTTAATCAGATGACAGATGATGATATTCTAGTTAGTGGAAAAATTGAGAATATTGATTTTGAAAAAAGGAGATAAAAATGTTATTTCAAAAAATAATAATGTTTATTTTAGGATATGTAAATATTAGTGTAGAAGGTTTTTTTATTGAAAAATTTATAAATGCGTGTAAAAGTAAAGATATAGTCCTTCAAAATTTACATCTAGAAAATGATTCGCTTTTAAAAGCTAAAGTTCTTAAAAGTGATTTTAAAGATATAGTACATATTTCTAAAAAAACAAAATGTAAGATTAAAATTGAAAGAAAAAATGGAATTCCCTTTTTTGTTAATAAATATAGGAGAAGGAAAATATTTGCAATTGCAATTTGTGTAATTGCAATTTTAATTTTTGTACTTACGAGATTTATATGGAATATAGATATTGAGGGAAATGAAAATATTGAAGAAGCTGAGATTATAGATATGATTAATAAATATGGTATTAATATAGGAACTAGAAAAAATAGTATTAATACACAAAAAGTATGTAATTTAATAATGATTGAGAGAGAAGATATAGCATGGATTGGAATAAATATAAAAGGTACAAATGCTATTGTCTCAATTAAAGAGTCTAAAAGAATCCCAGAAATTATAGATAGAAATGAAATATGTAATATTGTTGCAAATAAAAGTGCACAAATAGATAAAATTATTGTTCGAAACGGTACTGCAAAAGTCAATGTCGGTGATTATGTAAATCAAGGAGATTTATTAGTTGAAGGGATGATGGAAGGAACATATACAGGAACAAGATCAGTTCATGCAGATGCAGATGTTTATGGAGAAAATACTATTATTAAAGAAAAAAAAGAGAGTTTTGTGCAAAATGAAACAATATTTAGTGGGAAAAAAGAAAAAATATATGAAATGTGTATAAATAATTTTAAAATAAATTTTAATAAAAGGGTTTCAAAATTTAAAAATTATGATACAATAAATAAAAATATGAAGTTAAGATTTTTTTCGAATTACTATTTTCCAATAGAAATGAAAATAATTACAAATGAAGAGATAGAAATGCTAGAAAAAAAATATTCTGAAGAAGAACTAAAAACTAAGATTGTTAAAGAAATTGAAGATGAATTTGAAAAAGAATACAGTATTTCAGAAATTGAAGAGGAAAATATTAATAGAAATGAAGAAATAACGAATAGTGGTGATGAATTAAACGTAAAAATTACTTATATAATTAGAGAGCAGATAGGTACAAAAGTAAATGTTAATTAAAGGAGGAAATGAGGTATATATGGCTGTAGAAAGAAGTTTAAAAGTACTTTCAAATGATACAACTTTTTTTAATAAGGTATCTACAACATTAACAAAGCTACTAATTCCTACAAGAGTTGGAATTAATGGTATTATGATTAATATGAAAAGAAGTGGACTGTTAAAATCATTTGAACAGTTAAAAAATGCCACTGAAATTAATGATATAGATAAAATTGAACAGTATAAAAACAGGTATGAAGAAAGTTATACATTGTATTTAGAATCAATTGATAAATATATTATGGATTCAATATACAAAAAAGTAAAAAATGGAACAGCTTCTGTCTTTGAGAGTGATGCTCTGTCAAATTATTATACAATAGTTCATTTAAAAGAAAATGAGTATATAGAATATAAATATAGAAAACAAAAGTTTTTATTAGATTTAGATTATGAAAGCATTTCATCAGGAAAAAAAGAAAAAGTTTTAAGAAGATATGCTCCTATATATGTTCAAAAATGTGATTCAATCTATAAAGGAATACTAAAAAATTATTCTGTAAAATTAGTAGATGGATTAATGGCTACTAAAATAAATCAGATAGAAATATATAAAAAAATATTTGAAACACTTGAAGACTATATTAAAAAAATATTACCAATAAAATTAAAGATGGATGGAGAAGAAAAATATAGTAAAATCATAGAAGAATATGAAAATTATGAACGCTTTGATGTAGGAAAATTAGATGAAAAAGATTTTTTAGAAAAAAATATGATTTTATTGGGATTAAGTAGAAATCTATTTACACATAGTTTACCTTTAGTAGCAGCAGAACAATGCTATAAGAAATTATTAAAAGATACTAGATTATTAATTATGAAATCTAAATCAGAAGAGAAAAAAGAATCTACGTATCAGATGTTATTAAAACTAATAGAAGATTATAATGTTAAACTTTTATCTACAAAAGTATATTGGGAAAATAGTAAAGAAAGAGAAATTTATAAAAAGTTTTGGGATTCATATAGTAAAACTAATTCAAGTAAAAAAAGAGAAATTTTATCAATAAAACGAGAATTATATGATACTAATTTAGAATATGAAAAATATGATAGTTTACGAAAATTTTATAAGCAAAAATTAGTAAAATTAGGAGCAATGAAAAATTTAAAAAATTCAAGAAAGACTCTCAATGGGTTTTTTACAAAGTTATAAGTTTAAGAGGTTGTATGGAAGAAAAAGCTGAAATAGAATTTTTAGATATAGAAGAAAATATTGAATATAAGAAAATAGTTAATAAAGTAATTGATGAATGTTTTAGGATTGAAAAATTAAATGATCTTAGTTTATATGTAAGTATAATTCTAACAAATCCAGACAATATTCAAAAAATTAATAAGCAGTATAGAAATATAGATAAACCAACTGACGTTCTTTCATTTCCAATGTTTGAAAAAAACGAAATAGCGAATTTGAAAAATCTAACTCATGAAGAGGTATTAGGTGATATTGTTATATCTATTGAAAAAGTTATAGAACAAGCAAAAGAATATGGTCATAGTTTTGAAAGAGAATTATCATATATGGTAGTACATGGTTTTTATCATTTGATGGGTGAAGATCATATAGAAGAAGAAGATAAAAAAAGAATGAGAGAAAAAGAGGAAAAGGTTTTAACTGTTATCAGTAATAAATCTATAGAGTAAAAAATGGAAAGCAAGTGGAAAAACAAAAACTTTACAGATGCATTAAAAAATTCATTAAATGGAATAAATTATATATATATAAATGAACGTAATTTTAGAATACAATTAGTATTTGCTATTATTGCATTACTTGTTGGGATTATTTTAAAATTGAGTTTAATACAATTTGCTATTATTATATTAGTGATTTTTTTAGTACTTATAGCAGAATGTATTAATACTATAATAGAGGTAATTATAGATATGTATACAGAGGAATATAATGAAAAAGCAAAAATTGCTAAAGATGTTTCAGCAGGTGCAGTAACTTTAATGGCAATATGCTCTATTATTATTGGAATTATAATATATTTGCCAGCATTTATTAATTTATTAAGGGGTTTTTAATATGAATAAAAAAGAATTTGAATCACGAATTGAGAAATTGAATGTAAAAAAAGTTAAGGAAAAAGGAATAAAAAGTTTATTTGATAATAATAGAGATTATTATATAAAAAACGAACTAAATATTTATGGCATTTATAAAAAAGATAAAGATTTTGTGATATTTTTTAAAGATTCTGAAAGGGGTATAATTACTGAACTGGGCAGATTTGAGGCAGAAGAAGATGCATATGAAGAATTGTATAATACAATTAATTCTTGGGAAGATAATAAAGAAGCAAATATGGCTAAATAAATACATTATAAAATATAAAAATAGAAGGGAAATGTGATGGGGGTATTTAAATCTGGTTTTGTAACATTAGTTGGAAGAACTAATGTTGGAAAATCAACACTTTTAAATGCATTAGTTAAAGAAAAAATTGCAATTACTGCAAATAAAGTACAAACAACAAGAACTGCAATTAAAGCTATAATAACTAAAGAAGATTATCAAATAATAATTACAGACACTCCAGGAATTCATAAACCAAAGACAAAACTTAGTCAGACAATGATAGATACAGCTTTTTCTATGTTTCAAGATGTTGATGTAATACTATTTTTAATAGAAGCAACATCAGATGAAATTGGAAAAGGAGATATGAGGATTTTAGAAAAAATCAAAGAAAGTAAAAAACCATGTATCTTAGTAATTAATAAAATAGATTTGGTAAAAAAAGAAAAAATTCTTAATCTTATAGAAATTTATAAAGATTTATATAATTTTAATGCAATTATACCAATTTCTGCATATAAAGAAGAGCAGATAGAAGGTATAATAGATGAAATTTTAAAAATATTACCTGAAGGTCCTAAATATTATCAAGATGATGAATATACAGATCAAACAGTAAGACAAATATCAGAGGAAATAATTAGAGAAAAAGCACTAAAATTTTTAGAAGATGAAGTACCACATGGAATATATGTTGAAATAGAAGATTTTAAATTTAGGAAAAATAAAAATGGAAAAGAACTATATGATATTAATGCAACAATATATTGCCAAAAGAATTCACATAAAGGTATTATAATAGGAAAAAATGGAAATTTATTAAAAAAAATAGCTACATATTCAAGAAAAGACATTGAAGAAATGCTAGGTATGCAAGTTAATTTAAAAGTTTGGGTAAAAGTAAAAAGTGATTGGCAAAATATGGATAATATTATTAGTAAATTCAGGTTAAAATAGTACAAAAGAAAGGTGTGGTACAAAATGATTAAAAATATTGCGTGGAATACTTTTAAACAAACAGGAGATATAAATTCTTATCTAGAATTTAAACAAACTCAAAATATTGAAAATAATATAAGGGTAAATATAAATGAAAAGAATCAAAGTAAATGGGATAGTAATATCAGAAAATAATATGGGTGATTTTGATAAAATGCTTACATTATTAACCCCGAATTTGGGAAAAATTGGGTGCAGTGCAAAAGGTGCCAGGCGAGCTAAAAGTCTTTTGCTAAGTAGCACTCAATTTTTATGCTTTGGAGAATTTATGCTATTTAAAGGTTCAGATACATATACAATAAATTCTGCACAAACAATTGAAATGTTTTATAATATTAGAACAGACTTAGAAAAATTAACATATGCTTCATATATTACAAAGATTATAAATGATGTTACAACAGAAAATCAAAATAGTTTTAATACATTAAAATTATTTTTAAATACTTTATATATGATATCAGAAACAGATAAAAATTTAGATTTTATTATTTCTGTTTTTAAAATACGACTATTAAAAATATTAGGATTTGCACCAAATTCTATTTCTTGCGTATCATGTCAAACAAAAGATAATTTAACTTTTTTTAGTATAAAAGACAATGGTTTTAAATGTATAAATTGTGGCAAGCATGATACTGGTGCTATAAAAATGAGTGAGGCAACAAAATCAGCAATTATATATATATTAAAAGCAGATTCTAAAAAAATATTTTCATTTAATCTATCAGAAAAATATTATAAAGAACTTGAGCTTATAGCGAATCTTTATTTAAATGAAAAATTAGAAAAAGAATATAGACTAGAAAAGATGTTTTAATGATTTATTCATATATATATTTTAAAGTACTTGCAAATTTATAAAAATACTTATATAATAACAGTACAAAATAAAACAAACTTGTATTATTTTGAAATATAATTGAAAGTAAATTTAATCGAAGGAGTGATTATTATGAATATAACAATAACAGGTAAAGATTTAAAGGCAACAGATGCAATAAAAGATTATGTTGAGAAAAAATTATCAAGAGTTGAAAAATATTTTTCAGAAGGTGAGAAACTTGATGTTAATGCAACTATAAAAAAAGAAAATTCTACCACTGAAATTGCAGAAATGTATGTTTCAGTTAAAGGAACTTCTTATAAAGCTGTTACAGAAGATAAAGATTTATATGCAGCAATTGATAAAGATATAGATATTTTAGAAGGGCAAATAAGAAAAACAAAAGCTAAAAAAGAAAAAATGCAAAAAGATTCTTCAATTAAACAAATGAACATAATGGGAGTTGAAGAACATCCAATTGAAAATGAGGTTATTAAATCATTATATTATGAGATAAAACCAATTTCTGTTGAAGATGCAAAACTAAAATTAGATGAAAGAAAAGGAAATATATTTTATTCTTTTGTAAATGTAGATACAGGAAAAGTTAATATAATATATAAATTAAAAGATTCAAATAATTATGGATTAGTAGAACCGGAAGCATAATTGACTGAAAGTTTCCAAAATTTTCTTGTTTAAAATTTTAAAATTTACGCATTATATATATTGAAATTGATAAATTATTTTATTTATCTTTTTCTAAATAATGCGGAGGTGAATATGATGGCAAGAAGTAATAAAAAAGTTGTTCCAGAAGCTATGGATTCATTAGAAAGATTTAAATATGAAGTAGCTAATGAAGTAGGTGTTAACTTAAAAAATGGTTATAACGGAAATATATCTGCAAGAGATGCAGGTAAAATCGGTGGTAATATGGTTAGAAAGTTAATAGAACAAGCTGAAAATCAAATGACTAATAAATAGTTGAATAAAGGGGCTTTAAATAAAAGCCTCTTTTTATTTGTATTGTTTATATTATAAAACAGCTAAAAAATGTTGTCAAAAAATAGTTTAATGATATAATGTGAAAGAAGAAAAAAGAAGAAAAATATAAAAGTAGGAGAATAGAATTATGTATAAATTAGTAGCAATAGATTTAGATGGTACTTTATTAAATTCATATGGAGAAGTTTCACAAAATACTAGAAAAGCTTTACTTGAAGCTAAAGAAAATGGCACTGAGATAGTTTTAGCCTCACGGAAGGCCAATTAGTTCGACAGAAAATTTGGCAGTTGAACTTGGAGTTGATAATTATTTGATTTCGGGAAATGGCTCTGCAGTTTTTGATATAAAAAAACAAGAAATTATATATGATAGATTTTTAACTAAAAAACAAGTCCTTGAAATCGCAGATATTTGCGAACAAAACAGTTTTTTTTATAATGTATATACTGAAGATGAAGTAATAGCGAGCTCACTTAATTATAATGTTTTGTTTTATCATAAAGAAAACCTAAAGAAAGTTGAGGAAAAAAGAACGCATATAAATGTTGTTCAAAATATAAAAGAATATATAGAACAATCTGGGAAGGAAAAATTTTTAAAAATAACAGTTTGTGATGAATCACAATTTATATTTAATAGTATAATGAGAAGATTAAAAGGAATTGATGGTATAGATTTGTTGGAAGTAGAATATATGTCTAGAAAAAAAATTAAATCAGGAACAGAAGATGTAGATATTCAATATTATTATACAGAAATAACAAATAAAAATGTTAATAAATGGTCTGCAATAGAGTATTTATTGGAAAAACTTAAAATAGAACCAAATGAAGTTATGGCAATAGGAGATAATATGAATGATAAAGAAATGATAAAAGAGTCAGGTTTAGGAGTTGTAATGGGAAATAGCAATCCTCATATGAAGGAAATAGCAGATGAAATTGTTGCTGATAATAATTCAGAAGGAGTTTTAGAAGCAATAAATAAATTTGTTTTAAATAGATGAATGTAACAAAAAAATTACAGGAAAAATAAGTTTTTATTACAAAAAGCTATTTTATTGATTTTAAATATTTATTGTTGTAAAATAAAATAAATGATATAAAAATATGTCAAAAAATAAATGTTTTGTAACAAAGGGAGGAACTTAAAATGGCAATGAATCCAATGCAAAGAAGAGCAAGAAATTCTTTTTTAATAGGCTTATTGGTAGCAACAATTATAGCTGCGGTAGTGGTTATGTTTTTAATTAAGAGAATAAATGTATTAAATGAAAATATATCAGCTTTACAAAAATTACAAAAAGATTATCTTGTTGCTTCAGATAACTTAGAATCTGGACAAGTAGTTACATTTGAGGGTAATTTTTCAACAACTAAAGTACAAACAACAGTTGATCCAACACAAGTTGTATCAAGTGATGATTTTGAATTTCATGATAAAAATGGTGAAGTTATAGAAAAAGTAGATAAAGATGGTAATCCTTTAGCTAAACAAATGATAATGAAAATTGATGTTCCAGCAGGAACAATAGTAACAAAAGATATGATAGAAGAGTATGACGATCAAACAACAGATACAGATAGAATTAGAGAATTTAGTATGGTATCATTGCCATCTCAACTAAAAAATGGCGATTACATAGATATTAGATTGTCAATACCAAATGGACAAGATTACATTGTTTTATCAAAGAAAAGAGTGTTAGGAACTAATGCAACAACAATTTGGCTTAAATTAAATGAGTTAGAAATTGAACTTATGAATAGCGCAATTGTTGAAAATTATACAATGACAGGCTCTAGACTATATGCTTTAGAATATGTTGAACCAGGAATGCAAAAAGATTCAACAGCAACATATGTTGCTAGTGAAGCAACTCTTGCATTAATGGCTACAAATCCAAATATTGTTGAAGAAGTTTATACAAAATATTCAAATGATATTTGGAACAATCTTGAATCTAGAGCAAAATACATACAACCAGAAGTTGAAAAGAATAAAGATAATCAAAGTTCTTTAGTAAGTTCTGGAAATGCTTCTGAAGAAGAGTCAATAAGAGCTGCAAGACAAAGTTATGTAGATTCTTTAGAAGGTTCTGGAAGTGTAGGATATACTGAAGATAATCAGTAATAATATTATTTGGGGGATATTATGGAAAAAATTGCTTTTATAGGTAGTTATGACAAAACAGACATGATAACTTATGTCGCAAGACTATTAACTATTATGGGAAAAAATGTTTTAATAATAGATAGTACAGCATTACAAAAAACCAGATATATCATACCAACTATGCAAGCTGAAAAACAATATATTACAACTTTCGATAGGATTGACATAGCTATAGGATTTGAAAATATTGAGCAAATAAAAGATTATAAGAAAAATGAAGAAAACAGTGATTTTAATTATGATTACATTATTGTAGATATTGATTCATATAGAGGTTATCATAATTTTAATATAAAAACAGAAGATAAAAAATTTTTTGTTACATCATTTGATATATATTGTTTAAGACGAGGACTTCAAGTTTTTAGAAAACTTGAAAGTGTTACTCCTGTAACAAAAGTATTATTTACAAAAGATATGTTAGCAGCAGAAGATGAGTATTTAAACTACATTTCAAGAGGATTAAAAATAAAATGGAGTAGTGATATTATTTATTTTCCTTTTGAAGGTGGAGATCAAAGTACTATTTTTGCTAACCAAAGAACAGGAAAGATACGTATCAAGGGGTTAAGTTCTCAATATATTGATGGTGTAACATATATAGTTGGTGAAATATCTAATGAAAAACCTGGTGCTATAAGAAAAGCACTAAAAATATTAGAAAGAAATTAATTCTGGAGGATACAAATGGCAGTAATAGGTTTTTGGGGTGGAGATACAAAAGAATCAGGACAAACTCTATCTGCAACAGCAATTGCAACTTATATGTGTGTTGAACATAATTTAAGAACTTTATTAGTTGATGCAACATTTCATGATGATACTATGGAAAGATGTTTCTGGAGAGTGGGGAATGATAGTAAAAGCACAGTTGCAATGCTAAATAAGGGTAAGATAGACATCTCTTCTGGTGCAGAAGGTTTAGTAAGTGCAATAGCTAGTAATAAAACAACACCAGAGATAATAACAAACTTTACTCGTGTTGTTTTTAAAAATAGATTAGATGTTTTGTGTGGATTAAAGACAAATGTTCCAACCGAGTTTACAAAATCGTTAATGTTATATAAAGATTTATTATTATTCGCAAATAAATATTATGATTTAGTATTTATAGATTTGGAGAAGACTTTAAGTAAAGAAACAACAAGAGTTTTACTTGAAAATTGTCATGTTATTGTTTACTCTTTTTCTCCAAATTTAAGACAAATAAGCACATATTTAACAGATATGAGAAAGAATAGTGATATATTAAAACCAGAAAAGGTTATACCACTTTTATCAAAGGCAGATGATAAATCAAAATATAATCAAAAAAATGTTACAAGATTTATAAAAAATAAAAAAGAAGTGGCTGCAGTTCCATATAGTCCTATTTTTATGGAAGCTGCATCTGAAGCTGGTGTTGCAAACTTCTATTTGCAAGCTAGATTATCTGCTGCAACAAGTGCTAGAAATTCATTATTCTTAAAGTCAGTAGATAATACATGTAAAACCATAAACAAAAAATTAGAAGAACTAAAATTTATAGTTTAAGTTACTTTAAGTGGGAGGAGTCATCTATAATGAATGGTATTGCGAATTTAGCATTAATTTTTGTCGTAATAGTTATAGTAGGTTATTTAATAGCTAGAACTATTAAGAAAAATAAAAATGAAGTAGTTGAAAATGCTGAAGTTGATGATAAAACATTTACTCTTGATAAAATGGTTAAATTTGTTAAGCAAAGACTTGATGAAATAACAAAAATCAACCTTTATGATATTGGTTTATCTGAAGAAGAGTTAAAAAGAAGAAGAGCAAAAAAATATGAATTAAAAAAGGCATTAAAAGGTTGTACATATGGAGATGTTAATGATAAGAAATATGTTAAAGAATTAATATATGACTTATTATCAAAAGAATATGGAGTTGATGAAACAAATATTTCAAAAGCTATACCATTTGATACACCTTCACTTTTAACTTCTCAAGATAAATTTGATATTATAATTCATGAGTATAAAAAAAGTTTTTCATATGAAGCATTATCTGAACTTATAAAAAAATATAATTTAGATGATTTAAAATACATAGAAGGTGAGTCTAAACCATGTTATGTTATAACAAAAGAAGAAATAGATGACATTTATGAAAAAGAAAATTTTGCTTTAGACTTTACTGATAAACTTGAAGTTGTTGTTCAAAGAATATATCAAAAATATAAAGGATATAGTAGTATTGATGAAATTAGAGATATGAATATAGATGGTGTATCTGGTGGTACATCAGGACTTCCTGAGAGTTTCTTAAGTCAGGTTGCACAAACTGATAGTGATTATTTAAAACAAGCAATGGAATCAAAAATTCCTAGAGCATGTGATGCTATATGGATATTCTTCCATGGTAAATCAATTCGTTTAGCATTTTTATCTTTCGGAACTGAAGCAGAACTTAAAAGAGTATGTCAAAATATATATAAATATAATAATCCAGGACAATTGTCTGATACAAATGGATATAAAATCAATGAAATGAAAGATGGTTCTCGTGTCGTTGTTGTTAGACCAAGCATGTGCGAAACTTGGGCATTCTTCGTAAGAAAGTTCGACGTTAAGAGAGCAACATTAGAGCAAATAGTGCTATTTGATGGAAAAGAAGAGACAATTGAATTATTAAAATTTCTTGTTAAAGGTGCAAGAATTATTTCTCTAACTGGTGAGCAAGGTTGCCGGAAAAACAACAATGCTTATGGCAATGATTGAAAATATATATGAAACAATGAACCTTCGTATTACAGAAACTGCATTCGAGCTTCACTTAAGAAAAATTTATCCAACAAGAAACATTGTTTCAATGCGTGAGACTGAAACAATTTCTGGACAAGACTGTTTGGACGTTCAAAAGAAAACTGACGGTTCTGTTAATATCATCGGTGAGGTTGCAACAGACCCTGTTGCATCTTGGATGATTCAGTCTGCACAGGTTGCATCTAAGTTTACATTATTTACTCACCACGCTAAAACATTTCCAGATTTAGTTACAGCACTTCGTAACTCTATGTTAAGAGCTGGTGTTTTCAAAAATGAACAAACAGCAGCTGAGCAGGTTGTACAAGTTTTAAACTTTGATATTCACTTAGTTAAAGACTTTAGAGGAAGACGTTATATTGAAAGAATTACTGAATGTATTCCAGTTGAAGAAAAAAATGAATATACATTTGATCATAGAAAAGAAAAAACATTAGAAGGAAAATTTGATAAATTCTTCGATAATGCTACAATATATTTTACAAAATCAACTAATAGAGAATTATATAAATATAGAAATGTTTTAGAATTTGTTGATGATTCATATGTTTTAACAAATCCTATTACACCTGCAAATATAAAGGGTATGAGAGAAAATATGAACGATACAGATGTTGCGTTATTTGATGCATTTCTAGAGAGAAACTGGGGAATTAAACCTCCAAAACCACCTAAATATGATGCTAATGGAAATGAAATTAAACCAACAGATGGAAAAGATGCTAGTAGCGAATCAAATAACTCATCTAATGAACCTGTAAGAAAAGTTCCAAGAATGCAAGATTCAGGGGGGCATGTTCAAACAAATTTAAACAAAAAAAATATACAAAGAAATATGAATGATAAGAGAAATGGTAATAGACCAGAATTTAAAAATTAGTTTTAAATTGTTAATAATAAAAGAAGGAGAAAATATATGTCACCAGAGGTAATTAAATACTTCATTTTCGGTGTATTTGGAGTTTTTGGAATAATAGTATTAGCTTATTTAGTTATAAGTAAGAAAATGCAGTCAAAAGAAACTAAATATGTAGCACAACTTGTAGAAGGTACAAAAAAATCTTCATTTAATCTTGATATATTCTATCAAAAGTTTTATATAAGATGTATAAGTTTACCTATTTTAAGAAGATATGCTCTTAAACTTAGAAGAAGACTAGAAATAATAAACTTAGAAGATGAATATATTACAAGAAAGCAAGTTGCACAAATTATGCTTAAAGCGGTAATTGTTGTTGTTCCTGTTACAGCTCTTGTAATATTAATGACAAAAAATAGTTTAATGCTTATGAGTGCATTACTTCTATTTGAAATATTTTTTATTGAGTCATTACTAGAAGGTATGGTTGATGGAATTGATAATAAGCTTTTAAGAGAACAATTAGATTACTTTGCTGAAATAAGACATGCTTATCATGAATATAACATGGTTGAAGAAGCAATTTATGAAGTTTCACAAAGTGATGAAAATGAAGTTTCTAGACAATCTGAAAAAATATATGAAATTTTAATCTCAGATGATCCTGAAACAGAACTTGAGAAGTATTATGATATTGCGCCTAATAGCTATTTAAAAGAATTTGCGGGTATTTCATATTTAACAAAAGAATTTGGTGATAGAAAAGATAAAGATGGTGCATCTTTGTATTTAAAAAATTTAAATAATATTACACAAGAGATGCAAATTGAAATATTAAAAAGAGATAAATTAGATTACGTTTTCCAAAGTTTATCTATGATTGCTGCACTTCCAATCTTATTTATTGATGCAATTAAAGGATGGGCAATTGGCCAGTTCGCATTTACAAGACAATTTTATAATGGAACAATGGGATTTTACGTACAAGTTGGTCTTATTATGCTTACATTTTTATCATATGTCCTTGTTAGAAAATTAAAAGATAATGGTAGTGTTAATACTGCTAAAAATATGGAAAATCCTTGGCAAGCAAAACTTTATAAAAATAAATTAGCAAAAAAATTTGTTAATTTATTTATTCCAAAAAAAGGAACAAAAGAATATAGAAAAATTATACAACTATTAAAGGATTCTGCATCAAAATTAAAAACAGAATGGCTATACATAAATAGATTATGTGCTGCTGTTGTAGGTTTTCTTGCTGCTGTTTTTGTTTTATTTGCTGCACATCAAATGGCAATTAATTATCAGTTTACAGAGCCTACAGCTGATTATAACTTACTGGGTAATATGTCTGAATCTCAAGAAAGAAAAGCCATGGAAACAACCGAGAAGGATAATGTTTTCTTAAAAAAATATCAATATAAAGATGTTACTAAAGATGAACTTAGAAAAGAAATAGCTGAATCTGATGAATATGGTTCAAGTAATGAAAATGAATTAGATACAATTACAGATAGAATTTGGGAAAAACTTCAAATTGTTAAATCTGAATACATTAAATGGTTTGAAATACTTGTAGCATGTGTTGTTATGGTAATTGCTTATAATATTCCTGTTTGGCTACTTATTTTCCAAAAGATAATGAGACAAATGGATATGGAAAATGAAGTTATGCAATTCCAAACAATTATACTTATGCTTATGAAAATTGAAAGAGTTAATGTTGAGATGATTTTAGAATGGCTTGAAAGATATGCAAATATTTTCAAAGAACCAATTAGTAGATGCGTTAATAACTATGAAAGTGGTCCTTGGGAAGCATTAGAAGAGCTAAAAAATGAAATTTCATTTCAACAATTAATAAGAATTGTTGAAAGTCTTCAAGCAGCTGTTGAGCAAATTCCTATTAGAGAAGCTTTTGACGAGTTAGATACAGAAAGAGCATATCATCAAGAAAAAAGAAAAGAATCTAATGAAAGAACAATAGCAAGAAAATCTAGAATAGGACAAGTTATTGGTTTTGCTCCAATGGTTGTACTTTTTGTAGGATATTTGATTATACCATTATGTTTAATAGGTATGACAAGTATGACATCAGCATTCTCAACGATGTCTAGTATGCAATAGTTTAATATTTAAGAAATGGAGAAATTATGGAAAATGCTGCAAAAGCTTTAGAAATTGCTGCAGGAGTTTTAATTGGTGTTCTCTTGATGGCATTAATTGTATATTTCTTTAAAAGTGCTGGAGAGTGGCCTCAGCAAGAAGAAGATATGGCTTCTGTTGAGCAAGTAGCAAAATTTAACTTAGAGTATGAAGTATACAACAAAAAAGGAATGTATGGTGTTGATGTAATTTCTTGTTTAAATAAAGCAAAAGATAATAATGATAAATACTTTGGTGATCAATCTAAACTTGGTTTTTTAACTGAAGGTAGACATCCAAAAGAATATGTAATAGATGTTTTTGTAAAATTAAAGGATTCAAAATTATATGAAAGCATAGAAGTTAAATATATTGATGATGAATCAAAAAAAGAAAAAGTTTATTTATTAGGAAATACAGATTTAAATAATGTTCAATTGAGTAGTGTATTTACAAATGTTGAGTATGATGGTAAGTATACCAATTTTAGTTCTAATATAAGCTTAAGTGATGCAATAGATATATCTAAGAATTCGAATAAATTTATTAATTTAGGTACTCCAGGTTCAGATGGATATTATTCATTACTAAATGATGATAGGTCAGATTATAATACTTCAAGTGGTATTTATCCTTTGTTAAAATTTGCAAGTGATAATATGAAAATTACTGTTAGAAATACTGATTCAAATACTATAAGTATATGGAGTTCATGCACTTGGACAACTGCGTTATATAATTTAAAAACAAAAAGGTTTAAGTGTGATGAACTAAAATATAATGAAAAAACAGGAAGAATTAATGCAATATACTTTTCAGAAATTTAATACATAAATTAGGAGTAATTTTATGGAAAATGCATCAAAAGCCTTAATAATTGCTGGTGGAGTATTAATAGGTGTTTTAATATTATCTATGTTTGTTTATGTTTTTAGGTCTGCTGCTAAAACTAACCAAAGCTATGATGAAAAAATGGCCCAAGAGCAATTAGAGGCATATAATGCTGGGTTTGAAGTTTATAATAGAGATAATAATACTATAATGGATTTATTAACTGTTATT
Organism: Clostridiales bacterium UBA7001; assembly: GCA_002449785.1. Classification (GTDB taxonomy): domain Bacteria; phylum Bacillota; class Clostridia; order TANB77; family CAG-508; genus Scatovivens. The sequence continues at coordinate 34,919 of DJXP01000024.1, forward strand.
AATTTAGCTTATGATACTAATGTTAGCTGTGATTATGACCCACAAAATAGTGTTGAAATATTGATTAAAATTTCAGAAAATAAATATTTTAGAGTTTTAGGAGACTATGATAAAAAGAATTATATGTCTAAAAATAGAGTATTAATTGCTTCAAATGAAAAAGACATTGGTTCAGGGAAAACAGTTTCAATATATGATTTAGTAAATAAAACTTTTGGAGATGATGTGTTTAAATTTCAAATTCCTTCTTCAGATGAAAATGATAAACTTTCTACTACTAAATTAGATGGTAATGAAACTAAATATAAATATTTATTCAAATGCAAAGAAATTAGATATGATTTAAAATCTGGAAAAGTTGAATTTATGAAATTTGAGTTAGATGGTCCGCAGTACTAAATATTTAATTTAAAATAATAATCTTGAATAATAATTATAATAATGTTATAATTATGCTTATGTTGGAAAAGGATTTTTTATGAAAAAAAGTGTAATTTTTATTATAACTTTCTTATTTATTGTTGTAATTTTAGGAATTACAAGTTATAATAAATTGAAAACAGAAAAAAATAGTGTATTAAAGTTTAATCAAGAATTTGAAGAATATAATAAGCAAGATTTAAATGGATTAGATGTTATTACATTAATTAACAAAGCAACTAGTAATAACGAAAAATATAATATTAAGAAAAATGATGATAATATTTATATCTTAGATGATGAATATAGTATCGAAATATATGTTATTTTTGATGATGTTTCATATTCTATGGAAAGAATTAATAATAGTGGAACAAATTCTTTTATTAAGCTTTTTGCAGATGTTAAATTTGATTGCAAAGAAGTAACATATCATAAAAAAAATGGAAGAATTGCTTCTTTAGTGTTTGAAGCTAAAGATTATAAATAAGTTCTTAGTGTTACTATGGCACAAAAGTTATAAAAATACAAAAGATATAATATTTTTGCTATAGTTTTTAAAATAAATTATAAACAAAATAAGGAGGAAGAAGTTATGGAGAATGCTTCTAAAGCGTTAATAATTGCAGGTGCAATTTTATTATCTATTTTAATTATAGCAATTGGTATGTTTATTTATACCAGTTCACAAAGTACAATTAATGATTCATTAACACAAATGAATACACAAGAAATCGAGGCTTTCAATAGTCAATTCACAATTTATGGTGGTTCACAAAATGGTGCAAAATTAAAATCAATGGTAGGAACATGTATAGCAAATGCAAATACATACAAAGAAGAACCTGCTAAATTACCTAGAGTGTCAATTAACAAATTTTCAGAAAAACTAGGCGATGGTAATAATGCAGATACTGGTACATTAAATAAAGGTGGAGATACTCCTGAATTAAACAATTATATAAATACACTTGCAACAATTAGGAATAACTTAGAAAATAAACATTCTTATACTGTAAATTTCGGTTATTCAAATAATGGTGTTTTAACATCAATAACTATAACATATTAGGTTTTGTTTTTTATTTGATATAAGGTGATATTACTAATATATCACTTTATATCAAATTATATCTGAATCTTTAAGGAAGGTAATAATAATGGATGAGAATGCAACACATGCACTTATGCTTACTTTTGGTTTATTTGTTCTTATAATAGCGTTAAGTATTTCAATGTATATGTTTGGTCAGGTTACAAATATTGCTGAAAAGCTTATTTATTATTCTGATTCAACCAATTACTATGATTCAATTAAATTTGATTCTTATTCATATAATAATGACCCTAATCGTCAAAAAGAAATTATACCTTCTGTTGAAAGATATGTAAATACTGAAACAATTATTCCTACTCTTTATAGATATGATAAAGAAAACTTCTGTGTTAAAATTTATGATGCTACTGTAGAAAATGAAGGTTCACCAAAGTTAATTCAAATATTTGATAGAAATATAGAAAACAATGTAAATAGAGCAGTAAGTGATAGTAAAGCTACTGCTAGTAGTAAAGATAAAAGTTCTATTACAAATTATGCATATAAACAAATATTTGACAATAAAGAAAAAAAACCGGAAATATTTATGTTTGGAGCACCATGGACAGGTAGCCCAGAAGATATAAAAAGTAGGTTAGATTTATATATTAGTGGTACAGCTGGATATATTGAAGGTGTTTATGTTGATTATACAAATAATAATTTTTCAAAAGCTGTAAATGTAAGCCGCACAAATCCAAATAATATTAGATTCAAAGAAAGATTTATTAGTTATTCATATACAGGTGACACATTTGTTACTGATGATGGTGATGAACTTGTTAATGTGGATGCAAAAGATAAATTGGTAATTATTTATACAATACTAGGTAAGTATTCTGAATAATTTAATAAGAGTTTAAATTTATATTTATTTAATAAATAAAATAAAATACTAATAAATGGTTAGTATATAGGAGGATTATATGAGTGATACACTAATTACAATGATTGCTATATTATTAGCAGCTATTCTAATGTTTATTTTCCCATTATTATCAATTTCTGAAAGAAGTGATGATATATCTCAATTATCTGTACAAACTGCCGTAACTGAATTTGTTGACAATTCTAGGTCTATTGGTAAAATTACAATGGATAATTATGATAAATTATTAGCTACTATTCAAGCTACTGGAAATTCTTATGATGTTGAGATGGAAGTTAAAGTTTTAGATGAAAATGTTGGAAAAAAATCTGCTTGGATTCAAGGTACTGTAATAGGTGAAAATGTTTATTATTCTGTTTTTACTACTCAAATTATCGACACTATTACAAAATCACCTAATGGTGTATATGTAATGAAAGAAGGAGATATTTTTTCTGTTAGTATAAAGAATACTAATAAAACAATGTCTCAAACAATTAGAGGAGTATTTTATTCTATAGCAGGTGGTGATGTTTATTCAATTGCGGCACAACATTCTGGTGTTGTTACTGCAAATGGATCTAATTAATTTTAATAAATAAAGGAAATAGTTAATGAAATTACAAAGTTTTTGCATAGTATTTGCTTTGATTATTATTCCTATTTTATTAGTACTTACATATTATATACAATTACAAGTAGATACTGTTACTCTACAAACTGAATATGATACTAAATTATTAGATGCTACATATGATGCTATGTCTTCATTTGAAATTAATACAGCAAATGAAGACTTATCTTCTGTATCTGATGCATTGCGTACAATAATTGAAGCATCTAATAATGTTTTTTTTAATACCCTATCAACAAATTTAGGTATGTCTAATGCAAGTAAATCATATGTAGAACCATATGTTCCATCCATTTTATATGCCTTATATGATGGGTATTATATTTATGCGCCTACAAAAGTTCCTGAGATTTTAACGAATGACAAAGGAGTTGCTTTAGCTGTAGGTGACTATCAAAATAGTAGTAATCCAGATGAAGAAAAGTATAAAGTTGTTTTTAAAGAAGATGGATATTATAAATTAATAAAAGATCTTCCTACTGATGATGTTCCTATGGTTTATAATGATGATATTGGAACTGATTATGGTCAAATTCTTTACACTGCAAAAGATGATAGTGGTAAAACCAAAATGGATGGTTCTGATATTTTATATACTCCGGATCCTGACAAAGCATTACTCAAAACTAAAAATGTTTTAAAAACATATATGCCTTATTCTGCTAGATATAAAGATAAAGAAAATGGAAAATATGATATAAATGTAACATATACTTTAGACAATTATATAACAATTGAAGGATGTTTATATCCTCCTACTGATAGAACAATATATGTTACTAAATCTGGATATTTAATTAATACATCTAATGTCAAAATAAGGAGAAAGAAGGATGATGACACTGCGATTATAGATAATTATTCAGAAAGTGGTATACAAAAATATATTGAAGATGGTGGTGAAATCTATGTAGAAATAGACAGTTTGGAAATTGTACATATTTCTGGACTTAATAAAAAGGCTATTGATGATGAATTAGTATTTTTAAAAAATCAAATTGAAGATGCACAGATCATAAAGAATCAAATTAAAGATGCACAACAAATTAATGATAAATATAGCGAAATTGCCGAAAAAATTAATTTAAAATTTCATACAAGTGCTGAAAGTAATGGAGATTCAATAATAAGTGTATGTAATAGCCTAATTACTGATAGGCAATATAAACTTAGTCAGATTTCATCTGCTGTATATTATTGTAAAGCATATTTATTTACTAATTGGGTAATTGATAATTTTGGAAGAGGTGGAGCTTATGTAGTTCACGAAAATAATATACAGGAGATTTCAGGTATTCCATTAGAATTTGAAAACAATGATGCAGCAAACAATAATAGTATAATTAGTACAAATGGTATTTTCGATTTTAGTAAGAGTGAGGATGTGTGTGTATTTGATTTAAAAGGCTCTAGTCAAACTCAAGATAGAAAAATTGGTGTTACTGAAATAGATGAAGATTCAGCTTTTTATACTCATAAGTTAAATGTTATTAGAAATTCTATGCAATATAATTTGAACTTAGCGATGACTGCATATTCAGAAAATGCAACAATTGATTATGCTATGCCAATTATTTCTGATAGTGAGTGGGAAGATATTTTATCGAATCCAACTATTGTCGCATTTATGCAAGGGTTTAATTGTGGTTTAAAAACTTATAATAATTATGTTATAGTTTCAAGTACTAATAATGAGATTTCTGTTTCACCTAATAATATTTATTATGTAAAAAAAGATTTATTTAATGATGAGAATTCTGAATATCATAAAATAAATTGTGAGCATATATTAGATCAATTAAATAGTAATCCTGATAATATAGGTAATATGACCGATTTTATTTCATTTACTTCTAAAGAAATAAAATATGACAAGATTTTTAATAAATCAAAAAGTAATAGTTATTATTGGTATGATCATAAAAATTTAGCATGTTATTATTGTATAAATGATGGTAATTATGATGGAATTGCTGGTGGAATTTTTAATAAAACTAATGGTTCAGACTATGATTATCCTTCTTTAGTTAGAGCTTATTATATGTCGCTTGCTAAAGAAAGAAATGATTTATATAAGCCAAATGCTGTTACTAATAATATAGAAACAGAAGTTGTATATGATAATAATACTGATCATGCAGATGTAAATAGAAGTAGTTATAAAGCTCTTAAGGATATAGATTATATTGAAATTGTTTTCAAAGACATTAAAATTAATACTTTAGAAGTTGCAACAGTTCCTATATCAGTTGACGAAAATATTGGTACATTTAATACAAATAGTTTGAATGCAAATGATTCCAGAAATCAAACGAGAATTTTAAATATTAATAGTAATATTGGTTCAAATACAAAAGTTAATTGTGAATATCTAAAAAAAGAAATTTCTATTAATGGAGTTGAAGTTAAAAATTTTAAAGATAATAATAATAATCCCATTAATCCAATAAAATATATAAAAGTATTTTATAAAAAGTAGTTATAATTTATATAAAATTAATTAATATTGGGCTGATAAAGCCCAATAATTTTTATAATTTTGAAATATATGAATATAATTGTTATTATTTAGATTGAAAAATTATGATCGGAGAAATAAATGAGAAGAGAGACCATAATACTGGGAATAATAATATTTTTTGTGTCGATAATTGTTTATTTTATTAAGAATAATGAAAGCATTATAAAAAAAATTAAAAAGTTTAAATATGCAAACTATAGTGTCATTATTGTATCTATAGGGGTGATTATATGTATTTTGTTTTCTATAGATGAAATAAGACATAATATTAACTTATATCTTTTTAGCAAAGAAAATTCTAATTTATATGATAAGTGCGATAAATTAATTAGCGATGAAAAAGAATATTATGATTTTGTAATAGATGTCGAATATGGTAAAAATTTTAGTTACAGTCAGCCATTTATTCCAGAAGGTTTTAATTATGTTGAAGGTAAATGGGATTCAGGATTTATAATAGAAGATGAAAAAGGAAATCAATTTGTTTGGGTTCCTTGTGGTAGTGATGAAGAATTATCTGTACCTAAATTACAAAAAAGATATTTTTCTAATAATCCTTTAATAAGTATAGATCAATGTTATGATTTAAAATATAAAGATTTTTTAAATAGTGCTTTGTTAAATGGTGGGTTTTATATATCTAGGTATGAAATTGGTAAAGAGAATAATTATCCAGTTTCAAAACAAGGAGCAATAGTATGGACTGATATTACCCAAGAAGAAGCTATTAAACTTTCTGAACAAATGTATAATAATGAAATTGTAAATAGTTCTTTAATAAATGGATATGCGTATGATACAGTCATTCAATGGATTAAAGATTCTAATATTACAATAATTCAGAATGATATTGAAATTAATGATAATTATTATGCAGGGCGAAAAGATTATAATCATATTTATGATTTGTTTGATAATATTTTAGAATTAACATTGGAAAAGAATTATGATACTGTTATTACAAGAGGAATGTATAATCCAGATGTGTTTGAAAAGTATGAAGATTTAATCAACCGCTTTGAACTTAGATTTTCAATATTAGAAAACTCAAAATATAATTATGTTGGTTTTAGAACAGTGTTATATAAATAGATTAAGGGGTTTATAAATGAGTAAAAAAATAGTTTTTTTTATGCTAATAATAATATTTTGTGTTGGAATTGCACCTAAAACATTTCAAAATGATACTTTTTTTACTATAGCTTGTGGTGAACAGATTTTAAATGAAGGTTTGCAGAAAATTGATAAATTAACATGGCATAAAGATTTAGAATTTACAAATGATAGGTATTTATTTGATATTATAATAACATTAATTTATAATAAATTAGGATTTTTTGGGATATATTTATTTGTAATTATAATGACAGTTATAATAGGATTATCATTGTTTTATATATATAATAAGATGAATAATAATATGATATTGTCATTTTTATTTACTATTTCAACTTTATATTTAGGAAGGCAGATTTTGGCTGCAAGAGCACAGATTATATCAATATGGTTATTTATAATTGAAAATTATTTTATTATAAAATTATTAAATTCAAACAAAAATATATATAGTGTTTTATTAATATTTGTTGCAATTTTATTATCTAATGTTCATGCATCTATTTTTTTAATTTATTTTATTTATTATTTGCCATATTTTGCTGAATTTTTATTGTCTAGATTTATAAAAGATGAAGGAACAGATAGAAAAATAATTATAAATTCAAGAAAAAACATTTTAAAATTATTTATAACTTTTATTATTACAATATTTGCGGGATTTTGTTCTCCCCTGGGATTAGCACCATATACATCTATGTTAAAGGCAGTAAATGGTATTTCATTAAACATGATTTCAGAATTACAACCGATGACATTGGTAGATAGTTTGAATTTTATGACTTTTATCATTATTACTTTAGCAATAATTGCTTTTACAAAAATAAAGATAAATTTATCAGATGCTTTTATGTTAGTTGGAATGGCTTTAATGGCGATAAATATGAATAGAACTGTTTTTTATTTTATCTTTGTTGGTTCTATTTTTATAATTAAAATGGTAAATGATTTTTTAGAAGAATACAACATTTATGAATACAACATGTCAAAAAAAATAACAAAAATAACAAGTTTGGTGTTTATTGTATTAATTGTTTCTTATAGTTCTATTAATATTTCAAGTAAACTACTAGATGATTATGTTGATACTTTATCATATCCAGTATATGCGTGTGATTATATTAATAGATTTATAGATAAGGATAATATGCGAATATATAATACATTTAATTATGGAAGCTATATAGAATACAAAGGTATAAAAGCTTTTATTGATTCAAGATCGGGAATGTTTTCTGAAGAATTTAACGATACCACAGTATTAGAAGATTTTAATAATATTAATGGTGGAGTAAAACATTATAGAGATGTTTTTAACAAATATGATATTAATTATGTTTTGATTAATAATGGTAATCTAATAAGTGTATATATAGCAGATGATGAGGAGTGGAATATGATATATAATGATGATGGTTTTTCACTATATGAAAAAAAAAATAATTAATTTTTTATAACAGATGTAGGAGAATTAAAATGAATAACCATGAAATTGCTATATTAATTCCAGCATATAATCCAAGTGAAAGCTTAATTAATTTAACGAATCTTTTAATTGAAGAAAAATATATAATAGTTGTAGTAAATGACGGAAGTAATGAGGAAAGTAATAAAATTTTTAAAAAATTAAATAAAGATATTATCATTATTAATCATCTTAAAAACATGGGGAAAGGAACTGCTCTAAAAACAGGTTTCAATTATATAAAAGATAATATTGAATGTATTGGAGTTATAACAGCTGATGCTGATGGACAGCATTTATTTGAAGATATAAAAAATGTGTCAGAATATTTAGCCAAAAATGATGGCTCTATTATATTGGGAAGCAGAACTAATATGAAGAGTGCACCATTTCGAAGTAAGTTTCGGAAACTTCTTGACCAGAAAAATATTTAAATTAGCAACTGGACATGAAATTTTTGATACTCAGACAGGCTTAAGAGGAATACCAAATAAGTACTTAAAAGATATTGTGAATATAAAAGGTGATAGATATGAATATGAAATAAATATGTTAATTTCTTTTGCTATTAAAAAGATTAATATTGTTGAAGTAGATATATCAACTGTATATATTGATGATAATAAAACATCAAATTTCAACGCAATAACCGATTCATATCGAATATATAAATGTATTATTTTTAATACAAATTTAGGTACGATTATTCTTTTTTCTCTTTCTGCATTTACATCTTTTTTAATAGACTATTTTGTTTTAATAAATATGGTATATCTTTTTTGGGGACACTATAATTATGATATAGCAATACTTTATAGTGCTATTATAGCTAGAGGTATAAGCTCAATTTTTAATTTTTTGACTAATTATTTTATTGTATTTAAAAGTAAAGAAAAAATATGTATTTCTGCTTTTAAATATTATGTTTTGGCTTTATTTGTATTATGTATAAATTATGTTTTACTAGATATACTTGTTGTAAAATTTAATTTGAATTTAAAAATATCAAAAATTGTTGTTGAGGTAGTTTTATTTTTATTAAATTACATAATTGAAAAAGTGATATTTAAAAAAGATTTAACTTCATCTGTTTATGGTAAAAAATAATTATTATTATTTTTATTAATTGGAAGGAAAACTAAATATGAGTGAAAAGAAAAATAAAAATATTTTATTAATTATATGTATATATTTTTTTATATGTGTACGATATTTTTTTTTAGCACCTACACGAATGATAGCTTCTAAACTGTTCTTAATAACGATTGTAACATATTTATCAATATTTATTACGATATCATTTTATCATTTTAAACTAACTATTGAAAAAAAATTTTTTATTTTAGGTCTTATTTTTGGCTTACTTTTAGTGTTTTTAATTCCATTGTTACATGGAATAGATGAAACAGTTCATTTTTATAAAGTATATTCTTTCTTTAATAATACTAATAGTAATGCAACTTATGATAATATTCCTAAAACTATAATTGATGTTTCTCATTATAATTATTATAACAATTATTTTTTAAAAAGCATAGATAATAATGATACAGTTGTATCTGAAGAATTCATTGGTGCTAAATTATATTCACCAATTTCATATTTGTTTTATTTAATTCCTATGTTTATTTTTCAAAAACTAATAAATGCTAATATTTTTTGTATTATTATTACTGGGAGACTTTTTGGCTTTTTGTTATGGTTAATTATATCTACATATATTATAAAAATTATCCCTAAAAGAAAAGAATTTTTTGCTTTTTTATTTTTAGTTCCAATTTCACTTACACTTGTTACAACATTTACAGGGGATTTACTTACAAATTTATCTGTTTTTTTATTTATATCAATTTGGTATAATATTTATGAATCAGATAGAAAAATTACAAAAAAAGAAATTATATTAATTACAATTTTAGGAATAATTTCTGTGTTTTGTAAAGTTGTATATGCATTACTATTTTTTATAATTCTTTTGTTACCTGATGAAAAATTTACTTCAAAAAAATCTAAAATTTTTATTAGTTTAACTATTTTTGGAGTATTAGTTATATCAGCATTTATAAATTTAAATATAGTAGGAAAAGATATGATAGAAGCATATCCTAGTATTGCTTTACAGAAAAATTTTATATTATCTCATCCTTTTCAGTATTTATTTATTTTTAATAAAACACTATTTATTAATTTTCCTTTATATTGTTTTCAATTTATTACTGGATATGATACCATGTGTCAAAATTCAATAAATATCAATAGCTATATATCAGTGCTATATATAGTAATTATAGGATTAAGTTTGTTTTTTGATGAGTCTATAATATATTTAAATCGAAAATCAAAACTATTATTGTTTGTTTGCATTTTTGCAATTGTATTTATTTTATTTACATCATTATATATTCAATGGACTGGTACAAATTACGGAATTGGTATTGATTTTATATATGGAATACAAGGTAGATACTTTATACCATTAGCTTCATTATTAATATTTGTAAATTGTAATAAAAAAATAAATGTCAATAAAAACTATTTATGGACACTAGTTATATTAATAAATTATATAGTTACTTTAAAAATTATTTGCTTATAACTTTTCCCTTAATAAAAATTAAAATAATGGTTATCATATTTTTATGAAAAAAACAAAAAAATTGATAGCCATTATTTTTTTATTAATTTTATATATTTATATATCATATATTAGTTTAATTCCTGAAAACATAATTCTATTAGAAGGTGAAAGACTAAATTTTAAAAATATATTTGGAATAGAGAAAGTTGAAACAATAAAAACTGTAAATGATAGTTCAAATATAAGTAATATAGAATTTAAATTATTTGGAAAAATACCTTTAAAAAATGTTAATATAACTACAATTGATGAAATTGAAGTTGTACCTGTTGGAAAAATTATTGGTTTAAAACTATATACACATGGTGTGCTTGTTGTTGGTTTATCTGAAATAGAAGACGAAAATAATAATATTATAAATTCGTATAAGAACTCAGACATAAAAGAGGGAGATACAATTTTAAAAGTTAACAATGAGAATATTCAAGATATAGAAAATTTAAAGGAAGTAATTAATAAATCTAATGGGAAAAATATTGAATTAACACTACTTAGAAATGGAAGTATAGTAACAACGAGTATTATGCCGGTAAAAACTGGATTTGGAAGCTATAAATTAGGGTTTTGGGTAAAAGATGCAGCAACAGGTGTTGGAACAATGACTTTTTATGAACCTATTTCAAAATCTTTTGCAGCATTGGGCCATGGAATAACAGATAGTGATACTGAAAACTTAATTCATATTGAAACAGGTGAACTAGTAACTTCAAGAGTTATTTCAATACAAAAAGGTGAAACTGAAAATCCTGGAGAAATAAGAGGAACAATATTAAATCAGCAAACAATAGGAACTGTTGAAAATAATAGTGCTTTTGGAATATATGGAAAGCTAAATAATTTAACAAGTTTAAATTTAGATGTTTCTAAAAAAATGAAAGTTGCATTAAGAGATGATATAAAAGTTGGAGATGCTAAAATACTATGTACAATAGATAATAGTAATGTAGCTAAAGAATATTCTATACAAATTGAAAAAATATATAAAGATAATGATTATAATAATAAAAGTATGTTAATAAGAGTAACAGATAAAGAATTACTTGAAAAAGCGGGTGGAATAGTTAGAGGATTATCCGGAGCACCAATTATTCAAAATAATAAATTCGTTGGGGCGGTTACAAATGTGCTTGTTTCAAATCCTCAAGTAGGATATGGTATCTTTGCAGATTTAATGATAAAAGAAATGAGAAAATAAACATTATTATTTAAGCATCATTGGTCCAATATTAGTTACAGTTCCTGCACCTAGTGTAATAATAATATCATTATCATTTATATTTTCTTTAACATAGTTTATAGCTTTTTCAAAATCAGGTATATATAAAGCATTTTTCCCAAGTTCGTTCATTTTTGTAGCTAAATCAGCTGATGATATTTCTAATGTGTTTTTCTCACGAGCAGCATATATGTCTAGTAAGACAACATTATCGAAATTTGAAAGTGCATCTGCAAAGTCATTTAATAAAAGTTTTGTTCTACTATAAGTATGTGGCTGAAAAATAACCCAAGACTCATTATATTTTTTATTTTTAATAGAATTAGCAGTAGCTTTTATTTCAGTTGGATGATGTGCATAATCATCAAATATAGGTACATTTTTTTCTTTTAAAGTACCTTTGTATTCTAAACGCCTTTCAGCACCTGTAAAACTGTTTAATGATGTTTTTAATATTTCTGTAGAAATACCATAATAATCTGACGTACTAATACAAGCAAGTGCATTTAAAATATTATGTTTTCCAGCAACTGAAAGTTCAAATGATTCATAAAAATTATTATTTTTATAAACGTCAAAGCTTGCAAAACCATTATCATTAAATTTAATATTTTTAGCAAAAAAATCAGCATTATTGTTTTCAATTCCATAAGTAAGTACTTTACATTTTGCTATATTTTTTAAGGCATAACAGTTTTTATCATCAGCATTTGTTACAAGTAAACCATTTGGTTCGACTTTTAATGCAAATTCTGTAAAAGCTTTTACAATATTGTCAAAAGTTTTATAGTAATCTAGATGATCATTATCTATGTTTAAAATAATTGCAGTATTAGGATTGAATTTTAAGAAATTACCTTTATATTCACAAGATTCTAAAATAAAATATTCACTATTACCAATTCTGTAATTTCCACCAATTGAATCTAAAATTGCACCAACTTCGATAGTAGGGTCAAGATTAGCATTAATAAAACAAATTGAAAGCATAGATGTTGTTGTTGTTTTTCCATGTGTGCCAGAAATACATATTGCTTCTTTATATAGTTTTGTTAGATATCCTACAAATGAGCCTCTGTCAATTAAAGGAATATTTCTTTCTTTTGCTATAACCATTTCAGGGTCTGTTTCACTTATTGCAGCTGAATATATTATTAAATCAGCCTTTTTTGAATTTTCTAAATCATGACCTATAACAGTTTTAATGCCATGTTTATTAAGATTATCTGTAATAACAGATTTAGAAATGTCAGAACCAGTTACTAAAAAATTCCAATTATTTAATGTTTCGGCTATTGCACTCATGCTAACACCACCAATACCGATAAGATGTATATGTTTATATTTTGATAAATCATCTATTTTAAAATTCATAAAAAAAATCATCCTCTTTCTTGAAAAAAAATTTTATAATTATAATAATAGAATTATACTATTTTAATATTATTTTTTCAAGTAATATATATCAATTATTCGAAGACAATTAATAGCAATATAATATATAAATTATAAAAAAATTTATAAATTTTAAATATTAATAAAAAAATATAAAAAAAAGAAGGAAAAATAATATTTATGTAGAATAATTAATTAGTACATAAAAATATGTATAAAACTAGAAGAAAGAGGTGCATAAAATGCAAATTACAGACGTACGTTTAAGAAAAGTAAATTTAGAAAACAGAATGAAAGCTGTTGCTTCAGTAACATTTGATGGAGAATTCGTTATTCATGACATTAAAGTTATTGAAAGCCAAAATGGATTATTTATAGCTATGCCTAGCAAAAAAACTCCAAACGGAGAATTTAAAGATATAGCTCATCCAATCAATGCAGAAACTAGAGAAAAAATTCAAAAAGCTATATTAGAAGCTTATGAAGCTCCAGATGCAGAAACAGATGTAGAAACAGCAACTACAACTTCAGCTGAATAATTTTGTAATGAAAGAGGCGTTATTTTATAATAACGCTTTTTTTGATTTCATAAAAAATTATATTTTTATAAATTTTTATTGTTATTTTTATTTTTTTTATATATAATATTTCATAGGAAGGAAAATAACTTATGAAAAACACGGGAATTGAAGATATTTCAATAGATAACAGCATAAAAAATAAAAATAAAAGTGGAAAAAATGTAATAATTATTTTGCTTTTTTTATTATTGATTATTTTTATATCTTTAATTATTTTATATAAATTTTATTCCAAAAAATCAGTTTCTATAAAGCAACTATTTGTAGACGGTTTATTAAAAACTAATTATGCTTCAGAATATAATATTGATAACTATAAAAAAATATATGACAGAATCATATCTGAAGATTCTGTTATAACAAATAATATTACTTATTCATCTAATAGAAGTTTTGATATTATTAAAGATTTTGATATAAATAGTTTTTCTGTTAGTACAACAACAGATACCGATATAGAAAATTCTAAATTTTTTTCAGATGTTATGATTAATTATTCTGGAAACGAATTTTTAGATTTTAAAGTATTATCTGATAAAGAAAAAATTGGTTTGATGTCTGACCCAATAGTTAATAAATATGTTGGAATGAGTTATGATAAATTAAAAGATATTTATAGTATTGGTAATCCTATAGATTATCTAAAAAATGATGAAAATATTGAATTATCAGATGAAAATAAAAAAGAGTATTTAAAAAAATATATTAATATTATCTTAGATAAAATACCAGAAGAAAACTTTTCTATGAAAGAAAATATAGCACTAGATGAGTCTTTTCAAAATATAGCTGTAAAAGAGTATAAACTTGAATTAAACCAAGAAGATTTAATAAATATATTAGTAGAAGTACTAAAAGAGTTTAGAAATGATGAAGAATTTCTTGAAAAAATATCATTAAACAATAATACTCTAAATATTAAAGTTAAAGCTAATAATGCAGATAAAAATATAATAAATGAACCAGATGAAGTGCAAACAGAAGATGCACAGGAAAATCAAAATGAAAATATAGAAGAGAATATAGATGATTCTATTTTAGAAGCAGGTGAAATGGCTGAAGTACAAGAAATGCTTGAAAACTTGAGCGTTGCAGAATCTATTCTTCCTGATGGTACTACAATTAATATTGATGAAATAAGAAATGATGAAAAATTAAAAATAAGTGATATTTTACCTAAAATAAATGATACTAGAATTGATTATAAAAATGTTATTAAATTAATTTTAGGTAAGAAAATGAATACTAATATAAATTCTATTCAAAAAGAAGTAGATTACTTAATAGAAAAAATACAAAAACTAGAGGGTAGCGGACTAATAGTTAAATTATATGTAAGTGATGAAGGAACAGAAAAAATAGTTTTTAAATTACCTAATGATAGTGATTTTGAAATAGAATTTCATAATAAAAATCAAAATGAAAAGAGTTTAGTATTTACTTATTTATATTTAGGAAATAATGGTAGATTTACATTCTCAGATGATGTAGTTAAAGATTATATATTAGCAGATGATATTGAAAATTCAGATGGTAATTTACCAACTCAAGATAAGAAAAATGGTTTTTCTGTTGAATGCAAATTTATAAATGGAAATTCTCAAAATTCAATTAATGTCAATTATAATTTTATTGAAAGTGAAAAGATTAATAAAAAAATTAATTTTAGTATTAATACAACTGGAAATATTAATTCAAAAACGATAAAAAATGACATTGTTATAATCTCAAGTGGGGAAGAAAAAGATGAACTAGTTATTGAAAATGCGGTAGAATTTGATAGGAGTGAAGTCATTCAAGAATTTTCAGACAATAATTTGTTATTAATAGATAATTTATCTGAAGATGATGAAAGCGAAGTTTTAAAAGCAATAATTTTGCAACTTAAGAATTTTAGAGAGAACAAAAAACAAGAAGTTAATTTAATAGATACAAGTAATCAAAAATATTTTATAAATCGAAATTATGATAATCTTTCACATAGTATTACTTATGAAGAAGCAAAAAATGTTTTAGTTGAAAAAATTTCTAGTATGATGGGAGAGGCACAAAGCAGAAATGAAGAATTTACAATTAAAAACTTATCTGATTTAACTATAGATGGTTATAATGTATCTTCAACTGTAACAGATGAAAATGCAACTGTTGTTATTGATATATATACATTTAATATTGACTCAAATTTTGTATTGACAGATGCAAATTAAATATATTCTAAAGAGGAGAAAAAATGAAAAAAAAGGATTTAAATGTTAAATTATTAATAAGAAGAATAATTGTAATACTAGTTTTATTAATTATATTAGTATTAATAATGAAACTATTTAGCATTATTTTTGGTAAAGAAAAAGTTGTAGGTAATTTAAATAATAGAGGTTTGGCTCTAAGTGTTGGTAAAGAAGTTTACTACAATAAATATGAAAAAGGAATATATAAAGTAAAAGGTAATAAAGAGTATCAACTAACAGATGAAACAGCTTATTCAATAACTAATTATAAAGATAAATTATATTATTTAACTGTTTCTAATTCAAATTCAATAGATTTAAAAAGTGTTGATACTAATGGAGAAAATCAAGAGCTTATAAAATCATTATCAACTCGTATAAGTAAATTTTATATTGAAGATGGATTTGTTTATTATGTAACTAATAAAGATGTTGTTGGATTAGCTAAATTTGAACTTGAGACCAAAAAAGAATCAATTATAGCTACAAGTAATGTTCAAGATTTTGTACTTGATAATAAAACAATATATTATACAGATAATGTAGGATATTTATATAAGGTTAATATTGATGGAACAAATAATGAAGTTATTTCAAGGGATTATTCAATAAATCAAATACAACTATTAGATAAATGGATATATTATTATGACTCTTCTAATTCAGAAGAAAAGGGACCAAGTGGATTATATAAAATAAAAAAAGATGGTACATCAAGAACTTTAGTTTCTGAAAATATTAATAATGAATATTATAATATTACAAGTAAAAGTATTTATTACTATGATATATCTAGTAAAAAAATAATTAAAACAAACCTTAATGGAAAAAATTCAAAAGAAATTACTCAATTAAATGATCAAATGTTATTAACAAGAATGAATATTGCAAATGGAGTAATCTATTATTTGGATAAAAGTATAGATGATTCTCAAATTTATCAAATGTATAGAATAAAAGAAGATGGAAAAAAGTCAAAAAGTATAGAATATTAATTTCAAGATTATTATTATTGAATTTTAATAATTGAGAAAGGAAAAATAAAATATGAAATTAGGTACAGTTGTATATCAAAGTAAAATTTATAATCTTGATTATATGTCATTAGATGAATTAAAAAGGCTTTTAGAAATGATAGAAAATGAAAAAAATACTAATATTCAAGAAGCAAAAAAGTTAATAAAAAATTAATCTTGTTGGAGGTCTTAAGTTGGAAGAATTAACTAGTGAACAAATATCTTCTAAGTTATATGATATATATATAAAATCTGAAGATAGAATAAAGTCAAATGCTATGGTATGCAGAGCATATATTGATAAGGTTTCTTTAGATACAATTTCACAAAAGGTAAATAATGAAATGGCTTCAATAAAGTATTCTATTTCTCAAATAAATTCTAAATTTAATGAAAACAATAAAAGTTATGTTACTACAAAAGAGGAAATAACTAAAGTACTCTCATATTATGAACAGGCATTAAAAGAGCTTAGTTTATTTTATGATGGAAAAATTGAACAATTAATATTAAGAAAAGTTGAATTAGAAGCTAGCTTAATAGGATCAATTATAAATGATCAATATTTACATGATAAAATCTTACATAAAAATATGTTAAAAGAAAATGATAAAACAAAAATGTCTCTTAAAGATAATATAAAAAATGCTATTGAAAAAATAAAAAACAGGAAAAATAATAAAAACCAAGTTGATATTATGGCTGTTTCTAAATTAATGGATAGCCAAGATGTTGCACGAGAAATTGAGGAAAAAAGTTCTTTGAGACTTGAGAAAATTGTAGAAGAAAGAAAGAATAACAAAGATTTCATAACAAATACAGAAAAGGAAATTTCTTTAGTTACTAATGAAATAGAAAGATTAAATAAACAAAAGGAAAAGGCAATTTTTGATGCAATGGAATCACAAGAAAAGAGTGTAAGTAATAATATACGCAAACCAAAAATATTTAATAAAATCACAAGATTTTTTGTAAGTAGATTTAACACTGCTAAAGTTATACAAAATACAATTATAAATCCACTAAATATGAAAATAGAGAATTTTAGAACAAACGAACTTGCTAATATGAAAGGATAAAATTATGAATGAGAGTTTTGTAGATCTTGTAAATAAATTTTATGAAAAGGGTATTGATCCATTTAAAGGAGTAATAAGGAATTATGGAGATGATTATAATAAAAAAGATATAACTAGAGAAAATAATAAGCAAATTAATAATGAAAGGTAAAAAAAACTTGAATTATTCGTTTTTGTGTGGTATATTATATATGTTCGAATATTTATATATTTGTTAAAACCGTTTGTAAAAAGCAAAGTAAGTAAATTGCTAAAGTTTTAAAGAGAGAATAAATGGTGCGCTGAAAATTTATTCAAACTATATTTACTGAAATTTCACTTTTAAGGTCTTATAATGAAATTTAAATTAGAGTAGTTATAAGCGGTAGTTACGTTAAAACTGTAATGAGGTTAATTTTATTTTATTGTAAATTAATGAATTTAGGTGGTAACACGAAATTAGGTCGTCCTATGATATAGGGCGACTTTTTGATTTGGACTTTGGGGACGTTCCTTAAAGTCCAAAAATCTGGACTCAAGGGACACTCTTTGATAAAATAAAGGTGTTCTTAAAGAGTGTCCCTAGGTTTAAAATTTTGGACTTTAAGGAACGTCCCCAAAGTCCAAGTTGAGAGGAGTAAAAACAAAATGAAAGAAAAAATTGAAAACTTAAGAAATGAAGCTAAAGAAAAAATAAGTGAAATAAAAAATATGCAAGAGCTTCAAGATTTAAAAGTAAAGTATTTAGGTAAGAAGAGCGAGCTTACAGCTATGCTTAAAAGCTTAGGAACTTTAGGTGCAGAAGAAAGGCCAAAAGTAGGTAGCTTAGTAAATGATGTAAGGCGCGAGATTGAAAATAAACTAGAAGAAGCGGAAAAACATTTTAAAGAACAAGCGTTGGCACAAAAATTAGAAAAAGAAAAAATAGATATTACTGCACCTAGTACAAAAATAAAAAGAGGTAGTAAACATCCTATAAATAGAATAATTGAGGATATTCAAGATTTATTTGTTTCAATGGGATATGATGTAGTAGCAGGTCCTGAACTTGAGACTGATGAATACTGCTTTGAAAGATTAAATCTTCCAAAAGGGCATCCAGCTCGTGATATGCAAGATAGTTTCTATATCACAAATGAATATTTACTTAGAACTCAAACGTCATCAGTTCAAGCAAGAACAATGATAGCAAATGAGGATAAAAGCCCAATAAGAATGATATGTACTGGAAAAACATATAGAAGAGAAGATGATGCAACACATTCACATCAATTTAATCAAGTTGAAGGATTAGTAATAGATAAAAAAGAGCTTAATGTTTCTTTAGCAGATTTAAAGGGAACTTTAGAAGTATTTGTTCATAAAATGATAGGTGCAAATTTAGATTTGAGATTTAGACCTAGTTATTTTCCATTTACTGAACCATCTTATGAAGTTGACGTTACATGTTTTAAGTGTCAGGGAAAAGGTTGCCCATTATGTAAAAAAACAGGTTGGATAGAGCTTTTAGGAGCAGGAATGGTACATCCAAATGTATTAAAAATGAATGGATATGACCCAGAAAAATATTCTGGATTTGCATTTGGAACAGGTATAGACCGCTTAGCAATGTTTAGATATGGAATTACAGATATGAGATATTTATATACTAATGATATAAGATTCTTAAGTCAATTTGATAGAAAAGATGAAGAATAAATTAGTAAATAATTTATATAGTAGAAAGGATTGGTAAATAAAATGATATTAAGTATGAACTTTTTAAAAGATTATGTAGATATAGATGATAAACTTGAAAACATTGCAGAAAACATGACAAGAGTTGGAAATGAATATGATGAAGCAGTTAAGCTTGTTCCAGCTACTAAACTAATAATAGGTGAAGTTATAGAATGCACTGAACATCCAGATTCAGATCACCTTCACTGTTGCAAAGTAAATATTGGAAATGAAGTATTAAATATAGTTTGTGGAGCACCAAATGTAAAAGAAGGAATTAAAGTTATTGTAGCTCAAAATGGTGCAGAACTTCCTGGTGGAACAATAAAAAAAGGAAACATTAGAGGGCAAGAATCTAATGGTATGATTTGTGCTTTATATGAAATAGGAATAGATAAAAAATATTTATCAGAAGAAGATAAAAATGGAATTCATATATTGCCTATAGACGCTCCAATTGGTAAAGACCCAATTGAATATTTAGAATTAAATGATGAGATTATAGATTTTGAGCTTACAGCTAATAGAGGTGACTTATTAAGTATTTTGGGAATGGCTTATGAAGTTGGAGCAATTTATGATAAAAAGGTTAAAGAAGTAGATTTATCACATAACGAGTCTGGTGAAGATTTAAATAAATCATTTGAAGTAAGGGTAAACACTGAAAATTGTAAACTATTTTTAGCTAGAAAAGCATTAAATGTTACTATTAAAGATAGTCCAACATTTATAAAGAATAGATTAATAGCTTCTGGAATAAGACCAATAAATAATGTTGTTGATATTAGTAATTATGTTATGTTAGAGCTTGGTCAGCCACTTCATTTTTATGATGCAGATAAGCTTGGAAATATAATAGAAACTAGAATGGCTAAAAAAGATGAAAAAATTACAACATTAGATGAAATTGAAAGAACATTAGAAGAAACAGATATAGTAATTTCAGATGGTAAAAAAGCAATAGGTCTTGCTGGTGTTATGGGAGGCTTAGAGACTGAAATTGAAGAAAGCACAAAAAATGTTTTAATAGAAGCTGCTATTTTCGATTCAGTTATGGTTAGAAAAACATCTAAAAAAATAGTAAGAAGTGAAGCAAGTAACCGTTTTGAGAAAGGTTTAGACCCTGAAAGAACTTATATGGCAATGGAAAGAGCAGTTAAACTTTTAGAAGAATATGCTGATAGCGAAATACAAACAGGAACTGTTGTATATGATAAAACAGAAAAAAATGAAAAAAATATTGATATAAAAGTAAAAGATATAAATGATTTATTAGGAACTAATATTTCTAAAGAGGATATTCTTGATGTATTTAGAAGATTAGATTTTAAATATTCTGTAAATGGAGATATAATAACTGTAACTGTTCCATCAAGAAGATTAGATATATCAATTAAGGAAGATTTAATTGAAGAAGTAGGAAGAATATACGGAGTAGATAATATAGAAGGAAAACTTCCTGTTGTTCCTATGAAAATAGGTTATGTAGATAAAACAGAAAGAAGAATTCGAGACAAAATGATATCTTTAGGTTTAAATGAAACATTATCTTATGTCTTAATAAATGACAAAGATGTTCATAAATATGTTTCAGATGATTTTGAAGAATTACGATTATTAGACCCAATGACAGAGGAAAGAAATGTATTAAGATATAGTTTAATTCCATCATTATATAAAATTTATGAATATAATAAATCTCATTTAGTTAAAGATGTTTCAATATTTGAAATAGGAAAAGGATTCTGGAAAAAGAAAGAAGAATATGGTGAAGATTTAAAATTATGTTCTTTAATGTCTGGAGAATACTATTTGGGGCTTGGAAATAATAAAAAGTCTGTTGATTTTTATATTATAAAAGGTGTTGCAGAAGAAATACTTGATTTCTTGGGTTATGGCAACAGATATAGTTTTGTTATGCCAAAAGAAAAAATTCCTGAATTCCATCCAGGACAAGTGGCTGAAATAAATGTAAATAATGATATTGTAGGTTTAATAGGAAGAATTCACCCAGAAATATCAAAAGAACCTGTTTTCGTAATGGAAATAAATTTAGATAAATTATTAGCTAAAAAAGTAAGTAAAATGAAATTTAAAGAAATATCAATATATCCAACAATTAAAGTGGATATAGCAGTTATATTAGATAAAAGCATAACAGCTGATGAAATATCTAAAGTTATAAAAAAAGCTGGTGGTAGTTTACTTGTAAATCAAGAAATGTTTGATGTTTATACAAATCCAGTTTTAGGGGATAAAAAAAGTGTAGCATATTCATTAACATTTGGGTCAAATAATAAAACATTAACAGATGAAGAAATAAATCCAGTTGTTGATAAAATAGTAGAAGCATTAGAGAAAAACTTCAAAGCAGAACTCCGCCATTAAGGACGACATTTTTAAAATTGTAACAAAAATTTAAAGTTTAAAACTATTGACCTTAAAGCATTTTAAACATATAATAAAAATGAAATTTTAAAATTTAAGAGGTGTCGAATAATGAGTTTGAAAACAAAAGTTATAATAATTGCGTTAGTATCAGTAATAATTGTATCTGGTATTGGTGCTGGTGCATATTGGAAACTTGGTAAAACAAGTGAAGTTTCTGCTAAAGTTGGAGACTCTAATAATAAGTATTCTATGGAAGAAGAAATTGCACCAACTATAAAAGAAGAAGTTATTTCAGTATCTCAAGATTTATCACCACAAGAAGAGCAAAGTGCTGAAGATGAAAAGGAAGAGGTCGTAGAATTTAAAGATAAAAAAGTTACTGTTCCAAAATCTACAGTCGCTGCTGTAAATTCTTCAGAAGATGCTGAAAGAAATAAGAAAAATGGTGGTCAGTCAGTTAATCAGACTCAAGCAAATGAAATGTTTCAAAATGAAGGAACTCATTCAAATGGTATAGATGTATCTGCTCATCAAGGAAGAATAAATTGGGCACAAGTAGCTGCAAGTGGGGTTGATTTTGCCATAATTCGTTGTGGATTTAGAGGTCAGTCTGTAGGTGCAATTTATGAAGATGCATATTTTAAAACAAATGTTGCAGGTGCTACTGCAAATGGAATTAAAGTTGGCATATATTTTTACTCAACTGCTGTAAATGAAAATGAAGCATTAGAAGAAGCTGCATGGGTTGTAAAGAAGATTTCTACTTATAGAATTACTTATCCTGTTGTATATGATTTTGAGGATTTTGGAGCTTATAGATGCGCAGGAGTTGGTGGAGCTCAAGCGACAAGTAATGCTTTAACATTTTTAAATTTTGTAAGAAGCAATGGTTATGAACCAATGATGTATGCAAATAAGAGTGATATTACTTCAAGAATGTCAAGAGGTTCATTTAATTGTAAATTTTGGCTTGCTCATTATACATCACAAACAGACTATAAAGGAAGCTTTAATATGTGGCAATATACAAGTAGAGGAAGCGTTCCTGGAATAGCTGGTAATGTTGATATGGATGTTGCATATTTTAGTTATGGAGCAACAGCAGCGCCAAAACACGAGCATAATTATTCTGAAATTGTAAAAAATGGTATAAAAGATTCAACATGTACAGAAAAAGGAAGTAAAACATTAAGATGTTCTTGTGGTGAAACAATTACTGAAGAGATACCTTTAAAAGAACATAAATATAGTGCTTGGCAAGTTGTTACAGAAGCTACAACAGAAAAAGAAGGGCTTGAAAAAAGAGTTTGCAGTGTGTGTAAGAAAGAAGAAACAAGAAAGATTAATAAATTAAAATCTAATAATACTGCAAATGTAGCCAATACTACTAATACATCAAATAATGATAATAAAACAAATACAGCAAATACTGCAGCTAATACAAGCACAACAAATACATCTAATGCAACAAATACAGCAAATACTTCTAATCCAATAAATAATACAAGTTCAGAAAATACTTCAAGTCCAACTAATACAACTACGCCAACCACTACACAAACAACTCCTTCTGAGATAGCAAATAATCCTACTTCAACTGGTGGAGCAGATAATACTGAAAGTGAAAAAACTGAGGATACTTCAAGCGTGGAAAATCCAACTAATGATAATTAAAAAAATCTAAAAGATAGGAGAATAATTTTGGATAACAATAAAAATTTAGATGATTTGAATAGTTATATAGAAGATTCAAATAAAAAAAAGATAAAAAAAGTAGTAATAGCTATTATAGTAATAACAATAATTGTTGGCTTAGTATTTTTTCTAGATATTAAGTATAATCTTTTAAGTCAAATTAAAACTAGTGTTAATCAAATATATAACAAAATTATGGAGATGGTTATGAATTAAAAAGGGCTATTATAAATAGCTCTTTTTTTGGAGGATAATATGAATTGGACAGATGAACAAATTAATGCTATTGAGAAAAAAGGATCAAATATTTTAGTAGCAGCTGCTGCACGGTAGTGGTAAGACAGCTGTTTTGGTTGAGCGTATAATTAATAAAATATTAAATGATAAAATAGATATAGATAAACTTTTAGTGGTTACTTTTACTAATAGTGCTGCATCTGAAATGAGAGAAAGAGTTTTAGAGGCTATTTATAAAAAATTAGATGAAGAACCTGATAATCAAGAATTACAAAAACAAATAATTCTTTTAGGCAAGTCACATATATGTACTATTCATTCATTTTGTTTAGATGTTATCAAAAATAATTTTTTTGAACTTGATTTATCAGCAAATTTTAGAATAGTATCAGAAGAAGAAAATGAAATTTTAAAACAAGAGGTTTTAGAGGATTTATTTGAAAATTTATATGAAGAAGAAAACGAAGACTTTTCAAAACTTGTAAATACTTATACAGGATATAGAGGTGACGAACCATTAAAGGAAATGATTTTGAGAATTTATAAATTCATGCAGAGTAATCCATTTCCAATTAAATGGCTTAATGAAAAAATTGAATTATTTAAAATTAATGAAGAATATTCAAAAGATTTTTCTGAGAGTATTTGGGGAAAAATATTATTAAAAGATTTACAAGATGATATTATAGATGGAATTAGTAGTCTAAAGATGGTTAGAAATAAACTTGAAAAATTTTATGAGCTTGATGAATATAAAGTAACTATTGAACAAGATATAGATCTTTTAAAAAATTTATATGATGCTATAAATAATTCATGGGATAATGCTTTTGAAATTGCTCAAAATATGAAATTTAAAACTTGGCCAACTAATAAAAAAATTGTAATAGATTTAAAAGATGAAGCTAAGGCTTCACGAGATAATGTTAAAAACAAGTTAATGAAGAAAATAAAAAATATATTAGTATATGATTCAAATTGTGCATATAAAGATATTTATGAAATGTATGAAATTTTATCAACATTAAGAGATGTTATTATAAAATTTGATGAATTATTTAAAATAAGAAAAAAAGAGAGAAATGTTATTGATTTTAATGATATTGAACATTATGCACTTAAATTATTAGTTTCTGAAAATGAAAAAGGTGAATTAGTCCCAACAGAAATTGCTAAGAACTATCAAAACAAATTTGAAGAAATTGCTATTGATGAATATCAAGATAGTAACTATGTTCAAGAGTATATATTAAATATTATATCTCGCTCAAATAATATATTTATGGTTGGAGATGTTAAACAAAGTATATATAAATTTAGACAAGCATGTCCAGAGTTGTTTTTAGATAAGTATAATAAATACAGTATTCAAGGAAATGATTTTGGAACTAAAATTAAATTATTTAAAAATTTTAGAAGTAAGAAAAATATATTAGATATTACAAATATAATATTTGAAAATATAATGAGTGAAAAACTTGGAGACATTGATTATAATGAGGAAGAATACTTAAATTTAGGTGCGGATTATGAAAAAATTGAAAATGGTCTTGGAATATCAGAACTAGATATAATAGATTTAAAAGAAGATGAAGCTGACGATATTGTAGAAGATGAACTAAGCAATATTCAAAAAGAAGAAGTTGAAGCCAAATTTGTTGCAAATAAAATTAAAGAAATTATAAATTCTAAAGTTCAGGTAAAAGATAAAAAAATGGGTTATAGACCTGTTACATATAAAGATATTGTAATATTACTACGTTCTACGTCAACTCTTGCTCCTATATATGAAAAAGAATTGATAAAAAATAATATACCTGTTTTTTCAGATTCATCTACTGAATATTTAGAGTCAATAGAAATTCAAATAATTATTAATTTGCTTAAAATTCTAGATAACCCTATTGATGATATTTCTTTAGTTTCTGTTATGAGGTCTGTGATAGGAATGTTCACAGATAATGAAATACTTGAGATTAGACTATGTAATAAAGAAGGGTCATATTATGAGTGTTTAAATATTGCAAAAGAAAAGTCGGAAGATGAAAACTTAATAAATAAAATTAACATTTTTTTGAATAATATTAGCACTTGGAGAAAAGAAAGTGGTTATTTAAGTTTGGCAGAACTATTGTGGAAGGTTTATATAGATACTGGTTTTTATAGTTATGTTGGTTTAATGCCAAATGGAGAATTAAGACAAGCAAATTTAAAAATTCTTTTTGAAAGAGCAAAAGACTATGAAAAAACAAGTTTTAAAGGAATATTTTATTTTATTAAGTTTATTGAGAAAATAAAAAATGGAAATAGTGATATGTCTTCTGCAAAAATAATTGGAGAAAATGAGAATGTTGTAAGAATAATGAGTATTCATAAAAGCAAAGGTTTAGAGTTTCCAATTGTATTTTTGTCTAGTACTTCAAAAAAAATAAATATGAAAGATGCTAGTTCAGATCTATTGTTACATCAAGAAATCGGACTAGGGCCTGAATATATTAATTATGATAGAAGAATAGAATATTCAACATCAGCAAAAGATGCAATTAAAGTAATAATAAAAAACGAAAATATTGCCGAAGAAATGAGAATACTATATGTTGCACTAACTCGTGCAAAAGAAAAACTAATAATAACAGGAGTTTCCAAAGATTTAAAAAAAGATTTTGAAGAGAAAAAAGATGTGTTAAAAATTTATGAAAAAAATAGCAAGAAAATTAATCCTATTCTTTTAAAAAAATATATTTCTTATTTAGATTGGATTGAACTTGTATACTTAAAAAATAATATGTCTGATATTTTAAAATTAAATGAATATAAAAAAGATGATGTTATAAATAAAGGCAATACTCAGGAAGAAAAAATTAGAGAATTTAATTTTTCAAAAGAAATTAATTTAAATGAGTATGATAATATTTTTAATTGGGAATATGCTAATATTTTGAAAACCAAACTTCCTATAAAAAGTACTGTAAGTAAAGTAAAACAGATGAGTTATTCTTTAGTAGATGATAATTCAGTTGATTTTAATAAACTTACTAATAGTTCAGTAGTTGGATTAGAAGAAGAAACTCCTTCATTTGTAAAAGAAAATGACATTATTAATGTTAGTAGCTCTAGAAGAGGAACATTAATGCATTTGGTACTAGAAAGTTTGGATTTTAAAAAGGAATATTCTTTTGAGGATATTGAAGAACTAAAAAAAGAATTAGTATGTAAGAATAAAATTTTACCAGAAGAAGTAAAAGTTATAGATATAAAAAAGATTGAACAGTTTTTAAAATCAGATTTGGCAAATATTATAAGAAAATGCAAGATTACCCAAAAAGAGAAGGCATTTTGTTTAAAAATAAACTTAAGTGACATAATGAATACTAATTCTGATGAGAAAATACTTGTACAAGGTATAATTGATTTATATGGTATTACAGAAGATAATAAAATAATTTTAGTAGATTATAAAACAGATTACATTCAAGATGAAAATGAGTTAATTAATAAATATCGTATACAACTCGAATTATATAAAAAGGCATTAGAAGAAGGTTTAGAAAAAGTTGTATCTGAAACATATATTTATTCCTTATATTTAAATAAAGAAATAAAAGTAATATAATAAGTAAATATTTACAAAATAGTTAATTTGATGTATAATAATTATGTAAATTAAGAAAAGAGGGAAAAAAATGGATAGAATGAAAACCTTTTTACTATATGCACTTGGAATAATAGGTTTTTTCATATTATCATTAATATTAGAAGATGGATTAATAAATGGTATGTATAAACCATTAATTAATTCTAGTGATAAAGTTATTGCAGAAAATTCTTCGGGGATTAATGTTGAAGTAACAGACGCTAAAGCATCTAATATTAATGGACAATTAAATTATAAAATAACAAATAATTCAAATGAAAGAATTGATGACCAATATGTTAAATTGGACTTATATAGTAAACAAGGATTATTATCAGCAACTGAATATATAAAAATAAATGATTTAAATCCTGGTGAAACTAAAGACTATAATGTAAAATTTAAAGGGACAGAAATTGCAGATTATAAATTAGCGGTTATTCCTGAAAGTGAAGTTCCAGATAAATCTAATATTATTAATATACTAGGATTTGAATTTGACTTATCTAATGTTTTTGGTAGGGATTTATCAAATACTAAAATATTTGGAAGAAGAATTAAAGATATTTTTAATGTAGATAAAGCAAAAGGAACTGTAAAATATGCATGGAATTGGGGATTAAATTTTGCAAAAGCTGTTCCATGGTGGGGATATTTAATCGGAGGAGGAATTGTACTTTGGTATCTTCCAACAGGATATTTATTTGGAATATTTCCATAATAGTTTTTTTGTGATTTAATGTTAAAAATTTTTGTAATTGTTAATAAGAGAAAATATTGAAAAAGTCTACATAAAGTGTTATAATTAATTTACAGGAATTTGATGTGTTACTATTCAAGTTTGACAATTATTAACATTAAATATATTATGAATAGAATTTTCAAAAATTTGGAAATTTTTTATAAGATTATTAATTCATATGAATATTGAGAATGGTAACCAAATTAGTTTTTATTACCATTCTTTTTTTGTTATTTTTTATTGATTTAATAATGTAATTAATATATAATTTAATAGGCAAAATATAATAGGGAGAATGATGTTATGAATAGTTATGAAACTGAAAATTTCGAGAAAATATCAAAAGAAATAAGAAAAAGTATAATAGAAATGGTATATAATGCAAAATCTGGTCATCCAGGTGGTGCACTTTCAATTACAGATATTCTAACAGTATTATATTTTTATGAATTAAATGTAAATGTTAATAATCCAAAATACGAAAATAGAGATAGGTTAGTATTATCAAAAGGTCATTCATCACCTGCTTTATATGCAGTACTTGCAGAAAAAGGTTTTTTTCCGAAAAATGATTTAAAAACATTTAGAAAAATAGATAGTTATCTTCAAGGCCATCCTGATATGAACAAGGTTCCTGGAGTAGATATGTCTTCTGGCTCTTTAGGACAAGGATTATCTGTATCAAATGGTATGGCACTTGGAGCTAAATTAGATAGAAAAGATTACAGAGTATATTGTATATTAGGTGATGGAGAAATAGAAGAAGGTCAAGTTTGGGAAGCAGCAATGACAGCTAGTCACTATAATTTAGATAATTTATGTGTAATCGTTGATAATAACGGACTTCAAATTGATGGTAAAACTAAAGATGTTATGAATTCTGAACCTATTGATAAAAAATTTGAAGCATTTGGTTTTAATGTAATTAATATAGATGGACATAATTTTGAAGAAATTGTAAATGCATTTGAAAAAGCTAAACAAACAAAAGAAAGACCAACAGCTATAATAGCTAAAACAGTAAAGGGAAAAGGTATTTCATTTATGGAAAATGAGGTATCTTGGCATGGAAAAGCACCTAATGATGAACAATATAATTTGGCTATGAATGAACTAAATTAGTATAAGGTAAATAGGGTCCTTTTAATTCCTAAATTTTAATTTGAGGGTAAATATATGAACTTTTTGTTAAATAATGATAATAAAAAATCGACAAGACAAAGCTATGGTGAAGCACTTTTAGAAATTGGAAAGAAAAATGAAAATATAGTTGTTTTAGATGCAGACTTATCTGCTGCAACCAAAACTAGTTTATTTGCAAAAGAATTTCCAAATAGATTTTTTAATATGGGAATTGCTGAACAAGATATGATAGGTACAGCAGCAGGATTATCAACATGCGGAAAAATCCCATTTGTAAGTACTTTCGCTGTTTTTGGAGCAGGAAGAGTTTATGATCAAATAAGAAATAGTGTATGTTATCCTAATTTAAATGTTAAGATTTGTGTAACACATAGTGGAATTACAGTAGGAGAAGATGGAGCCACTCACCAAATGCTAGAAGATATTAACATTATGAGAGGACTCCCTAATATGAAAGTTATATCTCCATGTGATGAAACAGAAGTAAAATGGGCTATAAATGAAGCAGTAAATATTAATGGACCTGTTTATATAAGATTAGGAAGATCAGATACACCTAAAATATATGATGAAAATACAAAATTTGAATTTGGAAAAGCAATACAATTAGGTGATGGAAATGATGGAACTATTTTTGCAACAGGAATTATGGTTGCAGAAGCTCTAAAAGCAAAGGAAAAACTAATGACTGAAGGAATAAATATTAGAGTTGTAGATATTCATACAATAAAGCCATTAGATAAGGAATTAATTATTAAATGTGCTAAAGAAACAAAGTATTTATTATCAATAGAGGAACATAGTGTTATTGGAGGACTTGGAACAGCTATTTCAGAAGTGCTTTGTGAATATTATCCTAAAAAATTAGTAAAAATGGGAATTCAAGATACATTTGGAAAATCTGGAAATGCAAAGGAATTACTAAAATATTTTAAATTAACTGATGATGATATTATAAATAGATTAAAAAAAGATATAATTTAAGAAATGGAAAAAGATTATGAGTAAAAATACTTTCAAAAGTCGAAATGAATTAAATATCCAAGATAATGAAAATGTTAAAGAATATTTTGAAACTGGATATTCAGTAAATAGTAACGAAAAAATAAAAGAAGAAAGAAACATTTCTAGAGCATATAAGTATAATTATACTGATAATAGAACAAATCGAAAAAAATTATCTAGAGCTATTTCTAGAATTTTTATAATACTTTTCATTATAATTGCACTTATAACTATTACTTTAGGTATTATTATGTTTTTTGTTACTATGCCAGGTATGTCTATGGATAGATTAAATCAGCTATCAGAAAAAATTGGTATTGATATAGATAAAATGTTTAATAATGGTTCTGTAGAAGTAAAGGACCAGGATATTTATGATATTATGGATTATTTAGTTGGAATGGGATATGACTTAAAAAGTTTTGGATTCTTAACAGATAATTCAGATAGGTATGAAGACAATACATTAAAAGATGACATTGATGATGGGTTAATATTACATACTGATGAAGATAAAAAAGGAAAAATAAAAGAGGCTGAAAGTGATTTTATTCTTTATTATCTAATTTCTGATAATTATTTATATGGTTTATCAAGTGATACGGGTTCAGACGGTAAGAAGGGTATTCCTGGAGTGATAAACAAAATTCATGGAGATAGAATAGAATTATGGGAAAGAATTAAAGAACTAGTAAATAAAGAAGACAATTGGGGTGCAGGATTATTAGGTTTATATATAGATGATGGATATGGAGTAAAAAGCTCTCAAAGTTATAATTCTTTAGATTGGGCTGATGCAAAATTCGATTTTGAAAAGAAAACTTTATCAATTAAAAGAACATATGGAAGTGACAAAATGACATATAACATAACTGGATGGACTGGAAAATATGGTATGCCAGTAGAATTATTAGTGGCTACACATTTAGCTACTTTAATGCCAGATTTGTCATATGATTTAGCAACAGGATTTGATACTGAAATAGATATATTATTACATAATGAAGGTAATAGTGGATTATATTATCAAGATGATGGTGGAAATTATATTTCTATTGAATTAATAAGAATTGCTGCATATGGAACTAATGATGAGAAAATTCAAAATTTAGTATTTAATAGTGAAAATGAAAAAATTACTTTATTAGCACCTACTTATGGTTCGGATGCAGCAAATGTTAATGCTAATCTTATAATGGGACAAGCACTTGCTCAGAGCATTGCTGAAACTGCCGGTAGAGCTCGTGGTGGTGGAAAATATGATGTTTATATGGCGAGAATTGAAAACCATTGGTTCAGAGATATATATTATATGATTAATAATAGTAATACAAAATTATTAGATTTTGATGAAAATTATGAAGATAAAGTAAGAGATAGATTAACATTATATGAAACATATACTGAAAATGTAAGCGAATATGGTAATTCACATATTGGAGAATTCATATTATATGAAATTGATGAACATGGAAATTATAAAAAAGATAGTAATGGAAATTTCATAATGTTTGAAGGCACACTTGGTGATGCTACTGCACAAAATATAAGAGTATCTAAAAGAGCAAAAGGAGTATCTAATAGTAGATTAGAAGATTTTGGATGGAATGATAGTGAAATTGGTATATGGTCTGCTTATGAAGAAGAATCTGGAACTCCTAATTATATAAATGCATTTGAAAATCCGGCAGAAGGAAGTTTAGAAGCAAGAATTTTTGCATTAGTTCCTACTGGTGGTGGATTAGTTCAAAAAGGTGATGCTTTAAGAGGAGAAACAAATGCTAAGATTAAAAATATGTTTACAACTAATACATATTTTAGATATGATGGCTCAGTTACAACTGCAAATATTATAAATGAACTAAGAAAAAAGGCAAATCTTGATTATGGTGCAATTGATACTAATAGTTCAAAATATAATGAGGAAATTGAATTGAGTGATGGAAATAAATATAAAATAAGTGATTTTACAGGCGAAGTTTCAACAAGTCAAGACTTATTAAATATTTTTAATATGTTAGAAAATACTCATACAATTGATGCAAATAATGTATATAGAGACTTAAAAGAATTATCTGTAGAATTAGGTTATTATGATAAAGAAGAAGTAACAGATGAAACACCAAAAATATTACAATTTATTGTACCTCAAATAGGTTCTTATGAATATCCAAAAAGAGAGCTTGATAAAAATGAACATGAATATGGAACAATGCTTCATGCCAAAGCAGATTTTGAAGCATATGAAACTACTAGAGAAATTGTAGATGAAACTAAAGAAGATGAAGAAAATGTTGGTCTTAATTCAGAAAAAGGATCTTTAAAATCTAATGTAGATTTAGCTATAGATGAGAATAAAACTAATATTATAGATGACTTTGATCTTAATTTGGCTACGAACAATTTTGACAGAAGTGACTCTTCTTTAAGAAAAGAATATATAAAGAAGTTAGAAGAGGCTTATTATTCTGAAGGATATGATGGGTCTATTGATGCATCTCCATATGATCCATCTGACCCTAGATATGAAGGAACTCAAGGTTCACTTTATAGAGAATATATAAGTATAATGAGAGAGAAAAAACCAGATTTTTATTTAGCTAATAATATTAATAAAGATGAAATATATGGAGATAGTATTAATAATAATATATCACTTTTAGGTTCATTATCTAATACAGTTATTGGGGTTCAGGGTGAAAAAAGAAAATTATTAGGAGGTTTTGACAGCGAACTTGGACAAATAATTGTAAGTGATTTTGAGGAATCAGAAGACTGGGATGATGTTTTATCAATTGTTATGGCTCAAAATAATGAAATAGATATAGGAAATGTTCCATATGGAAGTGGAGATAAAAATGGATATGAAAACTGGCTAAGAAGCTTAGGTGGAGTATTTGCTGATTATGCTGGTGAAGATATGAAAATGGGTGGAGAAACATTAGAAGACTTTGTAAACGCTAATAAATATGTTTATGGTCTATTTTCAATTATTGGTTTTGAATATTGTAATGGAGATTTAAGCCATTGTGGTGCATTTATGGAAGGACATACTGGATTACATGTGCCATCAGATTTTGATGCATTTAGAGGAAGAGGAGAACACTCATTTCACGTAAGCTACAGAAAAATGGATGAATGTATGGTAAATCATCATTTTTTAACAAATTGTAATTATACAACAGACAAGGTTTATCATAAAGCCGGTCTTTTCGGTGGTGAAGGACAACCAGATGCTTCTTGTGCATATATATCTTTAGTTGAAAATTTTGGCGCACAAATTATATTTGACCCATCTGAATTACAAGTTGGAGATTTAGTAGAATGCTTTGAAAGCAATGGTGGAAACAGTCCAAATCCGCATGATTGGTCAGGTTGGCATCATGTTATGTTTGTTGGTGAAGTAACTGATGATGAAATTGTATTTCATACAACTGGACATGATTATACATCAGATGGACATTTTGTTTTAAAAATTAGTAAAGATGAAACAAGAAATGGAAACTGGTATCCAAATAATACGCATCCAGGATGGGTTGGATTACATATGTATGAGTTTGAATCAAGTGGATTATATGAAGGATATAAAGGAAATGAGGCTGTTGTATCACCTGTTACAGGAGTATTACTAGAATATGGAACATATGATGATGAAAAAATGGATTTAGAAGGAAAAGTTGAAGAAGAATATAGAGTAAATGCTGATTTATTGTATGATGCAAATCATGTAGGAGTTAAAAATCTTGGAATTGGAGAGACCGAAGTTCATGACAAAGTTGGATATGCAAAAATACTAGTTTTAGATGCAGAAAATTATCAAAAGCTTGAAAGTTATACTAATAATAAATGGAAATCTAATTCTTTAATTGAAATAACAGATAATGGAACATATAAATATCGTGATGATCTATTTGATAAAGATAAAGAAAAAGAAATGTCACAAATAAATAAGACTGTTTATGGCTATAAAGAATTTGTTGAAACATATGATAAATACGATATATCTGGATATATTGTTTATATTGATGGATTTGCGTGTGAACTTCCAGGAAGAAAAAAAGAAGATGGAACAGTCGAGGTTGAAGATGAAGATAAGCTAAGTATAAACTATTTTAGAGATAAAGCTAGAAAACGAGATTCAAGTTCAGAATTTGAATGTAAAATTAAAAATAGATATAAAACAGATAAGTCATATGGAAGCATTAATAATGACCTTACAGAACAGTTTAAAGCAGAAAGAGCTGTAAAGAAAGATGCTGAATCAGCAGTATATTTAGATATAAATAAAAATGATAAAATATTACTTATAAAAGAAGGAACGGTAATTGGAAGGACTTATACTAACCAAGAAATATTTTATATGAGACAAGAAAATCCAGAAGCAAGTGATATGATGAGTAAAATAAAATTAAGTGATGATGGATTAGAAAGTGTTGCAGTTTTAGATTCTGAAAAGGAAAGTCCTGTAGTTCAAGGAAACTATTTAAGAACTATTATGATAGATAGAAATGGAGATATAGTTGAAAATGTTGAAGACTATATGAAATTAAATTCTAGACCAAGTAGTAAACTTTTTGACAAGATGAATCTTAAACCAATAGAAGCTAGTGAAGAAGAAATTAATCTAATGGCAAGTGTAATGCAAAAAGTTTCTGTTTCTCCAGAAGAATTCAAAGCTGTAGCATGGGTAATTAGAAACAGATATACAGCAGGTACTTATGGGGATTCAATAAGAAAAATAATAGAAAGTGGTGGAGGAATGTTTCCTCATTCTCAGTCACCATCAGCAGAAGCAGTAGATATTGCAAAAAAAGTTTTGGCAGGAGAAATTCAAAGCCCAATTGCAGATAGATGTTATTATACAAAATACAATCCATTAGAACATATTACACAAACTGTAAATGCATTTGCATCTCCAGTTCAAGTTGTTGAAAATGGAAATATTTTCCATTATGATGTTTCAAATATTCGTCAAGATCCATTACCTAATGAAAATTAAAAAAGATTTGAATGTAGTAATTTTAAAGTAGTAATTGAAAGTAGGGTACAAAAGTATGAACGAAGAAAATAATGAAGAATTAAATGAACAATCTCAAAGCCTTACAGAGCAAAATAGTCAATCAAATATGTCTCAACAAGCAAGTAAGAAAGTAGCAAATAGGGTGCTAAATTCTAAAGAAAGTAAAAAAGCTTTAAGGTCTTTATTAAAAACATTAGGTCCAATTTTAATAAAACTGGGAATGGTTTTAATTGCTCTTATAGTAATAATTGGAATAATAATGTTTGTAGTTAGTATGCCCGGAATGGCTATGGAAAAGTTAAAAAAAATGTTAACAACTGCTGGAAATTCAATTGCAGCTTTTTATGGTGCAGATACAACAAAAATGATTGAAGATGAGGAAATATATGAATCATTAGATTATTTAAAACAAATGGGATATGAGCTAAAAGATATGCGGTTTCTTGACAAAATATATGACAGATAGTGATGTTGAAGACGGTCAAAAATTAGAAAATGGAGTAATAATTAAAGATGACAAAATAGTAAAAGCTGAAAGTGATTATATGAATGCATATATTATGTCAGATAATTATATTTATACAATAAAAAATAAAAATATTGTTACACAAATTGAAAATAATGGGTGGTTAGATACTATAAGGAATTATTTTGTTGGTAGATTAAGATTTATGACTAATTTTTATAATTTTTTATATGGACCAATAGCAGATATACTAGGGATAACAAATGAAAATGTAAATACATTTGGAAAAGGAATGTTAGTTTTTTATCATGAAAAAGATAATAATGTTGGTGTAAGAGGTACAGCAGTTAATTTTGGTTCATTATTTGAATCATCAAATATAAAAGTAGATGCTGAAAAAAAGACAATGCTTGTTGAAAGAGATACACTTTTTAATAGAAATAATCCATTAGAATTTTCATTAGATGGATGGGTTGGAAGGTATGGAATGCCATTAGAATTTTTAATGGCTGTACATCTATCAACACTAAAACCAGATTTATGCATGGATATGATAACAGCTTTCCCGACAAATGTTAATATATATTTACATAAAACAACTGGAAGTGCAGAAATATGTTATAAAAGTGAGTATGGAAAATATATAAGTATATCACAAGTTGAAAGTGCATTAGGTAATGCTGTTGAAGCAAAGAAATTAGGGGTGCCAGCCAACAATGGAGATTGCACATGTGAATTAAAAGACCAAAATGGTAGAACAGTTCATTATGATAATGCAGAAGAAGCATTTGTGTATGATGATGATGGAAGTAAATGTGAAGAAAGCGAAGTAATAGGAACACAATGCTCAAATTGCAGAGATAGAATAGCTAATTTATTAAGTTTAATGAGGGATAATAATGATTCTAATTTTGAAGCATATCAACCTTATATTGCATCAGTAACAGACCATTGGTTTAGAGATGTATATTATGTAATAGATGAAGATAGTGATATAGGTTTAGTAGATTATGATTATGATTATGAGTCTATTTATAAAGAAAGATGGACCAGTTATGAAACATATCCAGATACAGGAGAATTTAAATTATATGAATTAGACGAGAATGGAGATTATAAAAAAGAAGGCGGAAATTATGTTATATTTAATGGAACAATGGAGGAAGCACATGAAAAAAATATAGCAGTAGCCAAAAAAGCAAAAACTATAGCAGATTATAGTGTATTAGAAGATGACTTAGACTGGAATCATGATGAAGCACATAATATATGGCTTGCATATGAAGCATCAAATTCATCAAGTACGTCTTATCAAAGACTAGTATTAAATGAAGATGCAGATGATAGTTTAGGAGATGAAGATTTAAACTTATATGTAAAACTAAATTTATTAGGAAGTATAGTTCAAAAAGGAGAAGGACAAAGAGCAGAAACTAATCCTAAAATTAAAGATATGTTTTTACAAAAAGTATATTTTACATATGATGCAGGACCAGAAAAGGCAGAAGCAATAGAAAAATTAAGAAAAATGATTGCAGACCAAAAAGGAAAAGGCTCATGGTATCAAGCAAT
Source organism: Clostridiales bacterium UBA7001 (assembly GCA_002449785.1). GTDB lineage: Bacteria > Bacillota > Clostridia > TANB77 > CAG-508 > Scatovivens. The sequence continues at coordinate 72,795 of DJXP01000024.1, forward strand.
ACCAAGTGATTGTATGGATTTATCAACAACAGTAAATGGAAAAACATATACAGTAGCAGATTGTTCAAGTGGAGTAAGTAGAACAATATCATCAACAAATTCAGAAGATGGAAAAACAACAACTCAAGAATTATTAAATGTATCAAGTATGTTAGAAAATATTCATACAGCAGATGCAGATTATATATCAAGAGATTTTAAAGAATTAATAGTAGAACTAGGCTATTACACAAAGGAAGAATTAACAGATGAAACTCCAAGATTGCTTGCATGGTTAGTGCCAGATACAGGTTCATTTGGATTCCCAAAAAGGGTGATAGATAAAAATGAAAATGAATATGGAACAATGATACATTCTAAAGGTGATATAGATGCCGCTAATGGAAAAATGAAACAAGAACTTTATAGAATGCTACAAGAACAATATGTTGAGCCAGAAAGAGGTGGTTTAGTTAAAGGTATTTCTCAAGTAAATACTCAGACAACTGTTGGAAAAATTTCTCAAGATAATATGTTTGTTGAACAACCAGAACAAATTAATTATAATTTGGTTAAAGGTATAGGTGGAAGTCAAAATTGTTCGAGAGAAGATCAATCAGGAGATGATGGATGTGTAGCCTTAGTTACAGTAGATGGTGTTGAATACAAAAATTACATACAATATTCATCAGTATATGGTTCAGAATGCTTTTATTGGAGTGGACAATATGTAACAATTTCAAGTTCTGCTTGTGGACCAACTTCATGCGTAAATATTTTAACTGGTTATGGTCAAGATGTTAATCCACAAAACACAATTATTGGGTTACATTTTGATGCAACTATTGATGGTGTTGGACAATTTATGGAAGAGCATGAAGTTCCAGGGCACACATGTTATGATTCAGGGCAATATGTTTCAGAAATGGAATCAGCTTTTAGTGAAGGAAGACCTTTTGTAGTTTTATTTAATAATAATGCTGTTTTAGGTGAGAGTAATTTTTGGACTACTGGAGGGCACTTTGTACCATTCGTAGGTTGGGGTTCAGATGGTATTTATACTTGTGATCCTGCTGGACCAGGTAATGGTAAGAGATTTATTTTTCCTGGTTCACCTGAAGACTTGGTTCCTGCAATTGAGGGAATTTGGTTTGCAGATATAGCTCCTGATGGAATTAAGAAAAAAGAAGTAAAACCTTATAAAGGATATAATGGAAATGAAGCAGTAGTATCACCAGTAACAGGAATATTACTAGAATATGGAACATATAGTGATGAAAAAATGAATCTAGGAAATGGAGTAACAGAGGAATATAGAGTAAATGTAGACTATAAATACAATTCAAATGGAACTGGAGAAGATGGAGAACAAGTAGCTACAAATACAAGTACAAATATTCCAGTAGATAAAGTAGGATATGCAAAAATACTTGTATTAGATAATAAAACATATAGCATATTTGAGAAACAATTTAATGAAGAGTTATCATCATTAAATGGAGGTAAAAGTTTTGTAAATTCAAATGGTACATTAGATGAAATAAGTGATTTAGATGAAGAAAAAATAAAAGAGTGGTCTGATAAAGAAAAGACTCTTTATGCATATAAAGAATTTGCAGAACTATATGAAAAAGGTGAAATAGCTGGAAATATAGTTTATATAGATGGATTTGTGTGTGAATATCCTGATGAAGATTATCCAACAGGTACAGATGAAGGAGCTGAAGAAAATGAAGACAATAAAAATGGCAATTTTGAACCAGAAGGAGAAAAAATAGACAAAGATCATTTTAAAAAGATAAAACATGGAGATATATCTAGTGATAATGAAGAAATAAAAACATCATATATAAAAGATGATGAATATAAACTAGCAAGTAAAAAAGCAACAGAAAAATTAAATGCAGAAGCAACCGTAAAAGATGAAGCAAGTCCATCACTATATACAGGTGGTTCAGTAAGTTTAAAACTAAATGAAAATAGTGATGAAGTATCATATGATGGAATATTTATAAAAGAAGGAACAGTAATTGGAAGAACAATGACAGACAGAGAACTATTAGACAAATTAAGAGATGGAAAATATGGAACATATGAAGAATTAAGAAAAAATAGTAGTTCAGAAGAAAGTGAATCAGAAGATGAGGAATATCATATTATAGGAAATTACTTAAGAATAATAATGCAAGATACAAATAGAGATATTGTAGAAGATGTAGAAGATTATATAAAAATAGATGATGGAAGTGGGGATTCTGGAAGTACACAGCCATATCAAGCACAACCTGGTGATGAAGAATTATTAGCATCATTAATTCATCATGAAAACTGCGTTGGAGCAGCATCTTATTTAGGACAAGAGGATGCAGAAAGAGCTTCTAAAGCTACAGGATATGTAGTTGTTAATAGGGCATTAGTTAATTTTGGTGGACATGGTACGACGATAAGAGATCAAATTTCTGCACCAGGACAATATGCAAGTAAGGATGCAGTTTTAAATGGTGGAGATTACTGTGATGGATGCTTAGAAATGGCAAAATGGTGTTTACAGTATGACTGTGATTCAAATGTGACACCTTCTGGAGACAAAATGAAAAGAAATGTAGTATTTCAAGCAGGATTTACACAAGGAGATGGTACTTGGTGGGTATGTGATAATGCCCAAGATGGAGATCGTGAAACACAATATCCTTCTCAGCCATGGGATACATTTTATTGCTATTCAAATCAATTTCCAGAAGAATAAGCTAAAATAGAAAGATGAGTATAAAGCTATGAATGAAGATAATAATGAGGAATTAAATGGACAATCTCAAAGCTTTACAGTGCAAAATAATCAATCAAATATTACTCAACAAGCTAGTAAACAAGTAGCTAATAGGGTATTAAGTTCTAAGGAGAGCAAAAAAGCTTTAAGGTCTTTACTAAAAACATTAGGTCCAATTTTAATTAAAGTGGGAATGGTTTTAATTGCACTTATAGTAATAATTGGAATAATAATGTTTGTAGTTAGTATGCCTGGAATGGCTATGGAAAAATTAAAAGAACTATTAAAAAAAGCTGGTGATAGTATAGCCGCTTTCTTTGGTGCAGATACAACAGAAATGATTGAAGATGAAGAAATATATGAAACATTAGATTATTTAAGAAATATGGGTTATGAGCTAAAAGATATGCGGATTTTTGACAGAATATATGACAGATAGTGATGTAGGTGAAGGTGAAAAGTTAGAAAATGGTTTAATACTAAAAGATGGAAAAATAACCAAAGCAGAGAGCGATTACATGATGACATATATTATGTCAGATAATTACATATACACATTAAAAAATGAAAACATTGTTACACAAATAAGAGAAAGTGGTGGAGCAGATGGCTGGCTTACAACGATTAGTAATGTATTTAGAGGAATACTAAATATTGAGGTTACTACTAAAAGATTTTTTGCAAATATAGGAAATATGGTATTAGGCCCACTTGCAGATTTAACAGGAATTACAGATTTAACTGTTGATACATTTGGAAAAGGAATGTTAGCATTTTATTATGAGCCAACAGATGTAATGGGAAGGCCAGCAGTAGGAGTTAGAGGTAAACCATATAATTCTGGTTCAATGTGGAACTGGGATAGTATAAAAGTAGATTCTGAAAAGAAAACTATAAAAATAGTAAGAAATATTAATAAACCTGTGGAATTTTCCGTAGATGGATGGGTAGGAAGATATGGAATGCCATTAGAATTTTTACTTTCAGTACATTTATCAACTTTAAAACCAGATTTAGCATATGAAATGGTAAAGGCATTCCCAACAAATGTAAATATATATTTACATAAAGTATCAGGAGAAGCGAATGTTGTATATAATACACCAACAGGTAGTTTGAGTTATGATGATATAGCAAATATTTCTAATGATGTTGTAGCAGCGAGAGATAAAGGAATAGATGTAGGATATGGTGGAGAACATTGTGGATGTACTTTTACAGATGCAAATGGAGTAAGTGTAGTTTTTGATGAAGAAGAACAGAATTATAAATATGAAGATGGAAGTGTATGTGAAGGACCAGTAAATGTAACTCCATGTCAAGAATGTTTAGCAAAATTGGCTGCAATACAAACAGAAATGACAAATACAGTAGTTGATAATATGCTTGTAGATGCATATCAACCATATATAGCATCAGTAACAGATCATTGGTTTAGAGATGTATATTATGTATTAGATGAATCAACACCAGATATGATAGCAAATGGAGTAAGAGATGTAATAGCAAGAATTATGAGCTATATTCCAAGTGAAGAAATAAAACAGCAAATACAAGATATTTTAGACTCTACACCAGCAGATGATGAAATAATAGGGAAAGTAAAACAATTCTTAGAAGGTACAAATTTAGATGATAGAATTATAGGATTTATAACTGAAATATTAGATTCTACAACATTAGATGAAACAGCAGAAAGAACAAGGGTAGATGATAGAAATATTAGATTTGTAAAATATGATTATGACTATGAAGCTCTTTATAAAGAAAGATGGACAAAATATGAGACAGAAAATGGAGAATTTGTATTATATAAATTGAATCCAGATGGAACATATGGAGAAAGATTTAATGGAACTCAAGAAGAAGCAAATAAGCAAAATATAAAAGTAGCAAAAAAAGCATTAACAATAGGAAGAGATGACTTAGTAGATGATTTAGAATGGAATTATAATACATATGTAGTTGCAGACCCTATTGATGGTACTTTAGCAAGTTCAGGATATCATAAAGTATGGTCAGCATATGAAGCTAATTCCCAAAGTACAAGTACAAATGTTGATATAGATGATTCAGAAGATGATACTGAAGAAGTAGATGATAGTGAAGAAGATGATGAAGGAGATTCTACAGAAGATACAGGTGGAACAGAAGAGGTTGATGAAGGAGAAGATACAGCAGATGAAGAAGAATCTGGTGAAGATATAAAGGACAATATTGAAGTTAGTGTAAATCAATATGGAAATATTGTACAAAAAGGAGAAGCACAAAGAACAGAAACAAATTCTAAAATAAAAAATATGTTTTTACAAAGAGTTTATTTTACATATGATGGAGGACCAGAAAAAGCAGAAGCAATAAATGATTTAAGAAAACAAATAGCTGATAAAAAAGGAACTGCAAAATGGTATGGAGCAATTCCAAGTGATTGTATGGATTTATCAACAACAGTAAATGGAAAAACATATACAGTAGCAGATTGTTCAAGTGGAGTAAGTAGAACAATATCATCAACAAATTCAGAAGATGGAAAAACAACAACACAAGAGTTATTAAATGTATCAAGTATGTTAGAAAATATTCATACAGCAGATGCAGATTACATATCAAGAGATTTTAAAGAATTAATAGTAGAGCTAGGATATTATACAAAAGAAGAATTAACAGATGAAACACCAAAAATGTTAGAGTGGCTCGTACCAGACACAGGTTCAAATGGATATCCAAAAAGAGGAATAGATAAAAATGAAAATGAATATGGAACAATGATTCATTCTAAAGGAGATATCCGTGCAAGAAATGTAAAAATGCTTAAAGAAATATTAGAAAACTATAATGAAGTTGAACAGCAAGATGAAAATAAAGAAGCTAAATTTCAAAATATAATTGATGCAAATAAGTTAATGGCATTAAATACTAATGGAATATCAAAAATAAGAGGACAGAAAAATAGTATATTAGCTAACGGAGATGACTTTAACTCAGAAAATAATATAGATATAAATAATGAAGTAGGTGCTTCTGATGGATCAAAAAGTCCAGAAGAAGTTTCTGTAGAAGAATTTTTAAAGGCTGCAGATACTATTCATAAAGGAATGGAAGATAACAGTTTTTCATATAGACAAAAAATGCCAGATCAAATAAATTATGAATCTTCATTACATGGTAGTAGAACTGTTGATTGTTCAGCATATGTTTCATGGGTATTACAAGAAGTTGGAATATTATCAAAAGATGAAAAATTATGGACAGGTAGTGGCGCAGGGACATCAGAGCAAGGTACATTATATGGTAAATTTGCAGATTATGTATATACTAAGGAAGAAGCAGGAGCTTTACAACCTGGAGATATACTTATTTCTAGTTCACATACTCAAATAAATGGAGAAGAAGATGGAGGATCTTTTATTCAATATAATGCTGGAAAAACAGATGCTATTAGGAGTAGACCTTATGCATATGATGCTGATTTCTATACACATGTAATAAGATTTGCATTAAATCATAAAAAAGAAGGAAAACCATATACCGGATATAATGGAAATGAAGCAGTGGTATCACCAGTAACAGGAATATTACTAGAGTATGGAACATATAGTGATGAAAAAATGAATCTAGGAAATGGTGTAACAGAAGAATATAGAGTAAATGTAGATTATAAATATAATTCAAACGGAACAGGAGAAGGTGGAGAGCAAGTAGCTACAAATACAAGTACAAATATACCAGTAGATAAAGTAGGATATGCAAAAATATTAGTATTAGATAATAAAACATATAGCCTATTTGAGAAACAATTTAATGGAGAGTTATCATCATTAAATGGAGGTAAAAGTTTTGTAAATTCAAATGGAACATTAGATGAAATAGATGATTTAGACAAAGAAAAAATAAAAGATTGGTCAGATAAAGAAAAGACACTTTATGGATATAAAGAATTTGCAGAACTATATGAAAAAGGTGGAATAGCAGGAAATATAGTTTATATAGATGGGTTTGTATGTGAATATCCTGATGAAGATTATCCAACAGGAGAAGAAGATGCAGAAGGAAATGACGAATATAAAAATGGTAACTTTATACCAAGCGGTGAAAATATAGACAAAGACCATTTTAAAAAGATAAAACATGGAGATATCTCTAGTGATAATGAAGATATAAAATCATCATATGTAAAAGACAATGAATATAAACTTGCAAGTAAAAAAGCAACAGAAAAATTTAATACAGAAGCAACAATAAAAGATGAAGCAAGCCCATCACTATATACAGGTGGTTCAGTAAGTTTAAAACTAAATGAAAATAGTGATGAAGTAACCTATGATGGAATATTTATAAAAGAAGGTACTGTAATCGGAAGAACAATGACAGACAAAGAACTATTAGAATCTGATAAGTTTAGAAACGGACAATATGGAACATATGAAGAATTAAGAGGAGATAGTGATGCAGAAGAAACTGTAACAGAAGAAAATGTTTCAGAAGATGATGAATACCACATTATAGGAAACTACTTAAGAATAATAATGCAAGATGCAAATAGAGATATTGTAGAAGATGTAGAAGATTATATAAAACTAGATGTTGGTGATGATAGTAATAATTTGAGAATACTAGATGATTTTGATGTAACAGATGAAACTAATTTTCCAACATTAGAACAGTTTAAAAAAATGTTTGAAGATTGTCCATATATATATGAAAATGCTGAAGCTTTTATAAAAATGCAAGAGGATTACGGAATAAATGCGGCATATGCAGCAGTAGTTACTATAATTGAATCAAGTGGTGGAACTAATGGTGAGCTAGTTGGAGGAGGTGGCGGATGGCCATATAACTGGTTTAGTATAAGCGGTAGTGGATTTACCTCATCTAATGGAAGAAGTTGGAGAGCATATAATAGTTTTGCAGAAGCAGTAGATGATTTTGGGGACCTTATGGTAAACGGAGGACATTATGTTGATAAAGGAAATCATATGGTAAGTCAAATTGGACCAATATATTGTGAAGGAGATAGATGGGCTAATTCTGTAAATGAAGAACTAAAGCGAAGATATGAAAAAGTTGTAGGAAACTAATTGAATTTTTAATATTTATAATTAAGAGTCATTTATTTGTTAGTATTAATAATAAATAAATGGCTCTGATTTTTTGTATTTTTTTATCAAAATTTTCCCTTAAATTATAATTTATAGTATTGATTTTTTTTTACATTATTGTTATGATATATTAAGTAAAATAGCTCGAAAAATGTGTGAAAGGATTTATTCTAATGATAGAATTTAAAAATGTAAGTAAGACATATGTTACTGGAACAGAAGCAGTACATAATGCAACATTTACAATAGATAAGGGTGAATTTGCATTCTTAGTTGGAACATCAGGCTCAGGAAAATCAACATTAATAAAACTAATTTTAAAAGAAGAAGAAGCAACCAAAGGAAATATAATTATTAATGGAAAAGATATTACTTTTTTAAAAGCTAAAAGAGTTCCATTTTTAAGAAGAAGTATGGGAGTTGTTTTTCAAGATTTCAGACTTCTTCCAGATAGAACTGTATATGAAAATGTTGCATTTGCTATGTATATAGTAAAAGCAACTCCAAAACATATAAGAAGACAAGTCCCTATGGTTTTATCTCTAGTTGGATTAAGCAATAAAGCTAAATACTATCCAAACGAGTTATCTGGTGGCGAACAACAAAGAGTGGCCCTTGCTCGTGCACTAGTTAATAACCCATCAATGATAATTGCAGATGAGCCAACAGGAAACTTAGATCCAGAAACAGCTTGGGATATAATGAATTTGCTTAATGATATTAATTCAAGAGGAACAACAGTAGTTATGGCTACACATGCAAAAGATATTGTAAACAAGATGAAAAAAAGGGTTATACAAATTAATAAAGGTGTAATCACAAGAGATGATAAAAAAGGTGGGTATACTAGTGAGATTTAATGGATTAACATATTTAATTGGAGAAGGATTTAAAAATGTATTTAAAAACACAAAATCAACTGCAATTTCTGTTATTACAATGATTTGTACTATGTTTCTTTTTGGAATATTTTTTGCAATAGGAGTAAATATTAATTCTATATTAGAACAGGTACAATTAAAACAAGGAATGCAAGTTTTTTTGTGGGATGAAGTAACTGAGTCACAAAAAGAACAATTTGAAGATGAAATAAAGTCATTAGAAGGAGTAAATGCTGTTGTATATAAAACAAAACAAGAGGCTTTAGATGAATTCAAATCTGGTATGAAGAATCAAGAATTAATGACAGGATTTGAAGGAGAAAATAATATTTTTCCGGCTTCATTTGTTGTTACATTAACTAGATTAGATATGGCAGAAGAAATACAAGAAGATATAGAAAAAATAGGTATGAGAATTGCTTCTGAAAATAAAGCTAATGAAATAAATTTAGAAGTCGAAGGTTCAACTACTCATGAGACACTTGTAAAAAATATTACAAGTAATAATAATACTATTGCTACTTTAATTACTATAGTAAGAGGAGTTAGAATTACAATAGGTGTTATATTTATTATTTTACTTATTATATCTATAACAATTATTTCAAATACAATTAAACTTTCTGTTCATGCTAGAAGGAAAGAAATATCTATAATGAAATATGTTGGAGCAACAAATAGTTTTATAAAATGGCCTTTTATGATAGAAGGTATAATAATTGGAATAATTGCTGCAATTATTACACTTTTAATAGTAGGAGTATTATATGATATTGTAATTCAAAATATAGAAACTTCTAAAGTGTTACAAACAATAGGAGTTACTTTACTTAAATTTATAGATATTGCTAAGCCAATTGCAATTGTATATTCGCTACTTGGAATTGGAGTAGGAATTATAGGTAGTTCAATGTCTATGAAAAAATACTTGGAGGTTTAAATGAAAAAATTTATTAAAATTAATTTAGTAATTTTAGTAATATTTTGTTTAATATGTAGTTTATATGTAAAAAGTTCTATAGCTACAGAACCAATAGAAAATAATATAAATGAAGAAAATGACAATCAAGAAGATGAAGAAAAAAGCTTAGATGATTTAGAAATAGAAAAATCAGGATTAGAAGAAATGATAGATTCTTCTAATCAGCAAATAGAATTTATTGAATCAGACTTAACATCTACAGTAGCTGAAATTGCTGAAATAAATCAGCAACTTTTAGATAAAAAAATGGAAATTGATACATTAGAAGCACAAGAAAACGAAATTCAAAAATATATAGATAAAGCAGAAGAAGAATTAGACAAATCTACTAAAAAATATGAAAAGCAAAAAGAAATATTAGAAAAAAGATTAGTTGCAATGTATGAAATGGGACAAACTTCATATTTAGACGTATTATTGAATTCCAATGGCATTATGGATTTTTTATCAAATTATTATATGATAAATGAAATTGCTTCTGCTGATGAAGAATTATTAGAATCTGTTAATAAAGAAAAAGAATATAATGAAAATTTAACTAAAGCTTTAGAAAATAAAAGAGAAATTTTAAATGAACATAAAAAGACTAGAAAAAAGGATGAGATTTCTCTTGAAAACATGGTTGTTATAAAAAACAATAAATTACAAGAATTAACAGATGCAGAAATTGAATTACAAAAAATGATTGAAGATTATCAAAATCAAGTAGCAGAAATTGAAACTGAAATTAGAGTATTAGCAATAAAAAATGTAGGTGAAAGATATGTTGGTGGGCAAATGGCATGGCCAGTTCCAGGATACACAAGAATTACTTCAACATTTGGTATGAGAACACATCCAATTACAGGAGTATATAAACTTCATACAGGTGTTGATATAGGTGCACCAATGGGAACAACATTTATTGCAGCAAATGATGGTGTTGTTACTTATGCTGGATGGAATAATGCATATGGGAAAATGGTAATTGTTGATCATGGCGGTGGAATAAATACATTATATGCCCATGGATCAGAAATATTAGTAAATGTAGGAGATGTTGTATATCAAGGTGATGCGGTTTTAAAAGTGGGCTCAACAGGGTATTCAACTGGACCACATGCACACTTTGAAGTTAGGGTTAATGGAGAATATGTACAACCACTTGATTATATAACATCATATTAATATGAAATAATAGTTGGAGGAATATATGAAATTAAAAAGAATAATATTTATTAGTTATACAATTTTTATATTCTTATTTATGTCTTTTGGAATTTCTTTTGCAGAAACATCTTCAGAGCTTCAAGAAAAGAAAAAAGAAATTGATAATCAAATAAAAGAAATTAACTCTGAAATTGCTGGAAATAAAGCACAAATGACTAATGCATTAACACAAATTAATAAATTAAATTCTGAGATAAGCACATATGAGGGTGAAATTTCCGATTTAGAAACGAGAATAACAGATGTATCAGCTCAAATTATAGAAAAGGAAAATAATATTAAAGAGCAAGAAACAAAATATGAACAGCAAAATGAGTTATTAGCTAAAAGATTAGTTGCACTATATGAATCTGGAAGTACTTCATATTTAGATTTACTTTTATCTGCTGATAGTCTTTCAGATTTTATATCTAAATATTATATGATAGAGCAATTAGCTGAATATGATGAAGATTTGTTAAATCAAATAGAAAATACTAAAAAACAAATCGAAGCTGAAAAAGAGTATTTAATTTCTGCTAAAGCAGAAATAGAAAATTCTAAAGTAGCAATTGAAGGAAAGAAGAATTCGTTAGCTTCTTCAAAAAACCAGAAAGAAGCTTTAGTTACTACACTAACTGAAGAAGAAAAGTCACTTCAAGAGCAATTAGAAGAATTTGAAAAAGATAAAAAAGAAGTTCAACAAAAATTAGCAGCACTTGCTGCTAAATATAAAGGAACTGTTGTTGCTCCAAGTGCTGCTGGATATACTAGTCCACTTCCTGGAAGAACTAAATCAAATATTACAACAGGATATGGTGCTTATGCTGGGCATACAGGAGTCGATTTTGCATGTCCAGGAGGTACAGCTGTTTTAGCAGTAAAGTCTGGAACAGTTGTTACATCTACTGCTTTAAGATATAGTAATGGAAACTATAAAAGTTATGGAGAATACATAGTTATAGACCATGGTGATGGTACTATGACACTTTATGCACATATGCAATCTGGTTCAAGACGAGTTTCTGTTGGTTCAACAGTTTCTCAAGGACAGCAAATTGGTAGTGTTGGTTCAACAGGAAATTCAACAGGAAATCATTTACATTTTGAAGTTTGGGTAAGTGGTAGACGTACAAATCCTGTGCCATATTTGCCATAGTTAGGAATTTCGTAATTGTATAGTTTAATTATTTTATAAAATATAAATGGTTTATGGGTAAATCCAAATTAAAAACCTAAATATACATTTGAGGGTAGTTTTTTAAAATTATGGATAATGATGACATAGAACTTAAATATGAAAAAGAAAAAAAAGCATTGAAAGTTAAGTTTGTATTTTTACTAATTATAGTTGCAATAATTTCTGCAGTTTTTGGCTCTGAATTAACATTAAATCTTCAAAATAAAACTGCAATAATAGATAAAGAAAATGCTTCAGAAGATGCAACTAAAAATATTGATAAAATAGCTACAAATTTAAAAAGATTTAGAAAAATTATTGATGAATATTATATTGGAGATATTGATGAACAAAAAGTAATTGATGAAACAATTAAAGGATATGTTAACGGATTAGATGATGAATATTCTGAATATATGACTCAAAAAGAATGGGATGAATTTCAAGCAAGTGCTCTTGGTAACTATGTTGGAATTGGAATATATATGACTGTTGATAAAAATGATAATGTTGTTGTTTTATCTAGTATAAAAGATACTCCAGCAGAAAAAGCTGGACTAGAAACTGGTGACATTATTGTTAAAGTAAATGATGAAAATGTTTTAGGGGTTTCATCAGATATAGTTGCTTCTAAAATAAAAGGAGAAGAAGGAACAAAGGTTAAAATAACTGTTTTAAGAGAAGATGAATATAAAGATTTTGAAATAACAAGAGAAGCTATAAAAGTTTATCATGTTGAATCTAAAATGCTAGAAGACAATATAGGTTATATTCAGTTAATTGCTTTTGATGAAGGATGTGCCCAAGAAATTGAAAATGCATATAAAGATATAAAAAGTAAGGGAGCTCAAAAAATTATATTGGACCTAAGAGATAATACTGGAGGTATTGTTAGTGAATGTTTAGAAATTGCAGATATGATTATTCCTGAAGGGAAAAAACTTATGATAACAGTAGATGCAAAAGATAATAAAGAGATTGATTCTTCTAAGCTTAAACCAATAATTACAGAAGATATGGTTGTTTTAGTTAATGAATATTCTGCTAGTGCATCTGAAATATTAACAGGAGCCTTAAAGGATAATGATAGAGCAAAAGTTGTAGGAACTAAAACTTATGGAAAAGGGGTTATTCAAAGCGTTCTTCCACTAAATGATGGTAGTGTTTTGAAATTAACTGTAAATGAATATTATACTCCAAATGAAACAAAAATTAATAAAGTTGGTATAGAACCAGATTATTCTATAGAAGATAATAAAGATACAGAAGAAGATGAACAATTAAATAAAGCTATCGAATTATTGAAATAATTATCAAATAGAGTTATGATTATATATAGTAAATAATTAGTAAGGTGGTATACATATGATGGATTTAGAAATTACGAAAGAAGAGCAAACGGCATTAAAACAGTATTTAAATGAAAAATATGAAACAATAAATCAAATGCTTGTTAGTAATTGTGAAGCAGATCTTGCAATTATAAGTGAGGAAAAAGGAAATAAAAAAGTTGAATTAAAATATGATAAAGATTCTATAAGAGAAAATTTACAATGTATTAAATTAATATATTCTTTAATATTTAAACAGTTTTATAAAACTAATCCATCAAAAAGAAAATTTTATAGAGGCACAAATATAGCTGAAATAGAAAGGTTTAAATCAGAAGTATATATAGATAGAATGCTTTCTGCTACAGAAGATGAAAAAGAAGCTAAGAATTTCTCAAATAATTGGAATAGACCAGCAATATTAAATATTTCTTTAGATAATAATGTACCATATATGTATATAAAAGATGTAATAAAGAAATATAAAAATAAAGATGAAATATTAATTTCTCCGTTTACAAAGTTAAAATTTTTTGAAGAAGAACCAGAAAATGATGAAACAGAGTCGAAAAAAATATTTAATATTAATATTGAAAAACAGCAATTAGATAATTTAACTGAAGCTCAGAGAAAAGGATTATATTCGTATATTATAGATAATGCACCATCGATTAATAAGAAATTAGACGAGTGTGTAAAATTAGAAAATGAAAATTCAATAAATTATGAAAATATTAGAAAATTAGAACAACTTCTTTCGAAATATGAGAATTCTATTGAAGAAAAAGAATTAGGTAAGAATTATTCGGATATTGATAGAGAAGCAGATTTTGATGATATAAAAAGAATAAATAAAGAATTAGAAGAACTTAAGAAAATTTCATCAAATTTATTTGAAATGAAAAAAGAAAATATTAGTTTTATAAATATATGGAAAAGAAATATAGCAGTATATTTAATTGCGGAGTGTCGTCAGATTGAAGATACTTTTGAAACTGAAATAGAAAAACAAAATAGTAGTACAATAGAAGAAAAAAATGAAAAAGATGGAGAAGATGAAAAAGTGGGAAGAAAAGTTAAAGTTCAAGAAACTAATGAAAAAGAAGAAGTAAAGAATTTAACAAACGAAAGTGTATTAAATGAAGATTTTGAAAAAAAATTAAGAGATAATGAGAAAAGAATTAATAATCTATTAAAAGAAAAAGAAGATACTATTGTATTTAAAGAATTAAATACATCAAATGACGATACTTTATTAAATAGAGTTAAACAAGAGGCGGAAGATAATATTGAGGCAGGGAAAAAATTAATTGATGATATAAATTATTTGATTTCAAGACAACAAAATCATGCTAGAATTGCTGGTAATATGGGAGCTACCTACAGTGCTTTAAATAATGCATTTGAAATGAGAACTGTTGCTGAAAAATTGCTTACTCTTTTACAAGAAATTAATTTAAAAATTGAAGTTTTAGGTGAAGAACCTAGAACTGCTGAAATAGATGGTAAACTTGAAAGAATTTCAATGGCTTCTATTCAAATTAGTACTTTAATTAATTATTTAAATAATCCAAAAATTGTTGCTCAAAATTCAGGCAAACTTACAAGATTTGATGAACTTTGTATAATTGAAGAAAATGAATTAAAAAGAAGAATTACTGAACAAATAAGAAACTTATGCGGTGAAGCTGAGCTTAAGAAGTTAAAAGATGATTTAGAAATAATAGAAGATAAAGGCACATTTCGTAAAATTATAGGATTAATTACTGGTAGAAATAAATTAGACGAATTCATGATTGAACAAATTGAATTAAGACAAATGTATATAAGAAAAACTTTATCTAAAAAATTAAGTCTAGCATATAATTATAGTATTCATGAACAGATGGCTAAAATTAAGATGTTTATTGATGAAAATTATGATGATGAATTGGTTGAAGATGAAGTTAATGATTTAAGAAACTTAGCTGAAGAATTAAAGAAAAACTATGTTATTGTTGATTCTAAAGTTCAAAATATAATAGATGAAAAAGAAGGAAGACATATGTTACTAGATAAAAGAATGACAAAAAGAGAAATTATTGAAACTGAAACATATAAATTTCTTAATAAATACGGATATAATAATATGTTTTTATCTTCAAATAATGATATTGAATATCAAGATACAATGTCAAATGAAATTTCAAGAGTCATAGAATACATTAATAGTTCTAATATATTATAGATAAAGTTTGTTAAAGTAGGCAAAGCGCATTTGTCTACTTTAACAAATGTATTTGTTATTTAAAGCTTGAGGAAGGGAAAAACTATGGATGAATTAAAAAATAAAGAAATTGAGAAGGAAAAAGTTGTTGAAGAACCTAAGGAACATTCGGATAAGACAAAAGTAAAATTAGGAACAATTGGAAACTTTGTACTTGCTTTTTTTGTTATAATTATTATTGGTACAGGTGCACTTACTTATTACTTAATACATACAGAAAAAAATGATTACGATAAACAACATAATGAGATTATTTCAAATATACCAGATAATTCGAATAAAATTGCTGAAGATGAAAATGTTGTTCCAATTTCTAACATAATAGATTCTGCAATATCTGATGTAACAAATCAAAATTCTAACTCTACTGCTGTTACTGAAGTTGTAGATAATAGGAAGATTCTAAATGAAGAACTAGTTGTTTTATATAATGGATTAATATTAGATACTACTGAAATGAATGAAGTTACATTGAAGTATTTAGATAATGCAAATGATAAAGCAGATAAATATGTAATTACTTATTATAATTATGAAAACTATAGTTTTATAGATTCAAAATTAGGAACATTATCTACACAAGTATATGATGGATTAGTAAAGATTGATAATGTTGGTAAAATAGCAATTTCCGAAGATTATGATGCTATTCCTAGAAATGTTAAGGTAGTTAATTCTATTCCTACAATTGTATCTGATAATAATCCTAAAATAGCTGATTATGATACTGTTAAAACATTAATAGCCGATTTAGATGGAAATGGAACAGATGAATATATTTTAGTAATGGCAAATAAAACAACAGGTTTTTCAAAAATAACTTTTATAGATGGAAAAGGACAAAAAGTCGCTGATTTAGCTTCAATTGAAAAAAGTAAATGGAAAAAAGATTCAACTAGTGAATATTATTTAAGTATAAGTAATATTGAATTAATAGATGTTGATAATGATGGAATAATGGAAATTGTTGTAGAAATTCCTCATGCGACTGGAGATCCTACAGTTAGTTTATTAAAATATAATAATGGAAACTTAACTGGTAAAACAAATATTGAATGCTCATTACTTGCAGAGTAAGTATTACAATAAAAAAGGATGATATTGATGATATCATCCTTTTTTATTGTATTGGAATATACTATACTTTTAATAAAACAAACCCTTAGCTAATTTGCATATAAATTTTAAAAAAGTGTTGACAAAGGCTTATACCCGTAGTATAATATTAAAGCGTAAGATAAAGCGATGAAGCAGAATGTGGCTACACTTTAAGTGGAGGGAACTTCTGCAGAGTATGTCTTGGCTTAGACCGGGCGATAAGTTTGATAAACGTACAACTTATCCAAGACTTTATGTTTCAATTATATATTGAATACTAAAGAAAGCTTGGATTAAATAATGGTTATTAGAGAAACACCAGGGTGCGTTGTTAACTTGCCGTTAGCCGTAAAATAATTTAAGGAGGGAAATTTTAAATGGCAACATCAAACACAAAAATAGGAAGTGACAAAATTAGAATAAGATTAAAAGCTTATGATTATGTTGTTTTAGATCAGTCTGCTGAAAAAATAGTAGATACTGCTAAGAGAACAGGAGCAAAAGTTTCAGGACCTATTCCACTTCCAACAGAAAAAGAAATAGTAACAATTTTACGTTCTCCACACAAACATAAAGATTCTAGAGAACAATTTGAAATGAGAACACACAAAAGAGTTATTGATATTCTTTATCCAACACAAAAAACAGTTGATAGCTTAATGAAACTTGAGTTACCAGCAGGTGTTGATATCGAAATTAAGCTATAACTTAACGAAAAAGAGCGATAGCGAAGTTTGAGTTTAGGAATAGCTATATGCAGTTTGAGTAAAACGAAAACTGTAAACAAGAAAATAGAAAGTTAAAACTTACGTTTTTAAACGTAAACCAAGCTAGCATTAATTGTTAGCCAATAGTTTAAGGAGGAAAGAAAAGTGAAAACAATTATCGGAAGAAAAATCGGAATGACACAAATTTTTGATGAAAAAGGTGTAGTTATTCCAGTAACAGTTATAGAAGCTGGACCATGTTCAGTTGTTCAAGTTAAAACTGTTGAAACAGATGGATATAATGCTGTTCAATTAGGTTTTGGCGAAGTAAAAGAACATAAAGTTAATAAACCAGAAACAGGACATTTCAAAAAAGCAAATGTTAAAGTTATGAAGCATTTGAGAGAATTTAAAGCATGTCCTAAATGTATATCAGAAGTAAAAGTAGGAGACGAAATTAAAGTAGATACATTTGAAGTTGGAGATAAAGTTGATATACAAGGTATTACAAAAGGAAAAGGTTTCCAAGGTGTAATTAAACGCCATGGTCAACATAGAGGTCCTATGGGACATGGTTCTATGTATCATAGAAGACCAGGTTCAATGGGATCAACATCAACACCAGGTAGAGTTTTTAAAGGTAAAAAATTACCAGGACATATGGGTGTAGATAAAGTTACTGTTCAAAATCTTGAAGTAGTAAAAGTAGATTTAGATAAAAATGCAATCTTAATTAAAGGTTCTGTACCTGGAAATAAAGGAAGCATTTTAAAAATAAGAAAAACAGTTAAATCATCTAAGTAGGAAGGAGGAAGAGTAAATGCCAAGTATAGATGTATATAATATAGAAGGAAAAAAGGTTAGCACAGTAGATTTGAAAGAAGAAATATTTGGAATTGAACCAAATGAAGAAATTGTACACAGCGTGTTAGTAAATTATTTAGCTAATCAAAGACAAGGAACACAAAGTACAAAAACTAGATCTGAAGTTAGAGGCGGTGGAAGAAAACCTTGGAGACAAAAAGGAACTGGACGTGCAAGACAAGGTTCAATAAGAGCACCACAATGGATTAAAGGTGGTATCGCATTAGGACCTAAACCAAGGTCATATAAATATAAAGTTAATAAAAAAGAAAGAAGACTAGCAATAAAATCATTATTAAGTTCTAAAGTTTTAGAAAATGATTTAATAGTAGTTGATAAATTTAATTTTAAAGAAATTAAAACAAAACAAATGGTAAATGCTATGAATAATTTAAAAATAACAGATAAAGCATTTGTTGTTTTAGCTTCTAGTGATGAAAAAGTTCAAAAATCTGCTAGAAACATTGAAAATGTTAAAACAGGATCAGTAAATACAATAAATGTATATGATTTATTAAGATATAAAAAATTAGTTTTAACAGTTGATAGCATAAAGAAATTAGAGGAGGTGTATGCTTAAATGAGACCTGAAGATATTATTTTAAAACCAATTATAACAGAAAAAAGTAGCTCAGATATGCAAGAAGGAAAATACACTTTCAAAGTAGCTAAAAATGCTACAAAAATTCAAATTAAAAATGCTGTAGAAAGTTTATTTGAAGTAAAAGTAATTAGTGTTAACACAATGATAGTTAAAGGTAAAGTTAAAAGAGTTAGAGCTAAAGAAGGAAAAACACCAGATTGGAAAAAAGCTATAGTTACTATAGATACAAATGTAGGAGATATTAAATATCTTGCTAAAGGTGGAAAAGAAGTTAAAGTAAGCAAAAAATATAAAGATTCTATCGATGAATTTATGGGAGCTTAGGAGGAAACCTGAAATGAACGATGATAAATCAAATAGTACAGCTGAAAAAAAAGGATTTAGTTCAGAATTTCCTTATAGTGTTAATTATGAAATAAAACCACCAATAAAGCCAAAAAATCCTTCAGGATATGTTTCTCGTGATACAGTTGAAGCTGCAAGAGAGCATAGTGCAGGATATCAAGGAAAAAAAGAAATGTATAAAGGTCCTAATCCTGGAACACGTCCTGCAGCATATGAAGCAGATGGTAGAGAGTTTTAATTATTAATTTATTATATAAAAATAATCTAGAAAAAACTAGGATAATAAATTTTAACTGCAATACGGAGCAGGAAAATATCCGTAAATATTATAAGAAAGTATAGGATTTAGAAAAATTAAGTATTGCAATGAATAAGAAGAATTTAGATAATGACAATGCAAGACGAAGATTTTTATAAATCCGAGAGGAGTAAGAAAAATGGGAATAAAACATTATAGACCATATACACCATCAAGAAGAAATATGACAACATCAACTTATGAAGAAATTACAAAAAAGACTCCAGAAAAATCTTTACTTGCTACAAAAAAGAAAAATGCAGGTAGAAATTCATATGGAAGAATCACAGTTAGACATCAAGGTGGTGGAAACAGAAAAAAATATAGAATGATTGACTTTAAAAGACTAAAAGACAATATGGAAGCAAAAGTTGTAGGAATTGAATATGATCCTAACAGAAGTGCAAATATTGCATTAATCGAATATGAAGATGGAACCAAAAGTTATATTTTAGCACCTTTAGGATTAACTGATGGAGATAAAGTAATATCAGGAGAAAATGTTGATATAAAACCAGGAAATGCAATGCCTATATCTAATATTCCAGTAGGTACTTTAATACACAATATAGAATTAAATCCTGGTCAAGGTGGAAAATTAGTAAGATCTGCAGGACAAGAAGCACAATTAATGGCTAAAGAAGGAGCTTATGCACATGTAAGACTTCCATCTGGAGAAATGAGATTAATTTCTGTAAGATGTAGAGCAACAATTGGAACAATTGGAAATACTGATCATGAAAATATAAAACTTGGTAAAGCAGGTAGAAAAAGACATATGGGGATTAGACCAACAGTAAGAGGATCTGTTATGAACCCTA
>DJXP01000024.1:93266-97812 GCA_002449785.1 Clostridiales bacterium UBA7001
GTTATGAACCCTAATGATCACCCTCATGGTGGTGGTGAAGGTAGAGCACCTGTTGGACATTCAGGACCTATGACACCATGGGGTAAACCAGCACTAGGATATAAGACAAGAAACAAGAAGAAATTATCAAATAAATTTATTGTTAAGAGAAGAAAATAGGAGGGAATATACATGGCAAGATCATTAAAAAAAGCACCTTTTGTTCAAGAAGCATTAATGAAAAGAATTGAAGCTATGAATGAAAGTGGAAAAAAAGAAGTTTTAAAAACATGGTCAAGAGCATCTACTATATATCCACAAATGATAGGTCATACTATTGCAATTCATGATGGAAGAAAACATGTTCCTATCTACATTTCAGAAGAAATGGTTGGACATAAATTAGGTGAATTTGTTCCAACAAGAACTTTTAAGGGACATAGTGGCGATAAAACAACTAAAAAATAATAAGTAGAAAATAATGTCTTTCTCGTTGTCGGACTTTTGGGAAAATTTTGAAGAAATTTTCTAAAAGTACGGATTACGAGCGGAGCGAGTAGAAATTTATGTCTTCTTCGTTGTCGGACTTTTGGGGAAATTACGAAGTAATTTTCTAAAAGTACGGATCACGAGCGAAGCGAGTAGAAATTTATGTCTTCTTCGTTGTCGGACTTTTGGGGAAATTACGAAGTAATTTTCTAAAAGTACGGATCACGAGCGAAGCGAGTGAAGGAGGAAAAAACAGTGGAGGAAAAAACTGTAGTAGCTGAAGCAAGAGCAACATTAAGTTATGCGAGAATTTCAAGTAGAAAAGTTAAAATTGTTGCAGACTTAATGAGAGGTAAAAGTGTTGATGAAGCTTTAAAAATAGCTAAATTTGCACCAAAAGCTTCAAGCGAGATTTTGGAAAAATTATTAAATTCAGCAATAGCTAATGCTGAAAATAATCATTTTATGAATAGATCTAATTTATATGTTGCTGAAATTTATGCAAACCAAGGTCCAACTTTAAAAAGAATTAGACCAGCTGCAAAGGGTTCAGCAGTTAGAATTAGAAAAAGAACAAGTCATATAACAATAGTTTTAAGAGAAAAAGAAAGTAAATAAAAGGAAGGAGGATATTTACGATGGGACAAAAAGTTCATCCAAATGGTATGAGAGTTGGTGTTATTAGAGATTGGAGTTCTAAATGGTATGCAGACTCAAAAAACTTTAGTGATTACTTAGTTGAAGACCATAAAATTCGTGAATATGTGAAAAAGAAACTATTTATTAGTGGAATTTCAAAAATTGAGATCGAGAGAACTGCTAAATTTGTTAAAGTTAATGTTTATACAGCTAAACCTGGTTTAGTTATAGGAAAAGGTGGAAATTATTCAGAAGCTTTAAAAGCAGAACTTGAGAAAATGATAAATAAAGAAGTAAATTTAAATATAATTGAAGTAAAAAATGTTGATATTGATGCACAACTTGTTGCTGAAAATATTGCAAATCAATTGGAAAAAAGAATTTCATTCAGAAGAGCAATGAAACAATGTATGCAAAAAGCTTTGAAAGCTGGAGCATTAGGAATTAAAACAGCAGTATCAGGAAGACTTGGTGGTGCTGATATGGCTAGAACAGAATTTTATAAAGAAGGAACTATACCACTTCAAACATTAAGAGCTGATATAGATTATGGATTCTATGAAGCTGATACAACTTATGGAAAAATTGGTGTAAAAGTTTGGATTTACAAAGGTGAAATTCTTCCAGCTAAAAAAGAAGCAAAAGGAGGTAACGACTAATGCCATTATTACCAAAAAGAACAAAACATAGAAAAATGCAAAAAGGTAGAAATAGAGGAAAAGCTACTAGAGGAAATGTAGTAAACGAAGGAGAATATGGACTTCAAGCTACAACTGCTGGATGGATAAAATCTAATCAAATAGAAGCTGCCAGAGTTGCATTAACACGTTATATTAAAAGAGGTGGAAAAGTTTGGATTAAAATTTTTCCAGATAAACCTGTAACAAAGAAACCAGCAGAAACTCGTATGGGTAAAGGTAAAGGAGCTCCTGAATATTGGGTAGCTGTTGTAAAACCAGGAAGAGTTATGTTTGAAATAGCTGATGTTCCTGAAGAAACAGCAAGAGAAGCATTAAGGCTTGCAGCTCAAAAATTACCTGTTCAAACAAAATTTGTTAAAAGAGAAATTGAAGTAGGCGGTGATGAATAGATGAAGAATAATAAAATAAAAGAAATGTCTTCACCTGAGCTAGAAAAAGAGCTAAGTGAATTAAAATCTGAATTATTTAAATTAAGATTTAGTCTAGCAACAAATGGGTTAGATAATCCATTAAAAGTTAAAGAGGTTAGAAAAGATATAGCTAGAGTAAAAACAGAATTAAGAAAAAGAGAATTAAAAGCTAATGTTTAATTAGATAATAAATTTAAAGAAAGGAGTTATTCCTAATGAAAGAAGAAAAAGTTACAAGAAATCTTCGTAAAACAATGATTGGTACAGTTATATCAGATAAAATGGATAAAACAGTTGTTGTTGCTGTTGAAACATCAGTTGCTCATCCAATTTATAATAAAACTGTTAAAAGAACATATAAATTAAAAGCTCATGACGAAGAAAATGCATGTCAAGCTGGAGATAAAGTAAAAGTTATGGAAACTAGACCTTTATCAAAAGATAAGAGATATAGAGTAGTAGAAATAGTTGAGAAATCAATAAAAAAATAATTCTAAATGTATCAAATTTAGATAGAAGGAGGAACTAAAGTCATGATACAACAACAAACTAGATTAAAAGTTGCTGATAACACTGGTGCAAAAGAAATTATGTGTATTAGATGTTTAGGTGGTTCACATAGAAAATTTGCAGAAATTGGTGATATAATAATAGCATCTGTTAAATCTGCTACACCAGGTGGCGTTGTTAAAAAAGGTGAAGTTGTTAAAGCTGTTATAGTTAGAACAAAAAAAGGTGTTAGAAGAGCTGATGGATCATATTTAAAATTTGATGAAAATGCAGCTGTTATAATACGTGATGACAAAACACCAAAAGGAACACGTATATTTGGCCCAGTAGCTAGAGAATTAAGAGATGGAGAATATATGAAAATATTATCTTTAGCACCAGAGGTGCTATAGTAGAAACTATTCAAGATAAGAGGTGAATAAATTGAGAATAAAAAAAGGTGATACTGTTAAAGTTTTATCTGGAAATGATAAAGGAAAAACAGGTGAAGTTTTAAATGTAATACCAAAAACAAATAAAATTATTGTTAAAGGTGTTAATATTAGAAAAAGACACGTAAAACCTAGAAAACAAGGTGAAGAAGGTGGAATTATATCAGTTGAATGTAGCATACATAGTGCAAAAGTTAACGTTGTTTGTCCAAAATGTGGTAAAGCTACAAAAATCGGATATAAAGAAGAAAAAGGTGAAAAAATTCGTGTTTGCAAAAAATGTGGTGCAAAAATAAAATAGTAAAATGAAAGGAGGAATTTAAAAGTGGAAAAGCTTAGAGAACAATATGAAAAAGAAGTAGTTCCAGCATTAATGAAAAAATTCAACTATAAATCAGTAATGCAAGTTCCTAAATTAGAAAAAATTGTTATAAATATAGGCTTAGGAGAAACAAAAGATAATCCAAAAGCTTTAGATAATGCTATGAATGATTTAAGTATTATTACTGGTCAAAGACCAATAGTAACAAAAGCTAAAAAATCAATAGCAGCATTTAAATTAAGAGAGGGTGCAAAAATCGGATGTAAAGTTACATTAAGAGCAGGAAAAATGTACGATTTTGCTTATAAATTCTTTAATGTTGCACTTCCTAGAGTTAGAGATTTTAGAGGAGTATCTGGAAATTCTTTTGACGGTAGAGGAAATTATTCAATAGGTGTTAAAGAACAATTAATATTCCCTGAAATTGAATATGATAAAATTGATAAATTAAGAGGAATGGATATTATATTTGTAACTACAGCTAAAACAGATGAAGAAGCTAAAGAGTTACTAACACTTTTAGGAATGCCATTTAGAGTATAAATAAAATTAGTGTAGAAATATGTGTCTTCTTCGTTGTCGTAGCTACGAGGATTTTCTAAAAGAAAATCGTTGAAGTACGGATCACGAGCGAAGCAAGTGAAGAAGGGAGAAAAATATGGCTAAAAAATCATTAAAAGTAAAATGTGCTAAACCACAAAAATATAAAACAAGAGAATATAATAGATGCAAAATTTGTGGAAGACCACATTCATATATAAGAAAATATGGTATATGCCGTGTTTGCTTTAGAGAATTAGCTCATAAGGGTGAAATTCCTGGAGTTAAGAAAGCAAGTTGGTAAAATTTGAATTATATTAAAAATAAAAAAGGAGGGTAAAAAAGTGAATACAACTGACCCAATAGCAGATATGTTAACAAGAATAAGAAATGCTAATAGTGCAAAATTTAAAACTGTTGATGTACCAGCATCAAAGATGAAAAAAGCTATTGCAGAAACCTTATTAGAAGAAGGTTATATTAAATCTTATGAAGAAATTGATAGTGATGTTCAAGGAATAATAA
>DJXP01000005.1 GCA_002449785.1 Clostridiales bacterium UBA7001
CTATGTTGTCTGTTACTGTTAATGGCACATTTAGTGTTGTTACATAATCATATTCTCCTTGGTTGCTATCAATTTTGCTTTGTATGCTATCCTTTGTTATTATTGCTCCTTTTGCACATTCTACTGTTTCTGTTTTTTCTGGATCTATATTTTCATTATAATAATATTGTATTTTATAAGAAACTATATCATCTTCTGGACTTATTGTTTTATAATATACTTTTATTGTATTTTCATCAATACTATCTCTAATAACTAATGGCACATTTACTACATCTTGAATTCTGAAAGTACCTTTATTTTGATCTATTTTATTGTCAATATCTTGTCTTGTAATAGTTATACCTTTTTCAGTTCTTATTATTTCAGTTATTTCATTATTTATGTCATTATCGTAATAGTATTCTATTTTATAATAACCAATATTAGAATTTGGATCTTCTGGATTATTATCAACATAATAAACTTTTATTATGTTATTATCAGTATTTGATGATAATGTTAATGGTACATTTGCTACATTTAATAAATAATATCCGTCAAGTGTATTATTATCTATTTCATCACTAATATCATCTTGAGTAATTACATCTTTTGCAGTTCCTATAAGCTCTGTTTTTGATGTGTCAATTATTTCATTATAATAATATTGTATCTTAAAGAACTTAGAATTTATCGCTGGATTATTCTCCACATAGAAAACTTTAATTATGTTATTATCAATATTCTCAGAAACATATAATGGTATATTTCCAACTGTTAAAACATTATATGCACCTCGATTATACTCTATTTGTTCATCTATGTCCGTTCTTTTAATTGTATTTCCTTTTACTGTTGTTAATACTTCTGTTTTTCTTGTATCAATGACATTATTATAGTAATACTCTATTTTATAATATCCTACTAAACTTTCTGGAGTTACCTCTTCAGTTACATAATAGACTTTAATAACATTGTTCTCAATATTATCTGTTACTAATAATGGTACATTTGCTGTTGTAAGATAATTATAATTTTCTATTTGGTTGTTGTTTATTCTGCCTCTAATATTATCTATTTCAATTTTTTCATTTTTAAAACTCTTTACAACTTCTGTTTTTGTTTCATCAATACTTCCATTATAATAGTATTCTATTTTGTAATATCCTATTGTATTATTTGGATCATTTGGATTATCAGATACATAAAATACTTTAATTGTATTTTGTGTTGAGCCTTTATGTACTAATAATGGTACATTAAGTACTGTTAGTTTATAAAAGCCTTCTCCTTTATTACTTTCAATTCTATCACTTATTGTATTTTCATATATTGTAGTTTCTGGTTCACAATTTATAATATCTGTTTTTCCTAAAGAACCATCATAATAATACTCTATTTTGTATTTACAATCTTCTTCCTCTGGATTGTTTAATTTATAATAAACTTCAACTAAATCTCCATTATTTAAATACTCTCTTGTTAATACATCTTCTGGATTTACTCTTAAAAATGTACAATTTCCATATTTATTTGTAATATTTATAGAACCATCCTCAATTGCTATTTGATTTTCAGAATCTTCATCAACTGATTTTGTAATTCTATTTACTTCAATAAGTTCATCATCAACATAATATGCAACATCATAGTATAAAGTTTTCTTTCCATCTGAATTATAATATATATTGATAGTAAAAATATTTGCTCCTACTTCTGTATCAACTTCATCTGGAATAACTTCTGGCTCAGTTTTATTAAATATATATCCTGAATATCTATTTTCACTTATTAAATTTCTATTAATACTAATTGTTTCATTAGATTCTTTTGATACTATTTTTCTATCTTGTAATGTTTCAACTAAGGTATCATCAATGTAATAATTTACATCATAACCTATTGTTTTCATTCCATCTTCAACATAATATACTTTAATTACGTATCCATCATTTACAGTATCTGGTATAATAGTTGGATCTGTTTTTTCAAATACATATCCTGGGTATTTATTTTCCATATTAATTAATGATTTATTAACATTAATAGTTGGATTTGGATCATCTTTATTTACAACTATTCTTTGTTTATCAGTATCTTTTAATACACCATCTGCATAATATTGAACATCATATCCTATTGTTTTGGTATTGCTTTCAACATAATATACATCTATGCTTTCACCATTTCTTATTGTATCTGGCAGAATTTCTGGATCTGTTTTTTCAAACACATATCCTGAATATTTGTTTTTATTTATTTTGCTCTCATCTAACTCAATTATTTCATTTGTATCATCAATATCTACTAAAACTCTTACTTGTTCAGTATCTTTTAGGGTTCCTGATAAATAATAATTTATGTAATATCCTATTATTTTTTTGCCAGTAGATACATAGTAAACTTTTATAGTACTTCCATTTTCTACCTTTTCAGGTACAGGATCTGGAATAGTAGAATCAAATCTATATATTTCTCCATATTTATCTATTGTATTAACTGTATCAGAAGAAACTTCAATTTCATTTTCTGTTGAATTAATATCCACTTGTTTTCTAACTTGAACTACATCATTTAGTACTTCATCTGTATAATATTCAACATCATATCCAACTACTTTTGTATTTACTTCTCCATAATAAATTTCTATTACATCTCCATCATGAGCAATATCAGATAAAGTGCTTGGATTTGTACCAATACATACATATCCTTCATATTTATCTGTTGTATTTACTCTTGACAAAACACCACTAATTTCGTCTGAAGCATTTTCTAAAACTGTTAATCTAACTTTATCTGTATCATCTTCTTGTAATTCACCATTTAAGTAATAATTAATATCATATCCTATTGTTTTTGTGTTTACATTAGCATAATGAACTTCAATTTCTGTACCAGACATTACTTTATTTGGTATAGGATTTGGTTTTACACTCGTACATACATATCCTTCATATTTATTATCAACATTTATAGAATCTATATCTACCTCAATTTCATCTGAAGCTGTTTTGCTAACAATTTTTCTTGTAATATTTGTTTCTAATAATGCACCTTCTAGATAATATTGTACTTTATAATTTAGTTCTTTTTTATCTGTAGGAATATAATATACTTCTATACAATTTAATGATTCTTCATTACTTAATTCATATGGTAAATACTCTATTCTAAGTAATTCATATTCTTTATTTTGTAAAGTCAAATCTGTTCCAGTATAATTTATATGATTATTAATTCTATCTTTTATATCTTCATATTGTATTTCTTTTTTGTCATCATTTTCAACATATTCTAAGTCTCCAATTTCGAAAACCTCATTATTATCATCGTCTGTTTTCTCATAGTAATACTCTATAGTAAAATTATAAGATTCATCATCACCTGATGATTCAGCATAGCGTCGTGTCCATATATAATAAACATTAATAATATTTTTTGATGGATCTTCATCAACTGTTAATGGCAAATTAGATTTATTAGCACAATAATATATTTTTCCATTCAAAATCAAATTATTATTTATTTTGTCTTCAATAATATCTTCTGTAATTTGCGTTCCTGCATCTACTGCAATATTCTCTGTTAAGTCATCTTCAATTTGATACCTATAAAACCAAGAATTACCATCTTTGTAATAATATCTTATCGTATAAGAACTATTTCCTTCTAGTTCCCCACTTTCTCCTGCTCTTGCTTTATAGAATACTTTTATAATATTAGTTGTTTCATCACCTGAAGATAATACAAGTGGAACATTTTCTTCTCTATCTAAATAAAAGTCTTCTGTTGAATTATCTCTATATGTTGTAATTTGGCTTCCGCTTTTACCTATAACTACTTCTGTTTTAGATTTATCTTTATCACCATCATAAAAATACTCAACTTTGTATCTTATTTGTTGATTAACAGGAATTTCAGGCTCACTTACATAATAAATTTTTAATCTATTTTGTGAAAATACTTCACTTATAGTAAATGGATATGGCGCTATTGAAGAAAATCTATATCCTTCTTTACTATTCTCATTTATAATATCTTGTAAATAAGAATCTGTTAAATCAATTTCATCATTAACAGAATGAGTATTATCATCATCTAAACTTATAACTGAAGTTTTTTCAATAATATCATCATAATAAAAATCAATTGTATATCCTTCAGCAATATCCATCATATAATAAATATTAATAAAATTATCTTCAACCGTATTATCAACTATATATGGTAACTCTGGTTCTGTTCTGTCAAAATAATATCCCGAAATTTGGTTTCTTTCTACAATTTCTTCTATTTGATTATATGATATTGAGTCATTAATATTTGCTTCATATGGTTCTTGTAAATCTGTATTTTCGATATATTGTCCTTCATAATAATCATAATAGTAGAATCTTAAATATGCTCCGTTTTCTATATTTCTAGTATAATAAACATTAATAATATTATTTTCTGAATCTAAATCTGCTAAATCTTCTGCTTGAATTAAACTATATTCATATTGTTTCCATTTAAAAAAGCTATTTTGCGTTATTTTATTATTAATATATTCAACAGTTAAATTAGATTCTCTAATGCTTTCACTTTTCTCTTTAACACCATTGTAATAATAATTAATATAATAAATAATTGAACCATCTGTGTAATCATAATATAAATTTACAGTATGTTCATCTGGTGCTCCTGCTGTAAAAGGAAATCCACCATTTGTAGAAATATTTTCAAATATATAGTTATCTTTTATACCAGTTTCTTGCGCTTCTAAAATTTCGTCATCATCATCATTAACATCACCTGTTTTACTAATCATTTTAGTTTTAAAATGGTCAACTTCGTATGATGATGTACTAGGATTTTTATAGAAAAACTCCATTTTGTATCCATTATCAACATTTGGTAAAAAGCTAATTTTAACAGTTGCATTTAATGCATCTTTTTCTATTTTATAAAAATTATAATTTTCTCCATCTAAAACACTATATGTAGATATTTCATCAGCTAATAAAGTTTTTAATCCTTCTTCATCATTAGTATTATTTATTTGAGAAACTATATCACTATCTACTATATAATCATATATTTCTCCATTAATTTCTCCATTATAATAATACTCAATTGTATAACTATCATTTTCTATATTATTTACGTTTCTATAATATACTTCTATTACATTATCTGTACCTTTTTTTATTATGATAGGTAAGTCACTAGTATTTGAAAAAACATAATTTACATTATTATATGTTACATATTCATTAAAGCTTTCTTCTCCAATTGTATATTTTTTAATTCCATTTTCTTCTGTTTCTTGCAAATTAATTTCATCACCTATATTTGCTATATTAGTATGTTCTTCTTTTAGTACATTATCATAATAGTATTTGATAGTATATTCTGCATTTACATCTGCATAAACCTTTATAACATTGTTTTCTATGTTTTCACTTATTGTAAGTAATTCAGTATCATCATAATTATTCTCATCATATGTATATTTTATAACTTCATTTCCACCTTCATTTACTGCTATACTATATGAATTATATGGAATATTATCAATTACTTCACTTGAATAAATAATATCTCCTATTTCTGATTCTATTAGCCTTGTTTTTGATAAGTCCAAAACATTGTCAATATAAAATTCTAATTTATATCCATTGTCAACATCAGTTACATAATATACTTTTACTGTTTTTACTTGATTTCTAGAAATAGTAATTGGAAGTGCATCTATAGCTACTCTTGCATAACCATCTTCGATTTTATCATATTCTAAAGTAGATATAACTGTATTATTACTTTTTTCTATTTGTTCTGTTTTGGTTCTATCTATTTGACCATTATAATAATATTCTATTCTATAACCAGTACGTACGTCTTTAACATAATATGCTTTAATTATATTGTCTCCCGTTTCTTCATCGATAGAATCTTGTACCTCTAATGGATAATTTTGAGCATATTCAAATTTATAACCAGAAATATTTTTAAATGGATAATTATCAATAATATCTCCAAATTTTGCTTGACTTACAGTTGTATCTCCAGTAAATTCTGTATGACCATTTTCTGTAATATAATACTCTACGCGATAATTAACATTAAATCCACCTGTAAAGTATACATTAATTACATTTTCTTCATTTACTGTACTTTCATTATCATTTAAGCTAATTACTAACGGTAAATTTGTAATACCATTAAATTGTGCTGTTGACCAATCATATCCCCCAAGTATTTCTTCTCTATCTTCTTCAGTAAAATCATCAGCAATTGCTAATCTGTAATTCTTAGGCATTCTATCTAATATATAGCTTTCAATATCATCATAAGTAACTTTTTGTTCAAATCTACCTATTATTTCATCTGATTCATCCATTCTTACATATTCTTGATCACCGTCATTATTCATATAATAATCTATACGATAGTTTTGTTCTATTCCAATATAATGAATCTTTACAAAAGTATCTTCTTCTACTGTAACAGGATTTGAGCCATCTTGTTTTATTTCTGTGTTCTCTTCATCTAATTCATATCCTGTTTTTGTATTCGCTAGCACATCATTTTCTATTAAATTATATGTGATATTACTTCCTAAACTTGCACTTATTTTTTTAACTTTTGTGTAATCTATAACATTATTATAATAAAATAATTCTGTAAAACCATTAATATCACTAACATAAAATATTTTTATTATTCCATTATCATCTGTTATTTCAAGTGGAATATTTAATGTTCCTTGGAATTCTTCTCCCTCTAAAGTGTCTGCATCTATTGTAAGTAGTTTATATCCAGCTAACATATTTGATGAAATAACATCATTTATTGTTTCTTTTTCATTTGTTTGAAGGTTTATATCTTGAATTTCAGTTTCATCAGCAAATGGATCTTCGAAATTAATTATTGTTCCATGGTATGCTGTATAGCTTAAAGTATTATTACTTTTTACACCATTATAGTATAATTCAATTTGATAATTATATATATTTGTATAATAAATCTTTGCGACACCAGCATTTACAGTCATTCTATCAAATTTATAGCTAAAAATATTATTTTCATCAATAATATTTTGAATTTGACTTTGTGTAATTGTTGTGCTAGTACTTATTGGAACAATACGTGTTTTGGTTATATCAAGAGTTTCCTCACCATTTTGAAGATAATAGAATTCCAGCCTATAATTACTATTTGTATCAGATATATAACATATTTTTATAGTATATAATGTACCTGTTTCAATTTTAACTAATGTTATAGAATTTGAAGTCGCATAATACCTATATCCTGTTTTCATATTATTAGCAATATATGAAGTAACAGTTGTTTCATCAATTATATCTCCTTCATGCCCAAACGCTATTTCACTTTTTGAATTATCTTTTATACCATTATAGTAATATTCTATTACATATGGTACTTCTTCTAATCCTTTGTGGTATTTTACTTCCATCTTATTTGAAAGTAAATCATCTGTAATCGTTATACTTGATGGTGAAATAGTATATCCTTCATAATCAACACCTTTATTTGATTCTATTAAAACTTGATCTATATCACTAGAATTAACCAAACTATCTAGTTCAGCTTCAACGACTACTGTCTTTTCTGGGTCAAGAACATATTCTCCTTCATTTCCTTCAACAATATAATATTTAAATTCTATTATATATCCTATTTTTTCTGATAAATAATACGCTTTTATTGTATTATCTTTATTAATGTCTAAAGTGTAGTTTGCATTAGCTAAACGGTAAAATACAAAACCATCTTTTTTATTTTCGTTAATACTATTTTCAATCTCTTCTGTATCAATAGATATATCATCTCCTGATTTTCCTACAAAAGTTCTATCTAAACTTTCATCATGTTCACCATCATAGTAAAATTCAAGTTTATATTCAACATCATAGTATTTTTTATAAAATACTGATATATTATTTTCTAAAATATCATCAGATATTGTTAATTCTTCTGGAGAAATATAATCAAATTCATAATAAGAGTTTGATTCACCTGTTGAAATTTTATTTTCTTCAATCCATCTTTGTATATCATCATTTTCTTCTACAATTATTGTATCATCTAAATTTGCACTTACTACTCGAGTTTTTGTTGGATCTAATACAGTTTCTTTTCCATTATCATAATAAAAATCAACAGTATATTGAATATTTGCAGATTTAGATAAATAAATTACATCAAGTTCATTTGTTTCACTTGCTGATAATTTAAAAGAATCTTTACTCAATTTATAAAATTTATATTCAGTACCATCTAAAACACTATGATTGCTTATATTTTGTTCTATTGTTTCTTTTGTAATAGAATCTCCTGAATTACCTGATAATGTTTCACTTCCAATGTTACTTCCATCATAATAGTATTTTAGTGTATATGTTACAGGAACAGAAGGTTCACTTGGATTTGTTTTATCAGTATAATAGATTTTTATTACGTTATTTTCTTCATTTTCTGAAATTGTTAAAGGAAGATTTAAAGTTGCAACAATGGAATAATCATTTTGTGAAAAATCTGGTTCATAACTTTCTATAATTGTTCCTGCTTTTGCTGTTTTATTAACAGTTGCAATTTCAGGATCTTGATTATCACCAGTATAATAGTATTCAACCCTATAATTTACCTCATCTTCATTAGATTTAAACAACCTTTTGGTATAATTATTAATTGTTTTACTGTGTTTACTAGCACACACTAAAAATAATAAGCATATGAAAATAATACTTATTACATAAAATAGCTTTTTCTTAATTAGTTTTCTAAGATTTTCCATTTTTCTCCCCTTCAATTTCTTCTTATATTATTTAATATATATATAATTTAAGCAAAAATAATATATATAGTAAATTACAATTAAGTTAAGAATTTGAGGCTTTTATTAACATTTATTACGGAATAAAGATTAGTATGTTTTTTTACTTTTTTATTTCAATTAGGAATATAGTGAAATTTTAGAATTAAAGATTTCCTCAATTTTTAAGGTTTATATATATATTAATTTCGAATCTTTTTATCTTTTTTCATACAAAAACTATATGTCCGTAAGTTTTACAAAAAATTGGTTGAAATATCTAACACAAAAAAAAACAGCTTACAATAATGTAAGCTGTTTCATTTATATTTTTAATTCTTATAATCAGAAATTTTGCTTTCTCCCTTCATTTCCATAAAATCTTCTAACATAAGTTTTATAAAAGCTACAACTGGAACTGCTAAGAACATTCCAAGTGGACCAAAATATGTTCCTCCTACAGTTACTCCAAATATTACAAGTATAGGACTTAAATTTAAAGAACTTCCTAATATTTTTGGATTTATTATATTTGCATCTATTTGCTGTAATATTATAACAATAATAGCCATCCAAATTGCTTGAAAAACTCCTCCAGTGATTATAGTTATAATAATAGATATTATAACACCAATTATAGCTCCAAAATATGGAATAATATTAAACAGTCCAATTATAAATCCTAATAAAATCGCATATTTTACTCTTAATATTAACATTGCTATTGTTGTTATTATACCAACTATAAATGCATCTAAGACTTGACTTGTTATATAAGTAAAGAATATTCCATTAGTCCTATGATAATATTTAGCTATCCTATTATTTGTTTTTTCATCAAATACAACATTTGATAAATTTTTTAAAAAACTTTTTATATCACTTCTTTCAAGTAATATATATATAGATACTATTACAGTAACAAATATATCAAAAATTACTGTTGTGGCATTTATAATCCCTTTAATATATGATGACATATTATCTATGTTTATATATTTAATTATTTCACTCATTATATTTTCAGCAATATCTGTTTTTTTAAGCTCATTTGCATAATGTTTAGCGTTTAGTTTAGCAAGCAATGAATCATCACTAATATTACTAAAGTATTCTAATCTACTATTATAGTAGTCTGGCAAATTTTTTAGTAAGTCTTTAACACTAGATATTATAGTTGGAATTAAAAAATTAAAAGACACAAATATTATTAATACCAAAACTATATATACTATAAAAACACTAAAACCTCTTCTGTGCTTCTTTATAAAGCTACTTCTTGAACTAGCAAACTTATTTTCCACTTTTTTTGAAGGCATATATAAAATATATGCTAATAGTATTGCTAAAAAAAATGGCATTAATAAATTTAAAAATCCAGAAATTGCATTAAATATAGTAGATACACTATCAATAGTTTTATATACTATAATTGAAGCAACAGCAAATGAAAACCAGAATATCCATCTTTTCCATTCTTTGTTATTCATTTTAAATTCTCCCACTGTTAATATATATTTATAATTATATATCAAACATATGTATTTTTCTATAACTATTTGTTTACATTTTTAGCCTTATTTTTCAATTATTTTACAAATATAGAAAAAGCATATACTCTATAATAAAATGTTTTTTATATGATTAATATAATATTCTTTCCCTTTTATATATACTTCTATAACATCATATCTAATTTTTTTATTCCAAAGATTATTTAAATAAATATAATATTTACTAGATTTAATAATTCTTTCTATTTTTATATCGTTAATTGCATCTGAAGGTCTTCCATAATTATTAGTTGTTCTCGATTTTACTTCTATAAATACATATTCCTCTTTATTCATATCTCTTGCAATTATATCTATTTCACCATAATAAGTATTAAAGTTTCGATTCAATATATAATAATTATTTATTAATAAGTACAAACAAGACATTTGTTCACCATTTTTACCTAATTCAACATTATAATAGCTATTTCTATTTTTATATAGCAATTCTATAACCTCCTGAATAATCTCTTTTGATAATGCCTTCTAGCTCCATTAATCCTAAGGTTTCTAATACATAATTCATATCTTCAAATCCTACTTGCTCGCATTTATCTAGAATATCATTTATATAATAATTTCCTTCTCTTATTATTTGAATAATTATTAAATATTGTTTTTTCAGTATTTTATTATTTACGCATATTTGCATTTTTCTTGGTGCTTCAAGTCTCTTTTCCTTTGCAAATTGTGGATAATATTTTAAAATATCTTCTATTTTACATGTTAGAATTGCTCCTTCTTCTCTAATTAAATTATTTACGCCAATACCTAAATAATTATCTATTCTCCCGGGGTACAGCAAATACTTTTTTTCCTTGCCTTAATGCTAATTTAGCGGTTATGCTCGTTCCACTTCTATAAGCTGCTTCTATAACTAATACACCTTCAGAAAGTGCTGAAATTATTCTATTTCTTTTAGGAAAATTTTGTTTATTTGGTCTGATATTTTCTTCATATTCAGTAATTACAAGACCATTATTTTCAATTATATTATCAAATAGTGCCTTATTTTCTTCTGGATATATATAATTAAACCCACTACCAAGAACTGCAATTGTATAGCTGTTATACTCTATTGCAGTTATATGTGAAACACTATCTGTTCCTAAAGCCATTCCACTTACAATTGGGATTTTTCTATATGAAAATTCTCTTGAAAAATATTCACAGTTTTTCTTTCCATAATCTGTTATTTTTCTTGTTCCAATTATGGCAAATGAATCTTTATATAATAGTTCTATATTTCCAATTGTATAAAGCTTTTTAGGAGAATTTTTTATATTCTTTAATTTTTCAGGATAGTCTTCCTGCTTTACAATATTAATTTTATAAGACATATATTTACTCCTGTTTTAATTATATTTTCTATACTGCAAAGATTCTAAAACATCTCTATATTCAATATTTGTTTTGTTTTCTAGATCAGCTATTGTTCTTGCAACTTTTAGAACTTTTGAATATCCTCTCATACTTAAATTCAAACTCTTAAACGATTTTTCTATTATTTGTTTACTTTTATCATCTAATTTACAATATTTATCAATTAATTTTGGAGTTAATTCCGAATTAGAATATATCTTTTCATTCTTATATCTATTTAATTGAATTTTTCTAGCTCTATTTACTCTTTCTCTTATTGATTTTGAGTTTTCTTCTAATACTTGAATATCTTTATAATTAACAGGAAAAACATGTAAATATATATCAAATCTATCAATTAAGGGTCCACTAAGTTTAGATAAATATTTTTTCCTTTGTAATTCAGTACAACTACACTTTTTTATTTTACTTCCATAATAACCACATGGACATGGATTGGTACTCGCAACCACCATAAAGTTACATGGATATTTAACATTTATTCCCACTCTACTAATATTTATTTCTCTATCTTCCATTGGAATTCTTAAAAGGTCTAACGTATTTGATTTATACTCAAGTAATTCATCTAAAAACAAAACTCCTAAATGTGCTAAACTTACTTCACCCGGCAAAGGATTTCTCCCACCTCCTAACAATGTTTTTTCTGTAATACTATAATGTGGATTCCTAAAAGGCCTTTGTGTTACAATTCTGTTGTTAGATAGTTTTCCAGCAATACTATATATTTTTGTTATTTCTAAAGATTCCTCAAAACTTAAATCTGGTAATATAGTTGGAATTCTTTTTGCCATCATAGTTTTTCCAGAGCCTGGACTACCAATTAGGATACAATTGTGATTTCCTGCAGCAGAAACCTCTAAGGCTCTTTTAGCATATTTTTGCCCTTTTACTTCTGAAAAATCCAAATTATAATCAATCACATCATCTCTTCCAAATGAAGATTTAGAATTAGTAATTATTTTTTTTCCATTTAAATAATCAATTACTTCTATTAAATTATTAACTCCTACAACTTCAATTCCTTTTACAATACTTGCTTCTTCTATATTTGCTTTTGGAAGTATAATTCTTTTAATTTTTTTGGAAACAGCTTCAATACAAATTGATAGTATTCCATTAACTCTATTTATATCACCATTTAATGATAATTCTCCTATAAATATCGTACTTTCATACATACTATTTTTTACAATATTCATAGATTTTAAAACTCCAACAGCAATAGCCAAATCTAAAATTGCACCTTCTTTTCTAACATTAGCTGGTGATAAATTAATAATATATTTTCTGCTTGAGATTTCTATTCCACAATTTCTTATTGCAGTTTTTACTCTTTCTTTAGACTCTTTAATACTTGTATCTGGTAAACCTACAATTTCCCAACATGGAATTCCATTAGAAATATCAACTTCAACATCAATAACAATTCCTTCTAAGCCATGTAAACACATGCTTTTTGTAATAGATAGCAATAGCATCACTCCTCTTGACAAACATTTAATTTTTAATTACTTGAAAACCTGGCGAACTGCCAAATAGAATTTTGAATTAATTGAATAATATATTACAATACAATTTTAATTAAGTCAAGACCAAAAAACAAAAAAGGGACTTTTTAGTCCCTTAATACTATTTAATAATTAATATATATAACACTCTAAACTTCTTCTTCCAAATGTAAGAGCTTGTGAATGAGAACCCATAAAAATATCTATTCTATTATTAGAAATTGCTCCACCTCTATCTTCTACAACAAACCATCCACCATTTGGCTTGTCTGCTAATGCAGGAATATATATAACAGTACCTATAGGATAGCCTGAACCTGCTGCAACAGTATGCCATTCAGTAGCATGTCTTCCTGAACTCGTAATTCCATTTGATTTTCCACAACATAATGAACATGAGCAATATGCTGATGCATTGACAGTAACTACTTTAGGCTCTTTTCCATCTACTGCAGCCTGCATAGATGCTCCTACATTTCTTGGAGCATTTGCCCTAGCTGTAATTTTCGTTGATATTTGGATTATTTTAGGTATTGGCTCTTCAATAACTATTTCAGAAATTATATTTCTTTCAATTTCCTCATTATTTTTGTATTTTACTTTATATTTTATTTCTTTTAAACCATTTTTTCCTTCTTGTAAAACCGTATCTTTTGTTTCAGTATTTTCTTTTGATACATCTTTAGTTACTGTTTCAAACGGAATTTGAACTTGTTCAACAATTATTTTTTCTGTAATAGTAACATATTCATCTAATATTTGTTCTGTTGATACACTTATATCTTGTTCTGATATAACAACTTGTTCATCAGTTTTCTTAGAAATATTTATTTTTTTGGTTATATCTATATTAGAATCTTCATTTGGTGAAACTACTTCATCAGGTAATACTATAATATGATTTTCTGCTAGTATTTCTGATATTTTAACTTCTGATGTTACAACTGTTGTTTCATACCCTTCTGGAAAAACTATTGTAACATAATTCATTTCTTTTTTAGTAGCAAATACACCAATTGTAAATATTAGAATTAATATTAAACTTATAAAAACTATATTTCTTATTATCTTGACAGATAATTTTTTTTCAGTTTTCATAAATTTCTCCTCTCATCTATAAAGTTTATAATTTGACATTATTCGATAGAAGTATTATATTATTTTAATGTATTTTTGTCAATCCAAATACATGTTTTATATATATATATATATTCTAATTTCAAGCTTTTATTACAAAAAAAAATTTGAGATAAATCTCAAATTTTTTATTCACTAAAATTAACTTTAACATTTTGTTTGGCTTCTTCTGATTCAGCCTTATATAACTCTTCAACTTTAAAACCAAATAATGAAGCAACTATATTTGTAGGTATTGACTCTATTTTTGTATTATATATTGTAACACTATCATTATAAAATTGCCTTGAATATGAAATTTTATTTTCAGTTTCTTTTAATTCTTGTTGTAATTGCATAAATCCCTGATTTGCCTTCAAATCTGGATAATTTTCTGAAACTGCCATAATAGTTTTTAATGCGTCTGAAAGTTGATTATCTAAATTTGATTTTTCGTTTATCGTTTTTGCTTTTGCCCATGATGTTCTTAGTTCTGTAACTTTTGTAAGAGTTTCTTCTTCATGTTTCATATATCCTTTAACTGTTTCAACTAAATTTGGAATCAAGTCAAATCTTCTTTGAAGTTGTACATCTATTTGACTCCATGAATTTTTAACTTTATTTCTAGCCTGTACTAATGAATTATATGCTGCTATAACTAAAATTATTATAGCAATTATTATTACTATTGCTATTATCATAATTTTCCTCCATATTACTTATATACTTTTATATTGTTTATATTTTATATAACTTACATATGATAGAATAGCTAAAATAATGATAGGGAAAATAAATAATCTGGCTCCTGTTTTCGGTAACTTAGTTCCAGCAGCAGTAGTATTATCTGTTTTGTTAGAATTTGTACCCTTGTTTAAATTATTGGTATTAGTATTGTTAATAACGTTATTATTAGTAGTATTATTATTTCTATTTGAATTATTATATGTATTATTGTTAATACTATTATTTCTATTAGTATTATTTGTATTGTTATTTACAATGTTATTTGAATTATTATTTATATTATTATTTATATTATTATTTTTGTTATTATTTATATTATTATTTATATTATTTTTTATATTATTATTCACATTATTATTATTTATATTATTGTTATTAGTGTTGTTATTATTATCATTTTCAGATGCTTGTACAGTTATATCTATATTTTTAGTAATCTCTTCAGTTTGTTCTGTTTCAGAACTAATTACAAACATTGAATATGAAATTGCATTTTTTATTTCTCCAAGAGTAGCATTTGATTTTACATTAAAATCAATTTTTAATAAATCAACATCATATGTAATACCATTATTAAAATCAATAACAAGTCTAACATCATTATCACTTGTTGGATTACCATTAAATCCAACATATGCAACTGTTGAAGGCATATTATCAATTGATGCATTTGTTAAATCTTCAACTGCTAATTCTTCGTTTCCTATTTTTACTTTTCCATTTGAATCTTTTTGAATATTGTCAACTGTTATATTATCTAAAACATTTTTATTATAATTAATATATCCAGAAACGCTTGTTATTTTTTTATTAGCATCTACACCTTTTAATGATAATGTAACCGTAACTTTTTCTCCTCTTTTAAGAGTAGTTGTTGATTGCGTAAGATCTATTGTTGTATTAAGCACACCATAAACACTTGTGCATACAAAAATAACAGCAATAACTATTTGTAATAGTAAAATTTTCTTTTTCATAATTAATATACTCCTTGTTTGCTTTATATAAAAAGCATAACATTTATACAAAAAAAAAGCAATACTTTTTTTTGCAGAATTTTTATGTAATAAATGGAAAAAAGGAATTTGAAAATAATTTCCAAATTCCTTTTTAAAACTATTAGTTAGCTTTATAATTTAAATCATATCCAGTTACTTCTGCTCTATGATATAATAATAATCTTGAATCTTGAACTGTAATTTGACCATCATTATTTAAGTCCGCTGCTTCTCTTTGTGATCCTACTAATTGTACCCCATTTAATTCCATTCTATGTGCTTTAATTATTACTGAGTCTAATGCATTAGCTACTCCATCTCCATTAACATCACCTTTAACAACTACTTCATATACTAATAAGTTTCCATTAGAATCCTTTACTGTTTGACCATTTTCATCTTGTAATTCAACAGTCATACCTGTTTTCATATTTCCTGAAGTAACTATTGTATTATTTCCATTAGCATCTGATTGTTTAACAATGACATTGTAATTTTGATTTCCTATTAAAATATTTTTAAATGCATCAATTGGTGTTTTAGCTTTTATTCCTACAACATAATCTTCTTTTATTTGATATCCTAAAGAACCACTATTTTCACCAGCATTGTCTCCTGAATTATCACCAGTATTGTCTCCTGTGTTATCTCCTGTATTATCTCCTGTATTGTCTCCTGTATTGTCTCCTGTGTTATCTCCTGTATTATCTCCTGTACTATGTTCAGTACCTTCACATATTATACTATAATAAATATTTGGATTATCACTTAAATATGCTGTAATTTTAACTGAACTGTTTCTTGATTCATCTGCACCAAGTGTAAATATGTTTTTCTCTGTTATTGTTGTATCATTAACTTTTGTATCTCCTTGAGGATTTATTGTAGTATTTGAACTTGTATTTCCTTCTAATTTCCATTCAATTGTTACATTTCTATTTTCTAACTTAGAAGATGTTAATGTTGCTGTTAATTCAGCTGTTTCTCCATATTCTACTGCTGCCTTATTTGAAGATATTACAAGTGTATCAGAATCCTCATTAACAACATTTACTGTTGCAGATCCAGATTTTGTATTATCTTGATTTGAAACTGCTAATACTGTTATTTTTTCAGCTGTTTCATCTTCTCCAATAGTTAATTCTCCATTTTCTGATATTATTGTATTAGAACTTGTATTTCCTTGAATACTCCATGTAACAGTTTTATCAGCAATATTTTCTCCTAAAACAGTAGCTGAAAATGTTAATTTATCTCCTGGTTTTAATGATACATTTGATGGATTTACTACTACTGCGTCAATACCTGAATTAACTACAGTATAGTGAACTTCAACAAATGTTCCTTGACCAATACATTCGTCAACATTATATGCACCATTCATTGGTGTAACTTTGAATGTTGCCACTTTTGAACCTGGTGTTTTAGGTGTTATTGAAACATATTCACCTATTTTTCCTTTATTTGTTTTAAATGATGTTGAATCTATGTTTGAATTTCTTTCAAGTGTAATTTCTGCTCTATCTTCGTCAATAGCAAGTAATTGAGCTAATATTTTTGGTAATTCTATATATACTGTTGTAGGATTTTGTGTTAAATATAAAGGTTCTGTTATTGTTAAACTTAATTGTTGATTATTTAAATTAATTTTTGGTGCTAATTTACTTGTAGCTAAATAATTACCATAATCATATCCTACATAATGATCTAAATATTCAAGTAATCCAGTAATATCAGATATTTTATTATAAGATAAATCTAATTCTGCTAAATGTTCAAATATTTTTTTACCATTTGTAACATCTATTGGTAATGATGTAATATCATTTTTGCTTAAATTCAAATATTGTAAATTTTCTAAATTTAAGAATGGTGTCATATCAGTAATATTATTTTCTGCTAAATTTAAAATTCTTAAATTTGTAATTGAAATTAAAGGTTTTGCTGTATCATCTGTTATTGAATTTCCTGCTGCATTTAGTTCAACTAATTCTGTCAATTGATTTATTTTTGATAAATCTGGCATTCTTAAACTATCATAACGATGTTCATTATTATATGAAACATCTAAAGATTTTAATCTAGCTAATTTTATTTTATCTGTATTTGATTGTAATAATTTATTAACAAGTGTCATTAATTGTTTATATAAGAATAATTTATCAGTTCCTGAATTTTGACCATTTTCATCAATTTCAGATAAAGCAATTGTTTTAATTAATGATGCTTTTGCATTATCACTAATTTCATTATATATTTCCTCAACTAAATTAATTTTTGGAACATTTGCATTAACTTTTATTACTTCTTCTTGTAAGTTTGCTACATCAAATAATTCACTAATTTGAGCTGTAACTTCGTCTACTCTTATATATTCTCCTCTACAAGCCTTAATAGTATCTGTACCATATGTTAATATTTTGTTTTGATAATTACTATAAATATCAAAATAACTTCTTGGTGTTGATATTTGTGTATAATTATTATCTTCATGATATTTTATTACATTTTCTAAAATTTGTTCTTCAATTGTTGTTGGTATTCCTTCTAATTGCAATTCATTAATTCTTCTTCTTAAATAGTCTTCTTCATAACATTTATCACCAGGTGTTTCATTATTCATTCTTTGAATTAAGCAATAATTTGCCATTTCTGAATATATACCAATTGTTCTTAATTCATTTAATTCATCAACAATTGTATATTTTTGAGCTTCTATTTCTAATCTTTCGTTTAAAACATCTGCTAAAGGTGTATCTGTATCAGGATTATCGAAAACAACTCCATATGTTGCACTAATTAAGCTTCTATCTAATTCTGTTAATGCATTATTGCTTTCTAGATTAATTAAGTAAGAATATTCTTCTGTTAATAAACTTAATGCTGTTTCTCTTGTACCTTTTTCACCTGTTGCATCTTTAAATTCTTTATATTTATCAAATGTATTATAACCAATTGTATCTGTTAATAATGTTGTTAATACATATTCATCATTATATATATCGTATAATTTTGATAAATCTCTATATACTTTTGCTAAATAAACAGAGCTATATGCTTGATTACTGCTTATCTTTTCTCTATAGCTTAATCCAACTTTATTTCCATTATCATCTGTTTCACCTTGATAAATTGGTTTTAAAATATTCTCTATTGAAGTTTTTGCGTTTTCTTTTAATTCTGATATTTTATCTGCTTCTGTTTCTCCTGATGTTGCTACAGAAACTAAAACATCAATTACATTCTTTTGAATTGCTTTTATTGATTTTATATCCTCTTCTATACTATCTTTATATTCTTTAGCTTTATCAGAATCTTGTCTTAAGTTTCCGTTACTTCTTGTATTTAACCAATTATTATATTTTTCTCTTATCTCTTGTTCAGTTTTAGATTTATTATTTTCTAATTCATATAATGGATCAAGATTTAATATATTATTATGAGAAATATTTAAATTAGAAGTTAATCCGATGAACTTATCTAATCCTGTTAAATCACTAATTTGTTCATTATTAATTATTAAAGTTTTAATTTTGTTAACTAAAATGTTATCTCTAATAACAAAAGCTTGTGCATCATCATAAGCTGCATCATATAAATTACCTAATCTAATTC
The DNA here is from genome assembly GCA_002449785.1 of Clostridiales bacterium UBA7001. Lineage (GTDB taxonomy): Bacteria > Bacillota > Clostridia > TANB77 > CAG-508 > Scatovivens. The sequence continues at coordinate 19,733 of DJXP01000005.1, forward strand.
TATATGTTCCATTACTTTCTTCTACTATTTTATTAACTTCATTTCCTAGTTCATCATCACTTAAGTATTCATATAATCTTCCTGTATCAACTTCATATAAATATACAGGTGTTTTATCTATATCAGACATTTTGTATAGTTTATGATATCTATTACCATTAATAGTTAAAACTGTATCATATGTAAATATATCATTTTCTTCTAAATTTTTTTCTGTTTCAACTCTATAACCATTTTTTATTGTTCCATCATCTGATGTCATAGTAATAGAATCTATTTTTACATTTAAATAATTTCCTAATGTAGTATCATTTACATATTTATATAATGATTTTGATATTGGATTATATGCATATTCATATACTGGATTATTTGAATCATCTACATGATTATATAACATATGATATGTAGTATCACCTATTTTTACAGAATTATATTGATAATTACTTGATATAACATTTCCTTCATTATCTGTATCATATTTATATGTAATTAAATTTGGATTAGTTGTTTGTCCTGCTGTTAATTGTTCTTTAATAGCATCATATAGATTTCTATCATTTATTTTTATAGCTTCGAATCTATCATCTGTTATAACATAATATAATTCAAATTTACTATCTACTAATGGATTTTTCTTTGCATAATTTAAGTTAGTAGCTGATTCATCTTCAGTATAATCATCACCTATATTAATAGTAACTTTTACAATACCATCATATAAGTAATTTCTACCATTAGATATTCTAATTTCAGCTGAATCATCTTCACCTTTCACTCTTGCAGGTAATTCAACTTGTAGATAAGGATTTCCATCTAATTTAGAATGTCTTATTATAGAATTTGGATTATCTTGTGTTCTATATTCAACACTAATCCATATGTCTTTTAAAAATCCTGCTTTTTCTAATATTAATGGAAGTTTAAATTTTGTAGTTTCTTCATTATCAGAAACATCATTATTTTCTAAGCTTTTTAAGTCACTCTTTGTTTCAACAATTTTTACACGTTGCCCACTTAGAATAATAGTCATTTCTTTTCCAGAATCTCTTCCATCTTCTAATTTTTTAATTAGTCCACTAATTTCACTTATATCTTCTAATTGATTAGATGATAAATCTAAATAAGTAAAATTATCATTATTAAATGCATTTAAAACACTTAAATTACTATTTTTAGTTAAATTATTTCCTGATAATTCTAAGTGTTCAAGACTACTAAATGCATCTATACCTGTTAAATCTGAAATTCCTGCATTATTTAAATCTAATCTTTTAATTAATGATGTATCTACTTTTATAGTTAGATCATGATCATTAAATATAGCAGTAATATTTGCACCCTCTTTTTGAGTAAGATATGATTTAACTGCATTGTACAACTTGTCGTTTAGTTGTATTTCTTGAATTTCTGCTGCATTTGCTTTCATTAATGGTAAAATCAAGTTTAATAACATTATTACTATTAATGAAATTACGACTAACTTGTTCCTTTTCATAATAAATCCTCCCTGAATTTTTTCATTAGCATTATAATAGCATTTAAAAAAATTTTTTCAATATCATTTTTTTCTGATTTTTTTTCTCCCTTTCTAAAGCTTTACGGAACATATTTTTATAAGATTTAATCTTTTATATTAAGTTTTTATTACTTTTTTTAGTATTTTTTATACTTTTCTTACGAATACTTAATTTAGCAGTATATTTTTATATATCTAAACTATAATTTTGTACTTTCATAATATGAAACTTTAATAAGTTAAATATAGATAATTTTACATTTTCTATATCTAAAGATATTGTTTTGCTTTCACCAATATAATCTATTAGCTTTACTTTAATTTTTATATTTCCAATTGCTTCATCATTGTTTTCTTATTCTATGTTAATATTCATATAGCACAAAGTCAAAAAAAAATAGTCTAATAACAAGTTTCCATTTTTAATACGACTTTTATGCTACCAGGAAACTTTTTAGACTATTTTATACGTTTTTTCATTTATTAATTATATTACAATTTTATTAAATTAGTTAAATCTCAATAATTCTAATTAAATTTTATATTTTTCTAATTAGAATTTATAAAATTAAAATTATATACTCTCTCAGCATTTTGGTAAGTTTTTTGAGAAACTTCATTTAGCGAAATTTTTTTTATTTCAGCAATTTTTTGAGCTACTAATCTAACATTTGAAGATGTATTCCTTGTCCCCCTAAATGGTTCTGGAGAAAGATATGGTGAATCTGTTTCAATTAGTATTTTATCCATAGGAACAATACTTACTGCATCAAATGATTTTGCATTTTTAAATGTTATATTTCCACTAAATGATATGTAAAATCCCAGTTTTAATCCTTCTTTTATAAGTTCAGGATTAAGCGGACAGCAGTGAAATATACCAGTTTTTTCCACAGGATGCTCTTTTAAAATTTGAAGAGTATCCATTACTGCATCTCTATTATGTATTACAATAGGCTTAGACAATTTATTTGCTATTTCTATTTGTTTTATAAATAATTCTTTTTGACTTTCTTTATTTTCTTTGTTCCAATAATAATCTAATCCTATTTCACCAATAGCTACTACTTTTTTGTTTTTAGATATTTCCTCTATTATTTTAAGATTTTCATCTGAAAAATCTTCAATATCATTAGGAGAAATACCACATGTAGCATAAATGAAATCATGTTCTTCTGCTATTTTAATAGCCATTTTACTTTTTTCAAGGTCATATCCGACACATACTGTTTTTGTTATTCCATCATTATATATTTTATTTATTATTTCTTCTCTATCTAAATCAAATTTCTCATCATTATAATGTGCATGCGTATCAAATAATTCCATAATTATCTCTCTTTTCTATTAATTAAAAATTGCAATTACATATGAAATTGCATATGTATTGCAATGTGAAATACTTAATTCAATATTTTTAAGTCCTTCAATTTTATTCTTTATATTAATAAAAGGTCTTCCTTTTTCATCATTTAATATTTCAAAATCGGTCCATTTATAGTCACTATTTATTTTTTTATTTATAGCTTTATAAACAGCTTCTTTTGCTGCAAACTTACCTGCGTAACTTTGATACTTTTGTACCTTTTTTTCTTCACAATAATTTTTTTCTTTTTCAGTAAAAACTTTTTCTATAAATCGTGGATTTTGTACAGCTTTTCTTATTCTTTCTATTTCAATTATATCTGTACCAACTAATATATTCATAATATACATCCTTTCAGATAGTAGGAGTTAGATTTTGTCTTCTAAAGTAAATAATACATTAAAAATATAATGTTTATTGTATTAAATAATAATGAGAAAATTAATAGAATAACTATTATTGTATAATAATTATTATTTTTTTCTATATTTAAATCTTTATAAATAACTTCATATTTATTCTGAATTTCTGCATACAATCCATCTAATTGTAGAGTTTCATTTAATGTTTTATAATATAATGCTCCTGTATCATCTAGAGTTATATCATTATTCCATATATCTCGTGTAAAATTAATAAACTTAGCTCTCATTTTTACAATTTGATCATATTGCTTAAAATCATTATTTAGTTTCATAAGAAATATTCTTTTATATAATGATATTATATATAAATAAAAATATTGATTTTCATATTCATAAGGCAATCTTGTATAATTGTAAGTGTCTATTCCTGAACAGATTACATTAGAGCTTGTATTTGTAAGAGTCATTTTAGAATATTTAAATTTTTCTATTATATGTAAATTTTGATCTATATTTTCTTTATTAAAGTCAGAAGTATAACTACTTGGAAGCACATTCGCAAATTTCAAAAAATCATTCTCTATATTTGAAAAATCATTTTTTTCACTCCAATTACTTGTTTCAACACAAACATATGAATATGTATAAAATTGTGAATTAATTAAGTCTTCTTTATCATTTTTTTTCTTTTTATTCTTAGAATTAACTCCTGTTACTTGATTCATGAATTCTAAAATATCTTTAATATCTTTAAAAGTATCTGTTTGTATTTTTATATTTTCAAAATCTTTAAGTGATGCAAATTCAGAATTTAAACCTCTAAATCTATAATTAAAATCTAATACATCAACAAATTTATTTGTATTTTCAATATGTGTTTTCATTGTAAAAAAACAAATACCAGTATTAAAACATATTAATTCTACTCCTTCTATTTTAAAAAATATACCATTTTCTGTTCCAACTTTTCCTTGTACATCACTATCTAAATCATAGCTAAAATATACAACTGTATTTTTACTTAAACTTTTACATTTTTCTTCTGGACTTTGATTATTAAAATCTTTTAGTTCTTCACCTCTAACTTCAAAACTTGGAAACATATATTTTCTTATATTTGGTAAAAAGAAGTTATAAATATCTAAATCTTTCTCTTTTTCAAAAATTTTATATGAGCATCTTCTATCCTTTAATAGTTTTAAAATATACTTTTTATATTTACTTTCATCAATAAAATATGGATGAATAAAATATGTATACTGATATTTTGTCATTAGTTCCATTAGAATTAACCTCTTTTCTCTTTTGTTATTTAATATAAGCATTAATACTTATATCATTAATTCTATGCCATTCTGAAATAAAATCTATATATATATAATCATCTAGATTTAAACTTGGCTTTACTATAATAGTTCCATCTGACTTAATTGCCCCCCATAATCCATCTTTTTTTATTGCACAATAACCAAATTCGTTTTGTTCTGTTGCATCATCATAAATACAATCCACTATTTTATTTCCATCTTTATTTTCAAAACCATATTTTCCATTTTCTTTTACTAAAAATAATGTATTAGTTGCTAGTACTTCTTTATTTGTTTTTTCTTCTAATTTAAAATTATAGTATATATAATCTTCATTTTCTCTTATACGCATATATCCATTTTCTATATTTAGTTCAGATACAATTACATTTTCAAGTATTACATTAAAATTTCTATCTATAATATCTGTTTTATAATCTTCTCTTTCAGCTTCAAATAAATCTGCCTCTTTTATATATGTTATGTTTTCATATTTATTATCAATTAATACATTATTTTGGACATCAATAATTCCATATTTACTATCCTTTTGAACTATATAATAATTTGAAAATGCATATTTGATATTGCTATAATTAGCATCAATTAAAGTTTCTCCGTCTTTATTAATAACACCATAATTACTATTTTTTATAATAATAAAATTATTTAGATCTATCCCCTCAATACTATCAAAGCCTTTATCTAAAATTACTTGTCCTGTATAATCAATAACTTCTGTTATTCCATTATCAACAACTACATAATAATCATTACCTGTTATATGTTTAATGTCATCATATTTTTCTTCTAATATTTTCTTTTTATCAGCACTTATTATTCCTAATTTATTGTTTTCATTTTTTACTATATATCCATTATCATAAGTATCTGTTAAACTTGAAATATCGAGATATTGAACAGGGATAATTATTTCACCCAAACTTGTATTTACAAGACCTTTTTTTCCATCTTTTTCAATTATAATGCTCTTTTCAATACCTTCTAATGCATATATATTATCATATTCTGGTTCGATAATTATTTTACCTTCAAAATCTATTAAACCATATTTACCATTTTTTTGATATTTTAATAAATTATCTTCATACCAAACTTTTTGTCCATCAGTATTTTCAATTGCAGAAATATTTTCATATTCCGTTAATATTTCTTCAGAATTTTCATTAAGTACTTTGGTTTTATATGTTTCATCATTATAGTTTACATCATAATTACAAATAAAAATATCTTTGTTTTTATTTGGTATAATTATCATTTCATCATAAACATTGCTTATTATTTTAACACCTTTACTATTTATTACACCCCATTTGTCATCTTCAAATATAGGTATATAAGTTACTAATGTTGAAGTATCTTTTGTATTATTGGTATTTGTAAATATTTTTTTCAAAGATACAACAATCATAATTATTACTATAATAGCTATTATAGTTGCAAATACTTTTTTTAAATTCAATTTAGGCTCCGTGTTATACCTTCTACCACTTAATCTATTACTCATAAAACCTCCATAAATATACAAACTTTTATAGTAATTCATTATAAATATATCATTATATTTGCAAAAATACAATAAATTTTATAAATATATTTATTATAAAAAATACTGATATATTTCATTTTTAGATACTTTTCTATCTTTAGCAATTTTTTTAATGATATCTTTCTTTAATAGTCCTTGTTTTTCATAGTAATTATAGTGCTCTTCTAAAGACATTTGATTAAGCTCTAAAAGTTCCATTTCTTTTATAGAGATACTATTTCCTTCAATTATTATTACAAATTCACCTCTGAACTCTTTTATATTTATCAGATTACTAAGATAATCGCGTATAAATTCTTCATGAATTTTGGTAAGTTCTCTTGCAAGCATACATTTTCTATCACCAAATACCGTATATAATTCTTCAAGAGTATCTTTGATTCTATGAGGTGCTTCATATAAAATGATTGTTTTTGCTTCCTTTTTTAATTCTTCTAGTTTCTCTTTTCTATCTTTTTTTAGATGTGGTAAAAATCCTATAAAGCAAAATTCTCTTGTAGAAAAGCCAGAACATATCAAAGCATTTATAAGAGCACATGCTCCCGGAATTGGGATAATGCTTATATTATTTTCAATAGCTTGTTTAACAATCTCTTCACCTGGATCAGAAATTCCAGGTGTACCAGCATCAGAAACAACAGCTATATTTTTCCCTTCTAATAAATATTTAATTATAATTTCACTCTTTGTTTTTTCATTTTCTTTATAATAGCTTATTAATTTTTTCTTAATATTAAAATAATTTAAAAGACCTAATGTATGTCTTGTGTCTTCAGCTGCAATTATGTCTACTTTTTTTAATGTTTCTAAAGCTCTTATTGTAATATCTTCTAAATTCCCAATTGGAGTAGCTACTATATATAATTTTCCATTCATGTTTTAACCATCCTCATTTTTTTGAATTTTTATTATATATTTCTAAAATTTCTTCTGTATAACTACCATCCTCATTATAAATAATTAATGGTTTTTCAATTTTTAAATATTCTTTAGCATTTTTAACTGCTTTTATTAAAATTAAATTTGGCTTTTCATTTTGCTTTGAATGAACAAATCTCATTTCTTTCGGTTCAATTTTATACTTTCTAAGTAATACTAACACATCCACTATTCTTTCAGCTCTATGAACCATATAAAACTGCCCTAAATTCTTTAAAACAATACTACTCTTTTCAATTATATCTTCTAACGAACATTCTACTTCATGTCTTGAAATTAATTTTACTAAATTTTCATTTTTAACACCTGTATTATCTTTTTTATAAGGTGGATTTGTAACAATAACATCTATTTGATTGTTTACGAAATGTTTTTTAATATCTTTTATGTTAATATTTAAAATTTTAAATTTATTATCTAGCTCATTTAGTTTTATGCTTCTTTCAGCCATTTCAGCCACATCTTTTTGAATTTCAATTCCATATATTTTTTTTAAATTTGTTTTTTTACATAATAATAGTCCTATAATTCCTGTACCTGTTCCAATGTCCATTACAACTGAATTATTTTTAATGTTTTTAGCATAATCAGATAAAAGAATACTATCTATTCCAAAACAAAACCAATTCTTATTTTGTATAATTTTTAAACCTTTATATTCTAAATCATCAATTCTTTCATTTTCTTTTAATTCCATTATATACTCTCCATTAATATTATTATTTTAGCACGATACTGTAAAAAAATAAAGTATTTATTTCTAATAAAAGAGGCAACTTATTAAGTCGCCTCTTTATAATTTATTCATCTTTAATTTTTTTCTCAACAGCAATTAATATTATATTAATAAATAAAACAATATAAATTATATTATAAATAGTCTCAAGTGTATTATCGCCAGTATTTGGATTTACTTTAGATGTTTTAGTTACTGAATTACTGTTTGAACTTGTTGAATTATTATCACTTACTTTTATATTTGTTATAACATTTCTTTGTTTTGTATTTTCATTATTACTATTTCCACCATTAATAATAATTGGATTATTTGGTATATTTGAATTATTATTTGGTAAATTTTGAACTATTTGTTCTTTAGCTTTTTCTTCATTTTCAACTTTTACAATAACTTTTGTTTTATCATTTTCATTCTTTAATTCAACATTTCTAATTATAGTTTTTTCACCATTTGTTTTTTCTAATTCTGCTGTAATTTTATATGGTTCATATTTTGTTCTATCAGCTGATTCTCTTTTACTTACAACTACATTTATTGTTCCGTCAATTTCTTTATATCCATCTGGTGCTTTTAACTCAATTATTTTAAATAAATCAGGTTTTTCTATATTAGATTTATTTATTTCTATATTTCCTATATCTATAATACCATTTTTAGTATATTCTAGTATTTCATTTATTTCAAAAATTGCTTTAGAATTATTAATTATCATTCCTTCTTTATTTACTTTTTGAATTTCTAAAGTATATTGTCCTAATAAAGTATTTACTATTATAGAATCAAAATCATCATCATCTTCCTGACCTGGAATAAAATTATCTGATTTATCTATATCTTCTCCACCATAATATTCTGAAATACTGTCTGGATATAGTACTGTATCCGTATTATCAATATCTATAGCAACTAATCCATCTGCATATTTTCTTTCAATTATTTCAGCTATATTAACTATTCTTATATTTTCTTCAACATTATTTTTTACTCTTAATACAACTTCTAACTCCTGATAATCAAGTTGTTTTCCAATACTATGTTCTTCAATTAATTTTGCTCTATAATTATCATTTGTAGTAATTGTATTTGTTTCAGCATCATAATTCCAAATATTATTTTGTTCTAAATTTTTAACAAATTCTAATCCTTCTGGTATATAATCTTTAATTATACTTGCATATGCTGGCTTATTTCCTTCATTATATACTCTTAATTTATATAACACATAATCATTAGGTCTTACAGCCACTTTTTCTTTTGAGTGATTATATTTTGCAGTTGTTTTTTCCTTATTATCTAATGGAGTTAAATCAATTATCGGTTCTCTTGACAAATATTCTTTAGTTTCAAATTTTTCATCAATACTTACTGCTGATACGTATTTTCTTAAACTCAAATCCACTTTTTCATAGTTCTTTATTTTTAGCTTAATAATAGTTTTTTCTTCATCTTTTTCAATTTCTAATTCTGCACATGATTTATCATTTTGTTCAACATTATCTTTATCTAATATTGTTATTTTTGTATTACTACTATCTATTTCATACTTTGTTCCATCAGCAGATATTCTTTTTGCTATTTCTAATATAATTTTTCCATCAAATTTTGTATAATTATTAGAAATATTCTTTTCTGTTATTTCATATTTTTCAATTATTCCTAAATTGCTTTTATTAATTCCAATATTATTAAAACTAATAACTCCGTTTTCAGTTTCTTTTTCTTCTTCATTTATTACAAATGTTGCAGTTGAATCTGATATTATATTACCTAGCTCATCTGTCTTTATTATTTGTATATCATATTCTCCATATAAAGACTTTATCATTACTCTATCAAAATCATCATCATCTTCTTGCCCATGTATATAATTTCCTTCTACGCCTGCACCATTATAATTTGAAACTTCTATTGGATATGTTAATCTTTCTTTATTGTCTCTATCATCAAATATGTTTCCAAATTCATCTTCAGATTCAATAATTTCAGCTATATTTACTATATTGATATCCTCTTCAGCATCATCTTTTACTTTACAAATTATTTCTATTTCTTGATAATCTAGTTCTTGTCCTTTATAATGCCTTGTCAATACTTTAGGTTCATAATTTTCATTAGTAGTTACTGAATGTTCTTCTTGATTATATGTCCAAATATTATTGTCTAAGTTTTCAATAAATTCAAGTGATTCAGGTAAATAATCTTTTATAACTGTTGCTTTACCATTAATATTTCCTTCATTATATATTCTCATTTTATATAATACATAATCATTAGCTTTAACACTAACAGTTGACTTAGAATGATTATATATTGCTGTCTTTAATGAATTTACTTTTTCTCTATTATCTAATGAACTTATATCAACAATTGGCTCTCTTGATCTTTCACCAGTAAGATATTCATCATTTTCAAATATTTCATCTTGACTTACAGCAGATATATATTTTCTTAATGCTAAATCAACATGTTCATAATCTAATACGACTATTTTATCGAAATCATCTGTATCTTCTTGACCAGGTATATAGTTATCTTCTAAATCTTCATCTAGTCCACCATTATATGTATAAATATCATCAGGATATTTGAATGCATCAATATTATCCCTATCTTCTCCTATAGTACCATCTTTATGTTTGATTTCTTCTATTTTTGCAATATTTACAATATTTATATCTTTTGGACAATCTTCTTTTACTTGTAATACAACATCTAAATCTTGATAGTATAATGCTTCACCTTCACTATGTTTTTCTAATAGAGTAGCTATATAATTTTCATTTGTTGTAATTGTATTCGTATTTTCATCAAAACTCCAAATATTATTTTTATCATGACTACTTACAAATTCTAATTCATCTGGTATATAGTCAATTACTTTTGTAACATAGCCAGCCTTATTTCCTTCATTATATACTCTAATTTTATACAAAATATATGAATCTTTACTAACTTCAAGTTCTTCTTTTGTATGATTATAATTTGCTGTTGTTTTCTCTTTATTATCTAATTTAGTTAAATCGACTTGAGGCTCTCTTGAGTCCTTTCCTGTCAAGACTTCATCTTCTGTAAATACTTCGTCAGAACTTACTGCTGATATATACTTTCTTAGTGAAAAGTCTAATATTTCATAATTTTTTATTTTTAGTTCTATAATTTCTTTTCCATCTTTTTCTTGCATGTCTACAGAAATAAATTGTGATCCATCAATTATATCACCATTTTCATTTTCTACCTCTAATTGAATATCATTTATTTCATACTTAGTTTCATCAATAGATAATTTCTTTGAAATAATTAGTTTAATTTGTTCATTAAATTTTATATAGTTTTCTCCTGTATTCAATTCCTTTATTATATATACATCATTTTTATCTACATTGTTTTTATCAATTTTTATATTTTCATATTTTATTAAGCCATTTTCTGTTTGTTTTTCTTCATCATTTATTTTAAAATCTGTTACACATTCTGTTAAAATATTATTTTCTTCATCTGTTTTTATTATGTCTAAGTCATAATAACCTAATATTTTTTTATCATTTTTTACAATTGCTTTAATTGTATCATTTTCTAGTTCAGCTTCAAAGAAATCATTTTCTGTACTATTAATATCTGAAATAATATATTTTCCATCTTGTAATGCTTTATTAATAGTAATTTCTAGTGGTTCTTCTAAAAGTTCATATTCATCTGTTGTTTCTAGTTCATATATAGTTATAGTTTCAGTTTCTAAACTATATATAGGAATGTTTGGAATATATATTATTCCATTTACATTAGTTACATATTCTTCAATATCTTTGTTACCAATTTTAATACCAAATAAAACATTTTCAATTTTTTCTTCTGAGTTCTTTTTATTAATTTTTGATATTTCTATATTATAAGCACCTTTAATTTTTGAATTTTTGATTTTTACAATAATTCTATTACCTTCAACATTTGCTGTTACATTTTCATCTCCATTTAAAAGAACTTCTTTTACTCCATATCTTGTTTCTGTTTCTTCTTTCTCCACACTTAATTGAATTTCTTCTACTAACTTATTATATCCACTTGGTGCTTCTGTTTCTGTTATTTTTATCGTATCATTTGTGCTTACATCTGTAATTGCTATTGTTCCAAAATTTGCTGTTCCTTGAGTAGTTGTTACTTCTGTTTCTTCATTACTATTTACTTTTACATTAAA
>DJXP01000070.1 GCA_002449785.1 Clostridiales bacterium UBA7001
TACCTCCTTTTTTATATTTTTAAATATCCAATAATATTTAATGTTGCAGAGACCATTCCAGTTCCGATTGCGCAATTATAAAAATCTGAATCTTGACCTGTATATGATGGTGCTGCGTTTGCACTCTTTATTACAAAGTATTCATCGTTTAAAATATAATCTTTTAATTCAATACTAAGTACAGTTTCTAAAATCTGACTACTACTAGTAGGAACGCTTGGATTAAATCCATTACTTCCCAATGCATTTGGTATTTCTTGCATAGTCTTTTCTCTTCTATAAATACCATTAAAAGCATCGTAGTTTTCATACATATTAGCTTTGCTTCCTTCATATAATTTTAAATTTCTAGCATAACCCCAGTATGTGTTATTATTGTACCAAACTTTTATAGGATAATGTTCCACTAGTAATTGTGCAGAAAGTATTCTAAAATTATTAGGAATAATTGGATGTATTTCCATATATGTAACTTGATTTTCGCCTATATCTGCTTCTGCACATTCAAATCCTAATGCATCGAAATTACCTACAGGTTTAGGGAAAAATCCTTGAACATGAGAAACAGTCCCATTAAATTTTAAATTAGCCAATACTCCCAAATCATTTATTGCATAATTTGTAGTATTAGGTATATAAATATTTTTAAGTTTAATAGGATCTATAGTGTTTTTTTCTGAAGCATTATTTATGCTAGTAATAATTTTATTATATCCAACTAAAGCTCCTGAATTTACATCATTAGTTGCTATTATAGCTTTTCTAAAAATATCAGTACTATCTAATGTAATATTGCTTAATTTTATTGTAGCATCAGACTTATCCCATAAAGAATATGAAAATTCTACAATTCTTAATTCTTCATAAGAAGCTCCTCCTATAATTACATCTTCACCTATTATTGTATTTTCGCTTATTACTACTGATGGAAATATTTTTTGGTATCCAATAACTCTAACAATATCATTTAAATCTATAGTTTCTAATTCATATCCTTCTACTTTATACAATAAGGCTAATTTTACATCTAATTCTATAGAAGGTTGGCATAATATTTGTAGCTTTCTTTCTCCCCATCTTTTCAATTGTGCTGGATCGGTTAAATCAGGATTGTTTTCTATGCCCTCTAATACAGTATTAGTATAAGTATAATTTTCTAACCATACACTATTAGTATTTACACTTTTTATATTTAATCCATTTTCTCCCAAAGGACATAGTTTGGTTATTATTTTGTTATTATATTCTTTTTCGAGTGATTGCATATTCTTTTGATATCTAACTTCATAACCATTATAAGGCAAGTATATGCTTTCATTTCTATGATGAATAATTTTATTTACACTATCGAAAACTAAAATTCCGCCCCATAATTCTTGAACTTTTAAAATATTATCATATATATTAGTTTGATCTGTTTCTAAATCAAATTTAGCATAAACTGGATTATCGCTTTCATCTTTAACCACTTCACCATTTTCATATTCGTAAATATCACAAGTTCCCACTGTCCATCCTGTTCCATATAAAAGTCCTTCCAAAGCATATCCTGAAGAACCTTTGGGATATCTTGTAGTTACTATCGTATCATTATTTTTTAAATCTAAATTTCCATTTGATAAAATTACAACCATAAAAGTATCTATTTTTTCTAAGTTAGTTTCACTATTCCAAGCTCTTACAAATTTTCTACTTAATAATTGTTGCCTTTCATAAGCAGTAACTTCTATTGTTTTTTCATCATTTTCTGAAATAACTTCTTTAAAAGAGCCATCAAAATTAGTTGAAAACATCATACCATCAACTAAATATAAATTTTCAGGATTTTTTATTTCTTGCCATTTAGGATTTTTTGTATCAATTGTAAATGTAAAAATAGCTTCTGAGTTTTGTTTTTTTTCAATTTTAGGATTAATTAAGGTCTCATCGTCATCTTTATTAAAAACAGCTAATAATTGTTCGTTTTTATTTAAAACATACACTTGATTATCTTCTTCATTATTCATTGTTGCCTCCTATATCTTACAAAATTAAATCATTCCATTCAACTTTTACTTGATTTTCGTTATCTATCCCCGACAAGACAGACAATGTATTTGTTCCGTTTTGAATTTTAGGAAATTGATGATTATAATGTAACATTTGATTTGTTTTTCTTCCATATTCATCTATATTAGTAACTGTTGATTTAGAACTATCAATTATTAATTTAGCTCCACTTGCAACATCTGTATCAAATTCCATAACATAATCATTTAAAGAAATAATTGGCGATGATGCAGGACCTAAGATTGTAAATTCTGCTCCCACTTCTTTAATAGTGTTACTAGTTTCGCTATTATTTCCTGTTATTACTTTACTTGGAATTTTTTTCCCATAAGAACTAGATGATTTTAAAGGTATAGAAAATCTTAAAGTTTTCGGATATCTGACTACCGTTAAAGAACCACTATATTTTACATTATAATATACATTTCTACTCTCTATTCCTAATTTTATAGTATGATTTTTTATATAATTTAAAAAATTTTTTACTTTATCTTCTTCTATTATTTTTTGCTCTGGAGTCAAATTGTCTTCTGTGAAGCATACTATGTTAAATGGTATTGGTTCATAAGTTGTTGACAAAACAACATCTCCATCTCTTCCAGCTATCTTAACACTCGAATCTGAAGTTGATGGCATTGTAGAGAGTTCACTTTCAGAAGGATCTATTAAATTTCTTATATTATAATCAGAGGCAATAAAATAACCATTTTCTGATATATAGCAATCTACATTTTCCATTTTCTCATCTCCTCTAATAAAATTATAACATATAAAAAATAATATAGAAATAGTTTTCTTTAATGTTTTTTCAATAATTTTCTGGGAATACTATTTTTAGAGCATCTTCTACAGAACGAGCGAATCCTGCTAAGGCATTTTTTTGTTTAACAGCTTTAATAAATTGTTCTTGCTCAGTTCTAGCTTTTCCTTTAAGAGTTTTAACTTCAATAAATATAGCTCTGCCATCTGGCTTCACTCCATATAAATCACTATGACCTTTTTGTCCAATCTTTACTTCTTGCCCCCATTTAGTGTAAAAATCCCCTGTATTGCATCTAAATATAAGACATCCTGCTTTACATAAAGCTACTCTTATTTTATTTTGTATAATGGTTTCTTCTTTATTTGCCATTTTCTATCTCCTTTTCCTTAATAAATTGAAACTTACAGACACTACATTTATATTGTGTATGTTTTTCATAATTTATAGTAAAAGTTTTTTTGTTTCCACAATTTGGACATTTATATAACCAACATATTCCGTTCGTAGGTTTACTCATCTTTTATCTCCTCTTTTACTATTGTTGTAAAGAAATCTTCAAAATTATTATCAAAAAGTCCCTCAACCCAGTATTGATTAGTATCTCCCCATCCTATATAAGATTTAGAGCCTTCATCTACTTTAAATAAAATCTTTAAGTCTCCTATTTGAATCCAATCTTCTATTTTATTATAATGAAAATCTGCATAATAAGCAAAGTGTTCTCTCCAAAAATCTATTGCATAGTCTAACCAATAATTTTTAATTTTATGTTTACTAAACCAAAATATTATTTCTTTCATTATTTACTCCTTCCAAATGGTATGCCCATTCGTTTAGCCATAATATAAGCATAACCATTTTTATATCCTTTGTTTTTACAAAACTGTACTAATTCAACCCAATTGCTACATTCATTAATATTCTTATATTTTTCAACTTTATTTGCTACACTATTCAAAAATTTTTGCCTTCTTTCTTCTTTCGCTTCTTCTATTTGTTTTAATTCTATTTCTCTAAAGTTTTCAATTTCTATAGGAGTAGTTTCATAAGTAGCTCCACAATAAGGACAAACAGCAGCAGTTTCAAAAGTCATAAAACAATTCTGACAAACTCTTATTTTAAATGTTCCATCTTCATTCTCGTTATAATATTCCTTCACAGGCTTTGACAAACTCCATTCTCTATCCATTGTAGGTAATCCGTGCCTCTGAACATTATTTACAAAATCAATTATTTTTGCAGGAGTATCATCTACATAATTTAAAACTCTACAAGCTTGTTGTATAAAAAGTGGTAAAGAAAGTGTTGGTCTTAACATTAAACAAACTCGTGAATTAGGTAAAGTTATTCCTTCACTAATTAAATTGCAATTGCATAATATTTTAAATTCTCCATTTTTAAATTGATCCATTATAATTTCTCTTTCTTTTTCTGGAGTTTTACTATCTATTTCTTTTGCTGAAATTCCATTATTATTAAAATTTTCACAAACCTCTTTTGCGTGATTTATATTAACACAATAAGCTATCGCTTGTTCATCTTTACATAATTTATTATAATATTTTATAATATCTCCATATATTTTTTTTGAAGACATTGTCTTCCCTAAATCTTCATTATTAAAATCTCCTTG
>DJXP01000031.1:0-61567 GCA_002449785.1 Clostridiales bacterium UBA7001
AATTAGCTTGAACTAGCATTTTTTTGAAAAAATGTTAAAATAACTAGCCTATATATTACTTAAAGACTGTGAATTGTAACAATAAAAAAAATTTATTTATTTTTATTTAGGAGGAAAAAATGTACGAAATATATGCAGATATGCATGTTCATATTGGTAGATCCGAAAATGGTAAACCAATTAAAATAACTGCTGCTAAAAGTTTAAATTTTGCTAATATTGCTAAAGAATGTTATGAAAGAAAAGGAATAAACCTTGTAGGTATTATAGATTGTGCTTCACCTTATGTAATAGAAGATATTGATAATTTTTTAAAATCTGGTGATGCATATGAAATAGAAGATGGTGGAATAGTATATAAAGATAAAGTATGTATAATACTTGGAAGTGAAGTTGAAACTTCTGAAATTAATGATAATGGAAAAAAAGGAAGTGCACATAATTTATGCTATTTTCCAACATTAGCTGACATTAAAGCTTTTTCAAATGAATTAAGGCTACATCTTAAAAATATTACTTTAAGTACTCAAAGGACAGATTTGTCTGGATATGATTTAATTGATATTGTAGAAAAGTACAATGGAATTTTGATTCCTGCTCATTGTTTTACACCTCATAAGAGTTATTATGGTAATTGTACTGATTCTTTAAAGAAAATTTTTAAAGAAAAGTATGATAGAATACCTGCAATTGAGCTTGGTTTAAGCAGTGATACATATTTAGCAGATCAAATTTCTGAACTCGAAGGAAAAACATTTTTAACAAATTCAGATGCACATTCTCTACCCAAAATAGCAAGAGAATACAATAAAATGGAACTTGGTGGAATTAGTTTTAAAGAATTTGTTAAAGCTGTAAAAAATGAAGAAGGAAGAAAAATTGTTGCAAATTATGGATTAGATCCAAAACTTGGAAAATATCATAGAACTTTTTGTGAAAAATGCAACAAAAGGATACCAGGACCGGCTCCTGTTCTAAAATGTGATACATGTGTGAGTCATAATATAACTATGGGAGTTTTTGATAGAATTGAAATAATTAAAGATAAAAAAGAAAGTATAAGTCCTAAAAATAGACCAGAATATATATATCAAATTCCTCTTACTTTTATCCCAGGAATAGGTGGAAAGACAATAGATAAGTTATTAGAGCATTTTGGAACTGAAATGACAATTTTACATAAATTATCAAGTGATGATATTGAAGCTGTTATAGGTAGTAAAATCGCTAAAAATATAATAGATGCTAGAGAAGGTAAAATGCACATTATTGAAGGTGGAGGAGGAGTTTACGGAAAAGTAGAATAAATTATTTATTTATGAATACACTTGGATTAAGTAGGGTGTATTTATGAAAAATGTAATTATGAACTATATAAATAAAAATAAATTTATTTTTATAATTATAAGTATTATTTTTTGTATTGGAATTGCAATTGGAATTATTTCTATTAATATGTCTAGTGATGTACAAAAGAATGAAATAAATATATATATTACGAATTTGCTAAATCATATTAAGAGTAATGAAAATATAGATAGAATTCAATTATTATTTTTAAGTATAAAAAATAATGTATTGTTAATAGTAATAATATGGATTTTAGGTTGTACTATAATTGGAGGTCCTATTATATACTTAGTGATATTATACAAGGGATTTTTACTTGGATATACAATTTCAGCATTAGTAGCAGTGTTAGGTATTAAAACAGGTACACTTTTTGCAATTTCTTCTTTAACATTTCAAAATATAATATTTCTTCCATTTATTTTTATAATGGCTGAAAATGGTATAATGATTCATAAAGATATAAAAATAAGAAGTGTTAATTTAAGAATAGAAGTTATAAAATATACTATAATTATGTTTATCACAACATTAGTTTCAATATTGGCAAGTTTTGTAGAAGTTTATTTTTCTACTAGTTTATTAGTAACTTTAACTACTTTTCTTTAATAAATTTGTTAAAAACTCTTTACATTTTGACATATATTTGATATAACATAAATATGTTATGTAAATAAAAATGAAAAGGTAAATGAAATATAGAATGGAGAGAATAATATAATGGAAAAACAAATTAAACTTTTTTTAGAATTTCTTGAAAATGATAAAAAATTATCAACTAATACTTTACAGTCATACAAAAGAGATATTGAACAATATCAAGAATACATCGATAAAAATGGTTTAAATTATTTAAAAGTTAATAGTTCAGACATAGAAAATTATTTTGAAGTTTTAAAAGATATGAATAAGAAAACTTCAACAATATCTAGAAATTTAGCTACAATTAGAGCTTTTTATCAGTTTTTATTAAGAACTAAAAAAATTAAAAATGATCCTACAAGTGGTTTACATTCTCCAAAAGTTGAGAAAAAAGCTCCGAGTATTTTATCTTCTCAAGAAGTTGAATTACTTTTAGAACAACCTAAAAATATAGATTTAAAAGGCATTAGAGATAAGGCTATGCTAGAATTTGCATATGCTACAGGAATGAGAGTTACAGAAATTATATCACTAAATATTTCAGACGTTAATTTAGAACAAGGATATGTAGTATGTAATACTGGATTAAAAAAGAGAACAATTCCATTAGGAACAATTTCATTAAAAGCTCTAAAAGATTACATTGAAAAAGCAAGACCTATTTTAATAAAAGACGAGAGCATTACAGCATTATTTGTTAATGTAAATGGAAAAAGATTAACAAGACAAGGATTTTGGAAAATTGTAAAATATTATAAAGAACAAGCTCACATTACTAAAGATATAACTCCACATGTTTTGAGACATTCTTTTGCTACACATCTTTTACAAAATGGAGCAGATTTAAAAGCGATACAAACAATGCTTGGACATTCTGATATTTCATCTACACAAGTATATATGCAATTTCAAAATGATGATTTGAAAGACATTTATAAAAAAGCTCATCCAAGAGCTTAATTCTATTTGCTTAATGTAGAAATATTATTCTATGTTATCAGGGCACCCATAATTCTGAAAAAATATTTATGGGTGCCCTGATTTTATATAAAATTATTACTTTTATATAGTAAAGTTATTTTTTTACCTTTTACTGTTATAAATCTTTCTTCTTTTAAATTACGAAGTTCTCTAAACATTGCAGATCTGTTTACTGCAATGTAATCAGCTAAATCTTTTAAATTGAATGGTAATTCTATTATTTTTCTATATGTTTTTTTATATTCTATTTCAAAAAATTCAAGGAGTCTATCTCGTATTGTTTTCTTCTCGAGTATTCGTACTTTTTCATTCATTTTTCTAAAGTTATCATTTATTATATTAAATAGATTATTCATAAAAATATTATAATAAACATGTTTTGAATTATCTTGTCTTAATAAAATATTATAATTTATAATTAAAACTTCTGTGTTATCTTCTTTGGAAATTATTTCATAATCTTCAAAGTTTATTAAATTCATATAAGTATTAAATAAACTTTCTTTAGAAAGTTTTTCCATAATTGTTTCATTTCCTTCGTAATCAACGCTAATAATATCAGCAGAACCCTCTAAAATAATACCAAAAATATTTTCATGTCTTAAAGTGGGCAATATTTCTTGATTTTTTTTATATTTATACTTATGAACTTCAAGTAAATTAAAAAGTTTACTTTTTTGTAACATGTTTAAACCTTCAAAAGGACTCATTTTTTTTACCTCCTTTACAATTATATTACATTATTATGAAAGTTGCAATTGCAACTTGTAAATATTTTATAATATATATATATTTAGAACAGAAAATTTAAGGAGGACTTTATTGTTATGAAAATAGTTAAAAGAGATGGACATATAGTAGATTATGACCCAGAAAAAATAAGAATTGCTATTGGAAAAGCAAACACTGAAGTAAGGGGAAAAGAAAAAGCTACTTCTGAGGAAATTGAAGAAATAATCAAATATATCGAAGAATTGAATAAGAGAAGAATATTAGTAGAAGATATTCAAGATATAATTGAAGAAAAATTAATGGAATTTAATAAATATGCTTTAGCTAAAAAGTATATTACATATAGATATACAAGAGAATTAGTAAGAAAAGCTAATACTACAGATCAATCAATTAAAGAATTAATTGAAGGAGAAAATGAATATTGGAACAATGAAAATTCAAATAAAAATGCAGAAGTAGTTACTACACAAAGAGATTATCTAGCTGGAATAACATCAACAGATATTACAAGAAGATTTTTGCTTCCTGAAGATATTGTTAAAGCACATGATGAAGGAATAATTCATTTTCATGATGCAGACTATTTTGCACAAAATGCTCTCCATAATTGTGAACTTATAAATTTAGATGATATGCTACAAAATGGAACTATTATAAATGGCGTTATGATTGAAAAACCACACAGATTTTTGACAGCTGCAACAATTGCAACTCAAATTATTCTAGCTGTTACATCTTCTAGCTATGGTGGAGCAACTGTTTCACTTTCACACTTGGCTCCTTTTGTAAGATTAAGCTATAATAAGTATTATAAAAAATACAAAGATAGAGGTTTTAAAGAAGAAGATTGCAAAAAATATGCAGACCAAGATACAAGAAAAGAAGTTGAAGACGGAGTTCAAACCTTTAATTATCAAGTAAATTCAATGACAAATACAAATGGACAAGCACCATTTTTATCTGTAGCAATGTATTTAGGTGAAACAGAAGAATATAAAGATGAGCTTGCTATGATTATAGAAGAGTTTTTAAAACAAAGACTTTTAGGATTTAAAAATGAAAAGGGTGTTTATATAACTCCTGCATTTCCAAAACTATTATATGTTCTTGAAGAAGATAATATTCATGAGAATAGCAAGTATTGGTATTTAACTAAACTTTCTGCTGAATGTACAGCTAAAAGAATGGTTCCAGATTATATATCAGAAAAAGTTATGAAAGAACTTAAAATTAATGGAAATGGTGATGGTGAATGTTATCCATGTATGGGATGTAGATCATTCTTAACTCCTGATAGAACAATGAGTGTTGGTAATATTTCAAAAGCTAAAAACTATGAAGAAGGTAAAGGAAAATATTATGGTAGATTCAATCAAGGTGTTGTAACAATTAACCTTCCTGATGTAGCTTTATCATCCAAAAAAGATATAGATAAGTTCTGGAAAATTATGGATGAAAGATTAGAACTTTGCCATAGAGCACTTCAGATTAGACATAAGAGATTAAGTAATGTTACAAGTGATGTTGCACCTATTTTATGGCAACATGGAGCATTAGCAAGACTAGAAAAAGGCGAGTCAATTCATGAACTTTTACATCATGGTTATTCAACTATTTCACTTGGTTATGCTGGATTATATGAATGTGTTAAATATATGACTGGATATTCTCATACTGGTGAAGGTAAAGAATTTGGTTTAGAAATTATGCAACATTTAAATGATGCTGCTAAAAAATGGAAACAAGAAGAAGATATTGATTATTCAGTATATGGTACTCCAATAGAATCAACTACATATAAATTTGCAAAATGCTTAAAAGAAAGATTTGGAACAGTTAAAGGAATAACAGATAGAAATTATATTACAAATTCTTATCATGTTCCTGTTTTTGAAGAAATTGATGCATTTTCAAAACTAACAGTAGAAAGTGAGTTCCAAAAATTAAGTCCAGGTGGTGCTATTTCTTATATAGAAACACCAAATTTACAAAATAATATAGATGCTGTTATAGGTGTTATACAATTTATATATGACAATATTATGTATGCAGAATTAAACACTAAATCTGATTTTTGTCAAAAATGTGGTTATACAGGAGAAATATTAATTGACGAAAATTATGAATGGTATTGCCCTGAATGTGGTAATAGAGACCATAATACATTAAATGTTGCAAGACGTACATGTGGTTATATAGGAACCAATTTCTGGAATAAAGGAAGAACTCAAGAAATTAAAGAAAGAGTTCTTCATATAGATAATAAAGTTGCTTCAGTAAAAGCAAAGTAAAAACTAATATAAGAGGAACAAAATATGAAATACAATTTAATTCGCAAAATGGATATTTCAAATGGACCTGGAGTTAGAGTCTCAATATTTATGCAAGGGTGCGCATTTCATTGCAAAAATTGTTTTAATAAAGAAACTTGGGATTTTAATACAGGATATGATTTTAATGAAGAAACAATAAATGAAGTATTAGATTTATGTAAAAAAGATCATATAAAAGGTTTATCAATATTAGGTGGTGAACCAATGCATCCAAATAATGAAGATGGTACAGCAAAACTCGCAAAAGCATTTAAAGAAAAGTATCCTAATAAATCTGTTTGGATGTGGTCTGGATATAAATTTGATGAGGGATTAAAGGATAAAGAAGCTTTAAAATATGTAGATGTTTTAGTTGATGGTACATATACAGATGAACTAAGAAATCCAACTTTAAAGTGGAAAGGATCATCTAATCAAAGAGTAATTGATGTTAAAAACTCATTAAAAGAAAATAAGATAGTGCTATTTGAAGAATAAAGCAAGTATAAATATTTATTAAATTGACATACTATAAATAAGGAGAAGTTAAAGATATGGAAACTAGAGTAGCTGTTATTGGAATTATTGTAGAAAATAGAGAAAGTGTACCAACACTTAATAGATTACTTTCTGACTATGGAGACTATATTATTGGCAGAATGGGAGTTCCATATCATAAGAAGGGAATAAGTGTTATATCAGTTGCAATTGACGCACCACAAGATATAATAAATTCATTAAGTGGAAGTATAGGTAATTTAGATGGCATTCATGCAAAAACAGCATATAGCGGAATATAAGTAAGTATAAAAAAAGACATTCTTTTTATTCTACTTAAAATGGTGGTAGATAAAAGAATGTCTTTTTTTTACTTAGAAAGTTCATATATTGCTTCAGCATATATTTTGGCAGTTAAGATAAATTTATCTATATCTATAAATTCATCAACTTGATGGCACATATCCTTATCACCCGGCATTGTCATACCATATGAAACAAAATTATTAAAAGCTCTTGCGTATGTACCTCCACCTATTGCAATTGGTGATTCGTTCATATTTGTTTTTTTATTAAAAATATTTACAAGAGTTTTTACTAAATATGAATTTTTATCAACAAATAGTGGTTCTTGTCTACCAATTTCATTAACTTCTAAACTATCAAATTCTGAATCTAAATTTTTATATTTTTGAATAATGCTATCAAGGGAAGTTTTTACAGGTACTCGTAAATTTATTTTTAATATCAAATTATTTGAATCTCTATTATAATCAATAGATGCAACATTTGATGTTAATTTTCCAGATTCATCATCAATACAATTTAAAAATGTAGGACTAATTATATTAAAAAAGTCTAATTCATATAATCTATTTAAAAAATTATTTTTCATTTCAAAATTATCGATAATATATTTGATTAAAATTGCTATTGCATTTTTTCCTTCTTCAGGGTGTGCAGCGTGTGAAGCTATTCCAAATGCTTCTATTTTTATTAAATTATTTTCTAAAATAGATATATTTATGTTTTCTGAATTTTTTAAGTATGAAACCGTATTTGAATTTGGCTTTAGTATAATAGAACAATATTTAGGAACGACATTTATTGCATTGTTATTACAAGAGATTTCTACTATATCATAATTTTCAATTAAAAAATACTTTTTTAATTCAATACTTAAAATACCTTTTTCAGCGTATATTGCAGGAAAGTTTGCATCTGGACTAAAACCTATACTTGGTAATTCTTCATGCTTCTTATAATAATTAATACATTTCCAATTTTTTTCTTCATTTAATCCTAAAATTAGACGAACACGTTTATTTATTTTAAAATTATCCATTATTGCTTTCATAGCATATAATGATGCAACAACTGGACCTTTGTCATCTATTGAACCTCTTCCATATAGTTTTCCATCTCGTATAGAAGGCTCAAATGGAGGAGTAGTCCATCCATCTTCATTTAGCGCTGGTACAACATCTAAATGACCAACTATTCCAACTAAATCATTACCTTCACCAAATTCAATATATCCGCAGTAATCATCAATGTTTTTGGTTTTAAATCCCATATGTTGTGCTAGATTTAATGTATAATTTAAGGCATCAGAACATGCCTTACCAAATGGATACTCGGAGCTTGAATTTTCTATTGATATGCTTGGGAATTTAATTAAATCAGATAAAGTTTTCAACATTTCATCTTTATTATTATCAATTATTTTATCAAACATATATTCCTCCTATAAATACAATTTTTAATATTATATAATAAAAAAGATTAAAAATGAAATTTGTTATAAAATTGTTATAAAAAACTTGAATTAATATTTATTTATGTATAAAATATTAAGCATAAACAAAAGTTAAAGTTTTAGGAGGAATGAAAAATGAAAAATGAAAAAGGGATTACACTTGCAGCATTAATTTTAATTGTTGTATTATTAATTGCATTGGCAGGTGTTTCAATTATGATTGTACTTAATAATGAAAATAAGTCTACAAAGGTAAATGATAATCAATATGAAAGAAATATTATAGATGCGGATTTTGAAGATGAAGAAATAATAGAAGACGATTTTGAAGACGAAGATATAATAGAAGATGATTTAGAAGACGGAGATATAATAGAAGATGATTTAGAAGACGGAGAAGTTTTAGAGGATGATTTAGAAAACGAAGAAGTTATAGAAAATGATGTTACTGAAGAAAATGTAGTAGAAACGAACTCAGTAGTAGAAGATGAATTAAATTAATAATAATGTCACAATTTTGTATTAAAGAGTAAGTATGATTAATATAAATATAATATGTATTGGAAAATTAAAAGAAAAATACTTAAAAGATGCTGTTTCAGAGTATTCAAAAAGACTATCTAAATATTGCAAAATAAATATAATAGAGTTGTCTGATGAGAAAATACCAAGTAAGGTAAACGACAGCATTATTAATAGTGTAAAAATAGAAGAAGGTACTAAAATTATAAATAGCTTAAAAAATGATTCGTATGTGTTTTCATTAGATTTAAAAGGAAAACAATACTCGTCAGAAGAATTCTCACATAAGATTCAAGAATTATCTGTTAATGGATACAGTACAATTACATTTATAATTGGAGGTACACTTGGTCTTACAAATGAAGTTTTAAAGAAATCAAATGAATTAATTTGTTTTTCAAAAATGACATTTCCTCATCAATTAATTAGAGTATTTTTATTAGAGCAATTATTTAGAGGATTTAAAATAGCAGGAAATGAAACATATCATTGGTAGAGGAATTATATGCAAGGTATTTTAATTATTAATAAAGAAAAAGGTTATACTTCTCAAGATGTAGTATCTAAAGTAAAAAAAATATTAAATATTAAAAAGGCAGGACACACTGGCACATTGGATCCAATGGCTACAGGTGTTCTTCCTGTGCTTTTAGGTAATTATACTAAATTATCTAAATATTTAATTGAACATGATAAGAAATATCAAGTAAAATTAAAATTAGGTGAAAAAAGAGATACTGGAGATAGTGAAGGAAAAATAACTGAAAAGCAAAATGTTGAATTAGAAAACTTAAATGAAACTAAGATAATAGAGATATTAAATACTTTTATAGGTGAAAGTGAGCAGATACCACCTATGTATTCTGCAATTAAAGTTAAAGGTAAAAAACTTTATGAATATGCAAGAGAAGGAAAGGAAGTTAAACTTGAACCAAGAAAGATAAATATATATAAAATAAATCTGATTCAATTTAACAAAGAAAATCAAGAAATTGAATTTGAAGTGATGTGTTCAAAAGGGACCTATATAAGGTCTTTGTGTGAAGATATTGCAAAAAAACTTGGAACAATCGGATATATGAGTGATTTAAAAAGAACTAATGTAGATAGATTTAATATAGAAAATGCTATTACATTAGATGAGCTAGAAAATAATAAAAGTAATATTGATTTTATGGAAAAGCACTTAGTTAAAATGGAAACTATTTTTGGTAGTTTAAAAAAAATTACTTTAAATAATAGGAAAAAAGAATTATTTTTAAATGGAGTAATGATAACTTTTGAATTAGAAGAGGGAATGTATAATATATATGATTCAAATAATAGTTATTTAGGTACAGGAATTGTTAAAAATGAGTTGCTTAAAAGAGATATTATATTATAAAAATTTATATAATTAAATAACTATAATAAATATATTATACCTCTTTACAAATACATACAAATTTTGATAAAATAAGAAAAATTGTAAAGAGGAGAGCAAAAATGAAACATTTAATTGATATAAAAGATTTATCAATAAAAGAAATTGATGATATGATTAAAGTAGCTAAAGATATTATCACAAATGAAGACAAATATTCTCATAAATGTGATGGTAAAAAATTAGCTACTTTATTTTTTGAACCTAGTACAAGAACAAGACTTAGTTTTGAATCTGCAATGTTAAGTCTTGGTGGTAATGTGCTTGGATTTTCTGAAGCTTCATCTAGTTCAGTTTCAAAAGGTGAAACTGTTTCAGATACAATAAGAGTTGTAGGATGTTATAGTGATATAATAGCAATGAGGCATCCAAAAGAAGGTGCACCTTTAGTAGCGTCAATGAAATCATCTGTACCTATTATTAATGCAGGTGATGGAGGACATAATCATCCAACACAGACTTTAACAGATTTACTTACAATTAATATTGAAAAAGGAAGATTAGATAATTTAACAATTGGACTATGTGGAGACTTAAAATTTGGTAGAACAGTTCATTCATTAATAACTGCAATGTCAAGATATAAGAACATCAAATTTGTTTTAATTTCTCCTGATGAATTAAAGCTTCCTGAATATGTAAAAAAAGAAGTTTTAGAAAAAAATAATATAGAATACGCAGAAACAAGAAATATTGAAGAATATATGAGTGATTTAGATATTTTATATATGACAAGAGTACAAAGGGAAAGGTTTTTTAATGAAGAAGACTATATTAGACTGAAAGATTACTATATTTTAAACAAGAAAAAATTAGATAAAGCTAAAAAAGACTTATGTATTATGCATCCACTTCCAAGAGTAAATGAAATTTCTACAGATATTGATGATGATGAAAGAGCATGTTATTTTAAGCAGGCAAATTATGGGAAATATATAAGAATGGCATTAATACTTAAAATGTTGGAGGTGAAATAAATGAACATAGATAGTATTAAAAATGGATATGTAATAGATCATATTAAAGCAGGACGAGCAATGCAAATATATAATTTACTCAATTTAAATAATTTAGATTGTCAAGTTGCAATAATTACGAATGCTAAAAGTAAAAAGAGTGGGAAGAAAGATATTATAAAAATTGATAGAAATATTCCAATAAACATTGATGCATTAGGTTTTATAGATCATAGTGTTACAGTAAATGTTGTAAAAGATGATAAAATAATAGAAAAAAAGAAATTGAAACTTCCTGAAAAGATTGTTAATTTAGCAAAATGTAACAATCCAAGATGTATTACTTCAATTGAAAAAAATTTAGACCAAATTTTTCTTTTAACTGATAAAGAAAATGAAGTTTATAGATGTATGTATTGTGAGATGAGCTTGAAGAAAAAATAGGGACCATCAGGGACGTTGCTGATGCTGTTAAGTTTTAGCTGTTACAGCATCAGTTCAACTCGGACCACATCTTTTAATAAATATGCATAAAGAAAGAGAGAAAATAAAATGTATAAAAGAACTGATACGAGACCTATATTTGTACGTGATATTCAAATAGGAGGTCAAAATAAAGTTGTTATACAATCTATGTGTAATACCAAAACAAAAGATGTTGATGCAACTGTTAATCAAATATTAAAACTTGAGAGTATAGGCTGTGAAATTATAAGAGTAGCTTGTTTAGATATTGAAGACGCAAAAGCTATAAAAGAAATAAAGAAAAGAATTCATATACCTATTGTTTCAGATATTCATTTTGATTATAAAATAGCTTTAGAGTCTATTAATAGTGGTGTAGATAAAGTAAGAATAAATCCGGGAAACATAGGTGATGAAGAAAAAGTAAAAATAGTTGTTGAAAAATGCAAAGAAAATAAAATTCCAATTAGAATTGGGGTAAATGGTGGCTCTTTAGAACCAGAACTATTGCAAAAATATGGAAAACCATGTAGTGATGCAATGATAGAAAGTGCTAAAAAACATATTGATATTTTAGAAAAATTAGATTTCTACGATATTGCAATTTCTTTGAAAGCATCTAACTTAGACATGTGTGTTGAAGCATATGAAAAAGCTGCAAACACATTTAAATATCCTCTTCATTTGGGAATTACAGAAGCTGGTACAGCATTTAGTGGTACAATTAAGTCAAGTATAGGGCTTGGAATTTTATTAAAAGAAGGAATAGGAGATACTGTTAGAGTTTCTTTATCAGATGATCCATGTGAAGAAATACCTGTATGTAAAGAAATATTAAAGAATTGTAATCTATATAATAAAAGTCCTAAATTAGTTGCTTGTCCAACATGTGGTAGAATTCAATATGATATGATTCCAATAGCTAAACAAATCGAAGAGTTTTTGCAAGGAATTGAGGTTGATATTACTGTTGCTGTTATGGGTTGTGCTGTAAATGGTCCTGGAGAGGCTAGAGAAGCGGATATTGGAATTGCTGGTGGAAATGGTGAAGCACTTTTATTCAAAAAAGGAGAAGTTATTAGGAAAATTAAAGAGGAAAATATTGTTAAAGAATTAAAAGAAGAAATTTTGAAAATAATTTAGGAGAAATTATGAATTATCCAGAAAAATTAAAAATTGGAGATACAATAGGAATTTGTGCTCCTTCATGTGGCATAGTAAATTCAGCCAAACAAATAAAATTAGATAATGCTATAATTCAGCTTAAAGAATTAGGCTATAAAATAATTGAAACAGAAAGTGTTAGAAAAGAATATAAAGGAAGAAGTACAACTGCCCAAAAAAGGGCAGAGGAATTCATGGAACTTTATAATAATCCTGATATTAAACTTATAATTTTTGCAACTGGTGGTGATTTTTTGTGTGAAATGCTAGATTATCTTAATTTTGAAGAGCTAAAGAAATTACCTACTAAATGGTTACAAGGATATTCAGACATTTCTAGTTTAACATTTTTGTTTAATACTATTTTAGATATTCCAACTATGTATTCTCAAACTATCAAAGATTATGCTATGAGACCACTATATAGAAATTTAACTGATACGTTAAAACTTGAAAGTGGTGAAAATATAATCCAAAAATCATTTAATCTATTTGAAAAAGATGAATTTCCTAAGGAAATAGAAAATCCAAATTATTTATATAATTTAACTGATAAAGTCGTTTGGAAAAATATTATTGGTGGTAATAATGTAAAAATAGAAGGTAGAAGTATTGGTGGTTGTTTAGATTGCATTATGAATTTTTTTGGGACAAAGTATGATCATATAAAAGAATATATAGAAAAATATAGAGATGATGGAATAATCTGGTTTTTTGATGTTTATGAAAAATCATCATCAGATATTTATAAATTATTATGGCAAATGAAAAGAGCTGATTATTTTAAATATTGCAATGGTATTATTTTTGGTAGACCATTATTTGTAAGAGAAGATTATCGGAATTACTTTTAATGAAGCAGTTTATGATGCACTAAACGATTTAAATGTGCCGATTATAAGTGATGCTGATATTGGACATGTGGCACCACAACTTGCAATTGTAAGTGGATCTTATTTAAAAATAATGTCTGAAAATGGAAAAGGAATGGTAGAAACACTATGGAAGTAAAAGAAAAATTAGAAGAATGTATTATTCCAAAAGAAAATTTAAATAACAATATAGACGCTAAGCATGAAAGAGATTATATAGTAGATATTATTAGAATAATTGCATGTATAATCGTTATAGGAAACCATTGTTGTTTGCAAGCTTTTAATGAATACTATTCTGTGGTAGACTGGAGTAGACTTTTTGAAAAATGTTTTTTAACAGATGGGGTTCCTTTATTTTTTATGATTACTGGATTTTTTATTGTAAATGGTAGAAATTATAAAAAAATATGGAAGAGTACATTAGTAAAAGTTTTATTACCTACATTAATATATGTTATTTTTGTACAAGTATTCTATATGTTTATAGTAAATAAAGAATCATTTTTGTGGTGTATTAAAAATTGTATCTACAATTTAAATTTCCAAGGAATTGTTAGAACAGTTTTAACAGGAGATTTAATACATATTAATAGCTTATGTGAGCATTTATGGTATATTTTTTCATATGTTAAAATAATAATATATGTTCCAATTATATGGCTACTTTGTAAAGAAGAAAATACATCAAAACTTGCTAGAAGAATTACTATAGCATTTGGTATTGTTTCAAGTTTAATTATAGATATTCAAAGATTCTATACAATTCCTGGAATAGGAAAAATTAGAGTATTAGAATTATTTGACAGAGAAATAATATATGTTTTATTTGGATATGAAATATTTATTAATAAAGATAAAATTAGCAATAATAAAAAAATTTTTTGCTTGTCAAGTATTGTTTTTATATTGATTAATGTTTTAAGATATAAATTAGAACAACATTATATGGTGATAAATAGTTTTTATAATATTGTTGGTAGAGAAAATTTTATTGAATGGCAATACAGTATAATTAGTATGATTTCAGGTGTTTCTTTATTTAGCTTAATATATTCAGGATTTACGATTAAATCTGAAAAGTTAAAAAAAATTATACTTTTTGTTAGTAATAAAACATTTGGAATTTACTTAATTCATTATATATTACTTGCTAAAGTAGATTTATATAAATTTGACAAGCTTGGAAGACTGCATGAAGAGTTAATTTATTTATTTTTAAGTATATTAATTACTTTTATAAGTTCACTTGTTATAGTTACAATAATAAAGCAAATTTCAAAATTTATTAAAAAAATATATCTTTTTTTGTCAAGTTGTGATAGAATTAATTAACAAAAACAAAAGAAGCTATATTTAAGAATTATATAGCTTATGAGAAAGGAAAGTGATAAAGATGGAATTAAAAAAATGTGCACGTTGTGGTAAATTTTTTGCATCAAATGTTGATGTTTGTCATGAATGTGAAAAAAAGGATTTAGCAGATTTAAGCAAATTAAAAGGATATTTTGCTGAACGATATATTACTGGTGTTTCTAAACTAGAAATATCAGCTTCAACTGGAATTAGTAATAGAAATTTAACAAGATATTTAGGATATGAAGAATTCAATAATATCTATGTTGCGGATGATAATGGGAATTTTCCAGAAACAGATATATATAATGATGCTACTATTAATTTATAGCATTTGTATTTAAGGAGGATGTAATTTTAATATGACAGATATAATACAAGAACTAGAAAATAGAGGATATATTGAACAATTGACACATGAAGATGAAATGAGAAAATTATTTCAAAAAGAAAGTGTTAGTTTTTATATAGGAATAGATCCTACTGCAAATAGTATGCATATTGGACATTTTGTTGCTTTAATGGTAGCAAGTAGACTTCAAAAAGCAGGCCATAGACCAATTATTCTTATGGGTGGAGGTACTGCTGCAATTGGAGATCCTTCAGGTAGAACTGATATGAGACAAATGCTTACAAGAGAACAATTAGATTCTAATGTTGCTGAAATAAAAAAACAAGCTGAAAGATTTGTTTCATTTGAAGGTGATAATGCTGCTATAATTGTTAATAATAAAGATTGGTTATTAGATTTAAATTATATAGATTTTATGAGAGATATTGGTAGTAAATTTACAGTAGCTAAAATGATTAATCAAGAGTGTTATAAAAATAGATTAGAAACAGGACTTACATTCTTTGAGATGGGATATTTATTATTACAAAGCTATGATTTTTTATATTTACACGATAAATATAATTGTAAAATGCAAATAGGTGGAAATGATCAATGGTCTAATATAATAGGTGGAGTTGAGCTTATTAGAAAAATTGGTGCAGAAGATTCTTATGGATTAACTTTTAAACTTCTTACAACAGCTGATGGCAGAAAAATGGGTAAAACTGCAAAAGGAGCATTATGGTTAAATCCTGATAAAACATCTCCTTATGAATTCTATCAATATTGGAGAAATATTGGTGATACAGAAGTAAGAAAAGTATTAAACTTACTTACATTCTTACCTGATGATGAAGTTGACAGATTATCTTCATTAAAAGATGAAAAAATAAATGAAGCTAAAAAAATTGCTGCATTTGAAATAACTAAATTAATACATGGTGAAGATGAAGCTATAAAAGCTAGAGATGCCGCAGAAGCTCTTTTTGGAAATGGGGGAGATATTAGTAATATGCCATTTACTAAGTTAGAGGATATTAATATTTCTATTTTAGATGCAATGGTTATGTCTGGTATTGCTAAATCTAAAAGTGAAGCTAAGACTTTAATTTCTCAGGGTGGAATATCTTTAAATGATGTTAAGATAGAAGATATTTTATATAAACTTTCAAATTCAGATTTTAGCGAAGGTTATGCAATATTAAAAAAAGGAAAGAAAGTTTATCATAAATTAGAAAAATAATTTATTAGGATTAATTTAGATGAATAAAAAATTTTTATTTTTGTTATTTTTTATATTTTTAATAATTATTATTGGAATGATATTTGGTATTATTACTATATATAGATTTTCAATTCTTCAAGATATATCTAGAAAGATTAATGATAATATTAAAAAGGATAATTATCATATGACAACTACTGTTACATCTGATGATGGTACTACTAATACTACAGAAGCTTTTTATAGAAACAATGTTGGAAAATTAGTTGCTAGTAATGGTATTTATACATGGGCTGATGGCGAATATGCATACATGGTTGATGAAGAAAAGAAAACAGTTTATTTATTAAATATTAATAATGAAAATATTGGATTAGTTTCATATTCGATGTTTGCAAGTGTAGTTCCAGGTTATAATAATACCATTATAGAAAGATTATTTTTAGCCGGTAATCTTAATAATAAAATAAAAAAATCAAAATTAAATGATAAAGATTGTTTCATGATAAAAATAATAGATGAGAAATATAATAAAACAGTTTGGATAGATATGGTAAATGCCATTCCTATAAAAGCTGAAATTGAATTTGATAATGGTAGTAAAATTAGTTATGACTATATTATAAAATTTAATGAGACAAGATTAAAAGACATTGAATTACCCAGTATAGATGATTATACATTAATAGATGCTGAAAATGAAGAAATAATTAAAGATAGTTCATTTAATATTGAAAATTAAATATACAATTGTAAAAAATGTTGTTAAGAATTAACTTAACAACATTTTTTTATACTCTAGGAAAGTCATCGTTTGAAAAACGATAGACTTGACGTAGAGGAGAATTATGCGGAGTTTAGATTTTCTTAAAACTTTGTTTTTAGAAAATCTTTATTCCGTTTTTTAATTTCTTCTATAGGTTCATCTAAAATATCAAATCTAAAATTATTTGAATTTATTTGAGATTTATCTAAATTAATTGGTTTATAATTATATATAGTTGTAATTGTAGATTTGTTATCTGGGATAATTCTGTATCTACACTTCATTCTATCTTGCAAATAATAATTATTAGAGTTCATACATTTTTTAGAACAGGAACTATAACATTTAGTTGATTTTCCAAGATAGCAATATTGATTAGTCATAACAGGTATTTTACCATATATTATAACATCCTGATTTGAAAAATCATTAAATTCAAATCCCTTTAATTCAGGTGATAATGTTAAATTAGTAATGCCTTGACTTTGTAAAAACTCAACTGCGTAGTTATTAAAGATGTTTAAGCTGTAATTACCCACTATTTCTAAACCATATTTTGAAATAATATCAATTTGTGAAATATGCGAAATTACAAAGCCTTTAATCTTAAACTTTTTTAAAGTAGATTCTATATTTAAATTATTTAAATAATTATCTTTCATAATTATTGGAAAATAAATGTATGTTTTATAATTTAATGTTATTTTTTGTATTGCATTTTTGTATTCTTGAAGTAAGAAATATTTTAGAGGAATATATATTCTATCAATATTGCCTAAATTTGAGTAATTATAATTAGTTTTAATTGAATTTAGCAAAATAGTTATAGATTTATTAGAATTTTCTCTATTTTTTATTATTGGTGCTTTAATACCTCTATATGATAAATTATGTGTATATGTTTTTAATATTAAATTTTCTAAGCCGATTAAAGCAGTTCTTCTTATATCATTAAGAATACTATTTGGTACAAATAAATCATTATCTAAAATAACATCAAGATTATTAAATACAAATTCTGTATTTCCGGTTTTAAGCAATTGCTTTGAAACTTGTTCTTTAGTTATAGGTGTGTTTTGTGCTTGCATAGGATAATTAGTACTAGTTGCCATATATTCTAAACCGTTATAAAAACCTTCATCAGACCAAATTTTAAGTGATATTGGTGCATTTTTTTTTATTATTATTTCACCATTAATTTTAATTTTTACAATATTTGCATTACCTTTAAAACTTTCAAGTATTTCTTTTGATAGTTTATTTGATTCTATTATATATATATTATCATTATTATTAATATTACCTTTCATCCTGCCTAGAGTAACAGTATCTCCATAAAAAGCTTCTTTTAAATTATTATTATGCATCATAAGTTCAGTTATATTATAGATATTGTTATTTATCACTATCTTATCTAAAATAGATACATTATTTTTTAAGTTTGTTGTAATATAGCCTTTATTCTGATTTATATTTAAAACTTTTCCTAAATAAATTCCCATATTATTAGGTTTTTCTTTATAAATAAGATTTGGATTTCCATTTGGATTAAAATGACCTGTTTCAAATCCACCACGATTAAATACTTGTAATAATTCTTCGAAATCTGAAAGATTAGTATTTTTATTTTTTTTATGTAGTTCATCTTTAATTATTTCACGAATTTTATCATTATCAAAATTGATGTTTTGGTAAACAAGATCAATATATTTCCTATAAATTTTAGTAACAGTTCCTACATATATAGGAGATTTCATTCGACCTTCAATTTTTAGAGAATCTATTCCGCTTTTTATTAATTCAGGTAAGTAATATATTCCCATATTATCCCTTGGGCTCATTAAGTGACCTGATTCAATTGTTTTGCATGTCTCATTTTTTAGATTTTCTTCAATTAAATCATATTTTAATCTACAAGGTTGAGCACAATTTCCACGGTTTCCTGAACGATTACCAATCATACTTGATAGCAGACATTCACCGGAATATGAAATACATAGAGCACCATGAATAAAAACTTCTAGTTCAATATTTGTATTTTCTCTAATGTATTTTATTTCATCTATTGAAAGTTCTCTTGAAAGAACTACACGTTTAAAACCAAGTTTTTCTAATTGTTTAACTCCTTCTAAATTATGTACAGTCATTTGAGTACTTGCATGTAATGCTATTTCTGGATATTCTTTTAGTAGGAAAGAGAATAGTCCAATATCTTGAATAATAATAGCATCAACTCCAAGATTATATGCTGTTATAGCAAGTTTTACAGCATCTTCAAATTCACAATTTTTTATTAATGTATTAAGTGTTAAATGAATTTTAATATTTCTAAGTTTTGCATAAGTTATTGCTTTTTTTAATTCTTCTATATTAAAATTGGTTGCTTTTGAACGAGCACTAAAAGAAGAGGCGCCTAAATAAACACTATTAGCACCATTTTGAATAGCTGATTTTAAACATTCAAAATCTCCGAGCAGGAGATAGTAATTCTATTTTATTCATATTTCCTCCAAAATAAAGAATGAATAAGTTTAGTCTTGTTTTTTATTTTAGCAGAAAAATAAGCTTAAATCAACTATTTACTTTTTTGAGGATTATATGTAAAATATAATAGAGATTTTAAATAGAGGAGCTGAAAGTTTTGAAAAGAATAGGTAGAAGAGAAGAAAAAAGAGGTAATAAGCTTAACATTATAAAAATTGTTATTGTTTTTATATTATTAATTATAATAATATATTCGATTTATACATCATTATTTAGAAGAAAAGATTCAGAAATAAATGTAAATAATCAATTATCTGAAGCAGAAGTTACTCAGAATAATGATGTTCAAGATAATAAAAAAACGATTGAAGATATTATTTCAGATTTTGGTGGTGAGATTGAAGAAAAAGTAAAAACAGATACATATTATATTACTAAAGACGGAAAAAGTTATACTGCTTATGCTGATGGAGATATTGTTGAAGGAAAAATTAGTATTTGGGATGGTACATCTTCTGAACCAGCTATAGATGAAGCAGGAAACTATAATATATATAAACCACAGGAATTAAAATGGATTGCTGATAAAATTATATCAGGAGAAAAAAATTTTGGTGGTGTAACTATAACTTTAAGAGATAATTTGGATTTTGGTGCAAGACAAAATGAATGGGATGAATGGGAAGGAAATGTTTGGGTTTCTATGATTGGATTTTTAGATGAACTAAATGAGAATAATAATGTTACTCAAGATGTTCAAGTAGAAAATGCTAATACAACTTCTAATGAAATTACAGAACAAGTAGTTGAAAATCAAGATCAAAATATTGAAGTAACTGAAGAAAATTTAAAAAGATTTGCAGGAATATTTAATGGAAATAGTTTTTGGATAAAAGGAGTATATGTTAATTCAGATAAAAGATATCAAGGATTATTCGGATATCAAACTGGTACTATTCAAAACTTAACAATTAAAAATAGTAAAATTATTGGAGGAGAAGGAACTGGTGGAATAGTTGGACTTAATGGTGGAACTATTGTAAATTGCCATACAGAAAATGTTGAAGTCTACTGCAGTAATAAAAATAAAATTGGTGGAATTTCTGGAATTAATATGACAAGTTCTTGGATTGAAAATTGTTCTACTGAAGGAAGCGCAATTTATGGAGCTAATTATGTTGGTGGAATTACAGGTTATATGAATAATAATTCTGCAATTATAAGTTCTTCAAATTCTTCAAGTGTAGGTGGAACTGATTTTATTGGTGGTATTGCAGGAATTACTTTTTATGGTACACAAATTAAAAACTGTTCAAATTTAGGAATTAATGTATCAGGAACCGATTATGTAGGAGGACTTGTGGGATATTCACAATCAGATATTGAAAATTCTTATAGTCATAATAAAGAAAATAGTGAAGGCATTATTGCCGGCACAAATTATGTAGGAGGACTTGTGGGTCTTAATTACTTAATGGGAAATATAACAAATTCATTTAATTATGGTGAAATAATTGCAAATAATAGAACAGAGCATACAAATTTTGGTGGGATTGTTGGATTAAATAATGCAACTATTTCAAATTGTTACAATACAGGCAAAATAACTGTAGAAGGTGATAGTAATATGAAAATAGGTGGTATTTGTGGTCAAAATTTATCAGATAGCTTCATTTATAATTCTTATAATATAGGAAAAATTGAAAGCAAAAATGCTAGTGGAGATGTTGATGCTAATTTTGGCGAAATTTCAAATTGCTTTTATCTAAATACCACTGTTTCAAGTAATAGTGATAATTCGAAAGATGAAACTCAAATGAAAAGTGAAATATTAGCTGAACTTGGAGATGAATTTAAAGAAGATACTGAAAATAAAAATAATGGCTATCCAATTTTAGGATGGCAATAAAAATTTAATTTCTGCAGATATTTTATGATTATATGAGGTATAAGAATGAGTTTTAGAGATATATTAAATAAGCTAGATCCTAGAAATATCATATATTATTTTCAAAATAAAAAAGATATGAAACAAATAATGCTTTTATGTGAAAAAAATCCCAGTGGGATTTCTGAATTTATTGGTGGATTTGGATATGGACTTCATTCTATTGAAGGAATAATAGAAGGAATTGAGCAAATACGAAAAGCAGGAAAAGATGTAGATATTAACGAAATGATATCTACTCTTTTAAAAAGTTCAAACGATAGTACAATCCAGTATAATCATTCAGCAGAGAAACTTACAAATTATGCTTTAAATAATGGATTAGATGTTGATGCAAGTTTATTAAAAGCAAATCCTAATTTAATGAAAGACTGTAATATTGCTAAATATATATATTCAAAGGGAGAATTAGAACCATATGAATTTTGTCAAATGCATAGGCCTGATTTTAGTAATATAGACGAAATTGTAAAAAAAGACATAAGATGTATTGAATTTGATTTAACTAATAATCCTAATACATATGAATATGTAATTGACGAACTTTCAAAGATAATTGAGCAAGATATGCAAAGAAGATATGAAAAAGGTAAACTCGATGAATTTTCAAAACAAAGATATTCTGAATTATTAGGAAATTTAAAAAAATCAAGAGAAATTATTAACTATAAAAGAGAAAAAAAAGAAGGAAAATATTATTTTCCTGAAGCTGAAATGTTTCAAAATATACGTGAAATTACCAAGAAATATACTACAATGAAAAATCCTGAACTATTACCTAGTGAAGAATTACGCGCTTTAAATAAGCCATTTGAAGCATTTTATGCCAGAGACGGATTTTTTGATAAAGATTTTGGTGAAAAAATTGAGAGAATCTATTATGATGACTCAACTGTACTAGGTGTACATAACACTGATGGATTAAATTATACATATACAGATGAAAATATAAAAAGTTTTTTTAATAAAGGACTTTGCAATTTAGCAAACAATACAACAATAACTGGTAATGTAAATTTACAGGAGAATTTTTTGGGGCAAAAACAGACTTTAGCAGAATTATTATATTGGAAATGGGATATGGAAGGAAGATACAATATAATTTTTCAATTTCCAAAAAATTTAGTTTTGGCTGAAAATGATAATCGAACAAGCCCACTTATTGAAAGTGTTTTGGATTCTGATGGAAATGTTCGAAGTACTTATATTCCACCTAAATATATTGTTGGTGCATATGATAGGGAAAATCCTCATGCTACTATAATTAAAAATGATATTTTTTATAATAGCGATAAAATTACTGATGATAGAGTAATAACAAGCCTGAATGAAGAATAGCAATAATTATAACATTTCTTTATAATGATAATCAAATGTCAGAATATCCACAACAAAAGTAACAAGTAATTGAGGGTAAAAAAAGTAATTTTTTTATTTAAAATTAAAATCCACATGCTTTAAAAGTAGACTTTAAAAATAAAATAAATGGTCAAAACCTAAAAAAAAACTTGATTTTTTCATAAATACATAGTATAATAATTATGTCATAATTTTAAACTAGAAGAGTGGGAACTGGTCCCACTCTTTACTACTGTATAAGGAGGTGACCTTTTGGCAAGTAATAAAATTGAAGAAAAAGTTCAGAATTTATTAGAAAATACTATAATAAATTTAG
Organism: Clostridiales bacterium UBA7001; assembly: GCA_002449785.1. Taxonomy (GTDB): domain Bacteria; phylum Bacillota; class Clostridia; order TANB77; family CAG-508; genus Scatovivens. The sequence goes on from DJXP01000031.1 coordinate 23,468, forward strand.
GATATGAATTATATGATGTAATATATGAAAAAGAAGGTAAAGATTTTTATTTAAGAATATTTATAGATAAGGAAAGTGGAATATCAATAAATGATTGTGAGTATGTTAATAATAATATTAATGACATTTTAGATGAAGCCGACTATATAAAAGATGCATATTTTTTAGAAGTTTCTTCTCCTGGATTAGAAAGAACTTTAAGAAAAGATAAACACTTTATAAGTCAAATAGGAAATGAAATTTATATAAAATTATATAGTCAAGTAGAAAAGAGAAAAGAGTTTATAGGAATTTTAGAAGACTATAATGAAAATGATATTACAATTAATGTTAATAACAAATCAGTTAAAATAGATAAAAAAAATATAGCAATTGCAAAAACAGTATTTAATTTTTAAAGAGGAATAAATATTATGCCTCAAGAAAGGAATGATAGGAAAAATGGGAAATGTAGATGTGAAAGAATTAATTGCAGTAATGGATGAATTGGAAAAAGAAAGAGGAATAAGTAAAGACTATATTGTCGAAGCTTTAGAGGAAGCATTAGTTAAAGCTTATAAACAAAACTTTGATACTGATGATAATTCAGATAATGTTAAAGTAACAATAGATAAAATAACAGGTGAAATGCATGTTTATTCAGTAAGAGAAGTTGTTAAAGAACATGCTGTCCCAGATTTAGAAATAAGTTTAGAAGATGCTAGAAAAATTGATAAAAAGTATGAAGTTGGTGATACAGTTAATATTGAGATTAAACCTAAAGATTTTGGTAGAATTGCTGCTCAAAAAGCAAAACAAGTAGTAGTACAGAAAATAAGAGAAGTTGAAAAAGAAATGGTATTTACTGAATTTAATGATAAAAAAGGTGAAATTGTTTCTGGTTTAATTCAAAAAGCTGACGGTAAAATTGTTGTATTAGATTTAGGAAAATTAGAAGGAGTTATGCCACTTAAAGAGCAAATACCTACAGAAACATATAGTGTAAATGATAAAATTAGAGCATATGTTTTAGAAGTAGAAAAAGGATTAAAAGGTACTCCACAAGTTATTGTATCTAGAAGCCATCCTGATTTCGTAAGAAAACTATTTGAATTTGAAATACCAGAGATATATGAAGGACTAATTGAAATTAAAAGTGTTTCAAGAGATCCGGGTTCTAGAAGTAAAGTTGCTGTTTATTCTAGAGATGAGAATATTGATCCAGTTGGTTCATGTGTTGGTCAAAAAGGAGTTAGAATTCAAAATATTATTAACGAATTACATGGTGAGAAAATTGATGTAATTGAATGGAATGAGGATCCTGCTATTTATATAGCTGCTGCTCTTTTACCTGCTCAAGTTATGGCAGTCGATGTTAAAGAAGAAGAAAAATTTGCACAAGTAATTGTTCCTGATGATCAATTATCACTTGCAATTGGTAAATCTGGACAAAATGCAAGACTAGCTGCTAAACTTACAAATTGGAAAATTGATATTAAATCTGAATCACAGATTAGAGAAATATTATTAAGTCAAATGAATGAAGAAAATGCTGAAAATGAAGATAATAGTGAAGATAGTAAAGATAGTGAATAAATTAGGAGTTGATAATATTGCAAAAAAAGAAACCAGAAAGAACATGTATTGTTTGTAAAACTCAAAAGGAAAAAAACGAATTATTAAGAATTGTTAAATCAAAAGATGGTATTATTGATATAGACTTAACAGGCAAAAAAAATGGAAGAGGAGCTTATATTTGCAAGAATATAGACTGTTTAAATAAACTTAAAAAAACAAAAAAATTAGAACAAATTTTTGAAAAAGAAATAGATGATAATTTATATGAAAGTATAAGAGGTATTATTATTGACTAATAATGTAAATGGATTGCTAGGTATTTCTGCCAAAGCTGGTAAAATAGTTTCTGGTTCAGATGCAGTTTTAGAAAAAATAATGAGTGGAAAAGTATATTTAACAATTGTTGCAGAAGATGCATCTGAAAAAACAATTAAGAATTTTAAATTTTATAGTGAAAAATATAATGTTGATTTTGAATTATATGGTACTATTGAAAACAATAGCAAAACAATTGGGAAGAAGAATAGAGCTATTATTGGTATAACAGAAAAGAATTTAGCAGAAAACATAAAAAAAGTAATTCATGGAGGTGGAGAGTTTGGATAAAATAAAGATTCATGAACTAGCAAAAAAGTTAGGAGTAGAAACTAAAAAAGTTTTAGAGTTAGCTAAAGACTTTGGAATAGAGGTTAAAAATCATTTAAGTTCTATTACAGAAGATGAGGCAAATAAGATTGAAAATAAAATTAAAGGAGTTTCAAAGACAAAATCTATGGATAATAAAAAAAGTAAAAATGATGAACCTGTAATAATTAGAAGAGCAATCATTAATAATGATGATGATCAAAAAGAAGAAGATAGAAAAAAGAAAGAACAGCAAAGAAAAAAAGATGTTGGATTTATCGAAAATAAAAGAAATAAAGATTATAATATTGTTTATAGAGATAAACCAACTAAGCCTCTTACTGTAAGTGAGTTACTAGGTTTAAGTAATAAAAAAGAAACAAATAATGATAATAAGAAAGATGTTAAAACTCAAGAACCTCAAGAAAAAAAAGCAGATGAGAAAGTTAATAATACTGCTTCTATTAAAAATTCAGATAATTCTAATAAAAGTGAAATTGGCAAAAGCAGTCCTAAAAGTTCAAATACTTTTAGTAAACCATATAATGGTAAGAAAAATGATGGAAAAAACAATTTTAATAGACGTGATAATAGAAATAATTATGGACAAAGAAAAAGTTTAGACGAAAAAGGAATTGATAAGAAAATTAAAAATATTATGGAAGTTGATATTCCATCAGAGAAAGAAAATGTAAGAGATTTTTCTAATAAAGGTAAAGCAAAAGATAAAGCAAAAATGAATAGACCTGAAGAACAAAAAGCAAAAAAGGTAAATAGAAGGAATATTGGCAATGACTTTGATTCGGATAAATTAAATGACTTAAAAAGACATGGTAAAACAAATTTCGGCGAAGATGAAATGATGGATTACTATGATTTAAGTACTGAAAGAAGAAGAGGAAAGAAAAAATCAAAACAAGAAATTAAGCCTAAACAACAAAAAATATTTAAACTAACAGAAATTACAATTCCTGAAACAATTACAGTTAAGAATTTAGCTATGGAAATGAAAATTACTAGTAGTGATGTAATAAAAAAATTATTAAATTTAGGAATAATGGCAACAATAAATAATGAACTTGATTTCGATACAGCATATCTTATTGCTCAAGAATATGGAATTAATGCTATTAAGAAAAATGTTGTTACAGATGAAGATATACTAATTGATGAAAGTGAAGATAGAGAAGAAGACTTAAAACCAAGACCACCAGTTATAGTTGTTATGGGTCATGTTGATCATGGTAAAACTTCACTTCTAGATGCAATTAGAAGTACTAATGTAATTGAAGGTGAGTCTGGTGGAATTACTCAACATATTGGTGCATATCAAGTAAAAATTAATGATAGAGATATAACATTTTTAGATACTCCTGGACACGAAGCTTTTACTTCAATGAGAGCAAGAGGCGCAATGATCACAGATATAGCAATATTAGTAGTTGCTGCAAATGATGGTGTTATGCCTCAAACAATAGAAGCAATTAATCATGCTAAAGCAGCTAATATTCCTATAATAGTTGCTGTAAATAAAATGGATTTACCAGATGCAAATTTCGATAAAGTTGAGCAAGAATTAATGAAATATGAATTAGTACCTGAAGCTTGGGGAGGAGATACAATTTATGTTCCTATTTCTGCAAAGAAAAAACAAGGAATTGATAATTTATTAGAAATGGTTTTATTAGAAGCAGACGTACTAGAACTTAAAGCAAATCCTACCAAACAAGCTAAAGGAACGGTAATTGAAGCAAAACTTGATAAAACTAAAGGTCCAGTAGCAACAATGCTTGTCCAAAGAGGAAAGCTTGACGTTGGAGATACTATTATAGTTGGTTCTACTATAGGTAGAATAAGAACTATGGTAAATGATAAAGGTAAGAAAGTAAAATCAGCGGGCCCTTCTATGCCAGTTTCAATTACTGGTCTTACAACTGTTCCAGAGTCAGGTGACACATTCTATGAAGTTAAAGATGAAAAAACAGCAAAACATTTGATTGAAAAAAGAAAATATGAGAAACATCAAAAAGAAATCAGTACAAGTACAATTGTTACACTTGATGACTTATTTAACAAAATTGAAAGTGAAAACTTAAAACAACTTAATTTAATAGTAAAAGCAGATGTTCAAGGTTCTGTTGAAGCATTAAAACAATCTCTTGAAAAACTTTCTAATGATGAAGTTAGAGTAAAGGTTATTCACTCAAATGTTGGTGGAGTAACAGAATCTGATGTAACTCTTGCTAAGGTTTCTGGAGCAATCATTATTGCATTTAATGTTAGACCAGAAGTTATAGCTAAAAGTATTGCTGATAAAGAAGGGGTTGAAATTAAACAATATTCTGTAATATATGATGCTATAAATGATGTTGAGTCAGCAATGAAAGGAATGTTAGACCCTGTATATAAAGAAACTGTAATTGGAACTGCAGAAGTTAGACAAATATTTAAAGTCTCTAATGTTGGAACAATTGCAGGTAGTTATGTATTAACAGGAAAGATTGCTAGAAATGCTGGAATTAGAGTAATTAGGGATAACATTGTAATTCATGATGGAAAACTAATTTCTTTAAAAAGATTTAAAGATGATGTCAAAGAAGTTGATAAAGGCTATGAATGTGGACTTCAAATAGATGGATTTAATGATATTAAAGAAGCTGACCAACTTGAAGTTTATATTATGGAACAAGTAAAACAATAGATATAAGATAGATTTATCTTTATAGGAGGTAATTTATGCCACAAAACAATAGGATGAATAAAATAGATGAGGAATTAAAAAAAGAAATAAGTACTATTATATCTTTAGAATTAAAAAATCCTCATCTAACAGGATTAATAAGCGTAAGTAAGGTAAAAACGACACCAGATTTAAGATTTGCTAAAGTATATGTTACTATGATAAATGAAAAGAGTAAAAAAGAAAACTTAGCAATTTTAAAAAAGTCTAGTGGGTTTATTAGAAGTGCTATAGCTAAAAAAATAAACTTAAGGTATACACCAGAACTTATATTCGAATTTGATGAATCAATTGAATATGGTACTAGAATAGATGAAATACTAAAAAATATAACTAAAGATATAAAAAGCAATGATTAAAATTGTATCAATAAATAGAGTTTTGCTTTTTTAGGAAGGAGCAATAAAATGACTTTAGATGATATATTAGTAGAAATAAAAAATGCAGAAAATATTGCAATTATGGCACATGAAGCACCAGATGGTGACGCTATAGGAAGTAGTTTAGCATTGTGTTTAGCATTAAGAAATCTTGGAAAAAATGCGTATTTTCTTATGAGAGACGATTTCCCAGAAAATTTTAATTATTTACCTGGAAGAGAATTTATTGTTGAAGATTCTGATATTAAAAATTTTGATTTAGCATTTGTATTAGATTGTCCTACTATAAAAAGGGTAAATATGGAGCTTAGAAAATATTTTGAAATGGCAACAGTTAAAGTTGAAATTGATCACCATACAAAAAATGACATGTTTGCTGATTTAAATATTGTCGATCATATTTCTCCTGCTACTTGTCAAATATTAGTATCTAGTTTTGAATATATGGGCATTGAAATCACTAAAGATATAGGAGTATGTTTACTTACTGGTATTATTACAGATACCAATGGTTTTAGGAACACTAATGTTTCTACTGAATGCTTTGAATTTGCATCTTGGGCTTTAGAACATGGAATTAATTTACCTAAAATATATAAACAATCTATGCTAACAATGACAAAATCAAAATTTGAAGTTCAGAAGTTAGCTATGAATAGATTAGAATTTTTTGCTGATGGTAAAATTGCATTTACATATATTAACAATGAAGATGATAAAGCTCTTAATGTAAAAGCAGGTGAGCGTGATGGTATTGTTGAAATTGGTAAAAGCATTGAAGGTGTTGAGGTCTCTATATTTTTATATGAAAAAGAAAAAGGATATAAGGCTTCACTTCGCTCAAACGAATATGTTAATGTAGCGGATGTATGTTTTAATTTTCGGTGGAGGTGGACATATTAAAGCTGCTGGAACTAATTTACTTATGTCATTTGAAGAAGCTAAAAAAGCAATAATTAATGAAGTTGAAAAATATTTAAAATAAAAATGTTAGTATAGTACATTTTTTGTACTATCTAACTTTTTTTATACTCTGGTAAAGTCATCGTTTGAAAAACGATAGACTTGACGTAAATGAGAATTCCAGGCTTTCCATTTTATGGAAAATATGCAGTTGGAAGCTATATGTAACAAATTGTTACATAAAAGAAAAAATAATGTTATTGAAGTAATCTGTAAGTTAATTTAAAATAATAATATGTATAAATTTATTTTAAAGGATTTAAAATGTTAAAAAAATTATTTTCTATTATTTTATTGTTTTTTATATTATTAAATTTTGTAACTGTTTCATATGCAATAGAGGCAATTACTGTTCCAGAAACTGATATCAATCTTCGTATTATTAATCTTACTAAAGGATGCAAAGTTTATTTATTGCTTTCTACAGACTTGTTAAGATATAATATGGAAAAATTTATTAGTAATAATTTAAATAATCCTTATGAACTTGAAGATGAAGAAGCGCAAGATTTACAAGAACTTCTTAATAAAGAAGATTATATTGGTTATTTAAACTATTTTAAAGAAGTTGGATTTAATGTTGAAGATAATGAAATGGAATTAAGACATTATTCATTTTGCTTTGGAACAGCAGAAATAGTAGACTATTTAGAAATTGAAGGGAAAAAGTTTGTTCAAATAAGAATATATCCAAATTATAATAATGAATTTAAGCTTATAATGAAAGATTATTTAAATAATTATGATCCTCGAGATTCAATGTTTATGATTGATGAGTTTAATGTTAAAACTTATATAAAATTATCTGATTATGAATTTGTAACTAATGAACTTCATTCAAATATAAGAGAATGTAATATTAATTATACATTTTATACAAATGAAGATTATGATATTATAGAAAGAAATATAAAAATAGCATATTGGATAATATATATTATACTGTTAATAATATTATTAACTATAATGATATTAATAATTAAACATAAAAAAGCTAAAAGAGAAGAAATTGAAGAAAGAAAATTTTGGAAAAAGAAATTATCAAATGAACAGCCAAAAAAACTTAAGAAAAAAGAAAGAAAAAAGAAAGAAAAATAATTAGTATATTATTATTGAAATAAGTTAATAATATATTTTATGATAAGGAAAAATTGTTGTAAAATATTAATTAATTTTATAATTTATAGCATTATTGGTTTTTTTATGGAAACTGTATATGCTATATTTACTAAAGGATTAATTGAAAGTAGAAAAAGTTTTTTATATGGTCCATTTTGCATTGTATATGGACTCGCTGCAATAATACTAATTTTATCTTTAAATAAAATTAAAGGTCAAAAAGTAAAATTATTCATATATGGTATGATTTTAGGTTGTATGGTTGAATATATAACAAGTTATATCGGAGAAGCTATATGTCATATAAAATGGTGGGACTATTCAGATGCATTTTTGAACATTAATGGGAGAACCTGCCTTTATTATGCTGTTATATGGGGTTTTTTATCAATAATTCTAATTGAAAAAGTAAATCCATTTTTTGATAATATTATAAGTAATATATTATCAAAAGACTCTATTAATATTGCAAAATTAACTACATTCTCAATAATTGCATTTATGATATTTGATGCTGGTATTAGTATTTATGCAATTGATAATTTTTTACTAAGGGTATCTCAAAACTATAATATTAATATTAATGGAATTGATAAAAGTAAAGTATCAAATTTAAATATTAATAAAATTTATTCGAATGATAGAATGATGATGAATTATCCTAATATTATTATTGTTAATGATAATGGAGATAAAATATATTTAGAATCAATTTTATCAGATGTAAAAAATTATTATTATAGTTTTAATAACAAGTTTTAATATATCAAAAGGAAGAAAAATAATATGTCAAAAAAGAGTATTACTAAGAATTATATATATAATATGGTATATCAAGTTTTAATTCTTATATTACCATTAATTACTACACCATATTTGTCTAGAGTACTAGGAGCAGAGGGAATAGGCATATATGGGTATACATATTCAATTGTTACGTATTTTATTTTATTTGGTTCATTAGGTGTTGCTTTATATGGTCAAAGAGAAATAGCTTATGCAGGTGAAAATGTTACTGCAAGGAAAAAAGTTTTTATTGAAATAATAATATTTAGGTTTATATCTGTATTTATTTCATTGTTATTTTATATATTTATTTTTGTAAATGGTGCAAAATATCAAATTTATTATAGAATTCTTATTTTAGAACTATTAGCTGCAGCATTTGATGTTAGTTGGTTTTTTCAAGGTATAGAAGAATTTAAAAGAACTGTTACAAGAAATGTACTAGTTAGAATTTGTAGTGTTTCATTAGTTTTTTTATTAGTTAAAGCACGAGAAGATTTAGCTAAATTTACATTAATTTATTCTATTGCAGATTTAGTTGGTAATATTAGTTTATGGTTTTATCTGCCAAAATATTTTAGAGGAATTAAAGTTAAAAATATAAATGTATTTAAACATTTACCTGAAATATTATTATTATTTATTCCTCAAATAGCAAATCAAATTTATAAAATATTAGATACTACAATGATTGGAAAAATTGTAGAAAATAAAATAGAGACTGGCTATTATGAACAAGCTCAAAAAGTTATAAGATTATTGCTTACAATAGTAACATCTCTTGGTGTAGTTATGGTTCCAAGAATGGCAAGTACATATGCAAGTGGTGATAAAGTTAAAATTATAAATTACTTGAAGATGTCTTTTCGCTTTGTATTTTTCTTAGCTTTTCCTATAATGTTTGGAATCATTAGCATTTCTAGTTCATTTGTACCTGTATTCTTTGGTAAAGGCTATGATAAAGTTATTATTTTAATCAATATTATTAGTCCTATTATAATATTAATGGGAGTAGGGAATGTACTTGGAACTCAATATTTACTTCCAACAAAAAAACAAAGAGAATATACTGTATCTGTTACTATAGGAGTAATTGTTAATTTTATATTAAATTATATTTTAATTCATCTATTTCAATCAATAGGTGCATCTATTGCTACAGTTATTTCTGAATTAGTAATAGTTGCTATTCAATATAGGTATATAAGAAATGAAATAAATGTAAAAACTATAATTAATTTAGGTTGGAAGTATTTGTTTTCAGGTATTGTTATGTATATTATTTGTAGTATAACTAGGGCTATACTAATCATAACGCCAGCTATGTCTGCAATTTTTAAATTTGCTATTAATCATAATATTAATAAAGAATATTTTTATAATATTTCATCAATATTAATTCAAGTAATAGTAGGAATGATAACATATTTTGGAATTTTAATTATCCTTAAAGATGATTATATTTTTAAATTTTTTAATAAGATAAAATCTTTAGTTTTTAAGAAAAAAGAAGCATAAAGATTAAATTTAAGGAGGTATAAATGCTGGAAAAGAGAACAATTGCAATATTCGGTGGTTCATTTAATCCACCTTTAAATTCTCATTTTTCTATTGCAGAACAAATAATTGAAGAATATGAAAACATAGAAAAAATAATATTTGTTCCAGTAAGTAAGATATATAAAAAATCAAATTTAATCGGAAATGAACATAGATATAATATGCTAAAATTAGTCTGTGATAAAAATAGTAAATTTTCTGTTTCTGATGTTGAACTTAAAGGTGACGTACAATTACATACAATTGAAACATTGGAATTATTAAAAAAAGACTATTCAAATTATGAATTATGCTTTATTATTGGAACAGACAATTTAAAAGATTTGCCGAATTGGAATACACCTGATTTGTTATTAGAAAAATATAATTTTCTTGTTGTTGAAAGGGATAATGATAATATAGATGAAATTATTAGTAATAGTAATCTTTTATCAAAATATAAAAAGTCTATTATTACAGTTAAGAATAACATAAGAAGCAACATTAGTTCTACTTTTGTAAGAGAAAAACTTATTAATGGTAAAAGCATAAGATATTATACACCAGATGAAGTATATTATTACATAAAAGATAATAATTTGTATATTAATTAAGAGGTAAATGAATGTTAAATAAGGTCGATTTAATTAAAGAAGCAGAAAATGCTATTGAATGGATAAAAGAATATGTTCAAAATGTAGGAGCAAATGGAGTTGTTGTTGGTAACAGTGGTGGTAAGGATTCAGCAACAGTTATAGCAATGGTAGTAAAAGCTCTTGGTAAGGAAAATGTTTTAACTATTGCTATGCCATGCAATTCTAATGTAAATGATTTAGAAGATGCCAAACTTGTTTCAAATAAATTTGATGTTCCTATTATAACAGTTGATTTAACAAATACATATAATGAATTAGAACTAGAAATTAATAATTCTTTAAATGAATTAGATAAAGAACTAATAAATGAAGCTAAAGTAAATATTAAGCCAAGACTTAGAATGACAACTTTATATGGAATTGCTCAAACAATGGGATATCTTGTAATAGGAACAGGTAACTTATGTGAGTCATTAGTTGGTTATACTACTAAATGGGGAGACTCAGCTTCGGATTTTAATCCTATTGCAAATTTTACAGTAGAAGAAGTCTTAGCAATTGGAGAATATCTAGGAGTACCTGATAAAATAATAAAAAAAGCTCCTAATGATGGAATTAGTTCAAAAACAGATGAAGAAAAAATGGGAGTAACATATGAACAAATTTCAGAATATATAGAAAATGGAAAAACAGATATAAATGCGATGAAAATAATAGAAAGGTTAAATACTAATTCTAAACATAAAAGAAAACCAGTTCCAACATATAGCTTTTATAGAAAAAAATATTTAGAATAAAAAATGGAGGACATCTTAATGATGCCCTCATTTAATTATTTATTTAAAAGATTATGTTTTAAATCCCATAAGTTTTTAGATAAGTCTACAAAATATTTATGTGGATTATCAAGTCTTTTTATTTCATCCCAGAATGAATCTAAATCTTTTTTTGAATATTCAGCAATTTCAGTAACAGAAGGACTATTATAAACCAAATTTCCATTTTCAAATATTTTTACTAATAGAGGTTTTACATAATAATCTGTAAGTGTTTTCTTTTTCCAAGTACTTTCTTGATCAAATATTGTGTATTCACCTTCTAATACTTCTTCATCATGTAAAGTAATTAAATCAGCTATTGCCATATTTGTTTTTTTAGAATAGAATCTATATATTTTCTTAAAACTTGGATTTGTTATTTTTGCAACATTCTCACTGATTTTTATTTTAGGAATTATATTTCCATCTTTTTCTATTGCAGCTAGTTTATATACAGCACCAAATACAGGGTTACTTTTTGCTGTAATTAAGTTTTCTCCAACTCCAAATATGTCTATTTTTGCATCTTGTTCAAATAGGGAAGAAATTAATCTTTCATCTAATGAATTAGTTGCACATATTTTACAGTCTTCGTATCCAGCACTATCTAAAATTTTTCTAACTTCTTTAGAAAGATACGCTAAATCTCCACTATCAAGCCTTACTGCAATTGGCCTTATACCTTGTGGTTTTAAAACTTCATCAAAAACTTTTATTGCATTAGGTAAACCACTTTTTAAAGTATCATAAGTGTCAATTAAAAAAGTGCAATTATTAGGATATATTTCACTATAAGCTTTAAATGCATCATATTCAGAGTCAAAACTTTGTATCCAACTATGTGCCATTGTTCCACTTGAAGGAACATTAAATGCTTTAGCAGTTAATGTGCATGAAGTACTAACTGCACCTCCAATTATAGCAGATCTTGCACCGTAAAAAGCACTATCGGCTCCATGTGCACGTCTAGCACCAAATTCCATAACAGGTCTGCCTTTTGCTTGATTTACAATTCGTCTTGTTTTTGTTGCAATAAGACTTTCATGATTTACTAATAATAAAAGCATTGTTTCTAATAATTGAGCTTCTATAATAGGTGCTTTAACAGTAACTAATGGCTCATAAGGAAATACAACAGTTCCTTCCGGAACAGACCATATATCACCTGTAAATTTGAAATTTTTAAGATATTCTAGAAATTCTTCAGAAAAAATATTTTGATTTCTTAAAAATTCTATATCCTCTTCATTAAATGATAGATTTTTAATATAATCTATTATTTGTTCTAATCCAGCAAAAATTGCAAATCCACCATCATCAGGTATTTTTCTAAAAAATATATCAAAATATGCAATAAAATTAGTATTTTTAACAAAATAACCATTTGCCATTGTAAATTCGTAAAAGTCTGTAAGTAATTCTAAATTTCTTTCATTCATATTTACTATTCCTTTCTATAATTTGATTTTATTTATTTTATAATAATTCTAATAATTATTATAGTCAATATTTTCATTATTATTTTTGTAAAGTATAGACAAAAATTATTTTTATGTATAAAATATAATTGTTAATGACAAATAAAAAGTGAGGAAAATTATGAGCACAAGTACTATAGATAAAGAAAGAAAATCTAGAAAAACTAGAATTGAAAAAGATGATAAAGGAAATAATTCACATCGTAAAAGAGGAAAGAGTTCTAAGAAAAAAAGTAATAGTAATATTATATCAAATATCTTTACATTTTTATTTTCTGTGGGAACTATTGGAATTATAATGGTAGTATTTTTATTATATGGACCATATTCTGGATTTAGAAATTGGTTAGTTACAACTGCAATGACTACAATGACTCATCAGTATTTAGCAACATGGTTTTATGATGATGATGTCATTAAATATGTTATGGATAATAATAAAGTTATTGAAACAGGTGAAACAACAAATGTAGATGAAATTGTTATTGGTGGAAACACTTCTACTACTACATATAAAAATGAATATGAAAAAGCTATATTAGAAAGAGATCCTGATAATAATGATTATAAAATAATTGAAATTAATGAAAAGGATTTTGATGGATATTTAGTTGCTGTTTACGACCCTTCAAGAATAAAAACTGTTGCGACAGAAAATATAGGTAAATCAGGGCAATATTTAACTAAAATGGCAAAAAAAAATGATGCTTTAATCGCTATTAATGGTGGTGGATTTGATGATCCTAACTTTAATAGTACTGGTGGATCTCCACTTGGAGTAACAATGGTAGATGGTAAATTTATAACTCAAAAGTCTTATGGCGGTTCAGGAGGTATTATAGGATTTACAGAGGATAATAAACTTGTTTTATGCAAATCTTCTACTGCTGAAGCTAAAAAACAAGGAATTAGAGATTGTGTAACATTTGGACCATTTCTTATAGTAAATGGTAAAGCTTCAGGTGTTTTAGGTAATGGTGGATGGGGAGATGCACCAAGAACAGCAATAGCTCAAAGACAAGATGGAATTGTTTTATTTTTAGTATTAAATGGAAGAACAGTATCAAAGAAGGGTGCTGATATGGATGATTTAATTAAAATCCTTCAAAAGTATGATGCATATAATGCTGCAAATCTTGATGGAGGTACATCAAGTGTTTTAGTTGTTGGTGATACAATTGTTAATGATCCTATAGACAGTACAGGGGCACATAAAACAAGACCTATAGCTACTGGATTTATATTAACAAAAGATGATAGTGATGATAGTGATCATACTATAGTAGCTGAAAAACTTGGAGAATAAGTTAATATTACATAGATAATATATTATTAATATGATATTTACATTTAAATATGTAAATATCATATTTTTAGTATTAAAAAATGTTGATTATTATAATTTTTTGCAATATAATGAAATGGATTTTAGGAATATAAGGTATATTTATATGTTATATAATGATAATAAAGATGAAAATGAATATAGTGTTAAACATACTAAAATATTTTTAGTATTTATTATTTTACTAGCTATTGTTATGGGAATAATTCTCTCTAGTATTATTGTATTTTATCACAATGAGCAAAAAGCAGATATCATTCAATCAGGAATTTATATAAAAGGAATTAATGTTTCAGGACTAACAAGAGATGAAGCAATAGTTCTAGTAAAAAGTACATTAAATGATAAAATGAATTCACATATTGAATTATTATATAAAAATAATAATTATTATCTTGAAATAGAACAATTTGGTGCATTTTTTGATGTTGAAAGTGCAGTCGATTATGCTTTTAGCTTCGCTAAATCAGGAAATTTTATTGAAGATATGCATGAATATATTTCAATTCTTATAAATAATATAGACATTGAACCTAAATTAATATATAATGATACAGCTTTAACAGAATATCTAGAAACAATTGAAATATATTTGCCAGACCAATTAGAGCAACCTGACTATTATATAGAAGATGATAAATTATATATTACAAATGGAAAAATTGGAGCTGGTATAGAATATGATAAATTAAAAAAAGAAATTATCAGTTCTGTACAAGATATAAGCTATACAAAAAAATATATTGAAATACCTACATATGATAAAGTTCCAGATGAAATAAATGTTGATAAGATTCATGATGAAGTATATAGAGAAGTTAAAAATGCATATTTTACGACAGAACCATATGCAGTTTTTGCGGATGTTACTGGTATAGATTTTAATGTAGATATGTTAAAAGATAAAATTATTAATAATCCTAATGATGAAGAATATGAACAAGATTTAATATATACTAAAGCAGATGTAACTGTTAATGATTTAGGAAAAGAAGCTTTTCCAGATTTGCTCGCAACTTTTTCTACAAACTATGTTACATCTAATACAGATAGAACAACAAATTTAAGATTAGCTGCTGGAAAAATAAATGGTACAGTTGTAATGCCTGGAGAAATATTTTCTTATAATAAAGTTGTTGGAAAAAGGACAGTTTCAGCTGGGTATAAAGAAGCTGCTGTATATCAAGATGGTGGTGTAACAAATGGATTAGGCGGTGGTATTTGTCAAATCTCAACTACTTTGTATAATGCTGTAATTAAAGCTAATATGGAAATTGAAACAAGAAGAAATCATATGTTTGTTCCATCATATATTGGAGCAGGTAAAGATGCAACTGTAGTATGGGGATCTACTGATTTTAAGTTTAAAAATAGAAGAGATTATCCAATTAAGATTGAAACATCAGTTAGTGGTGGAGTTGCAAGAGTAGATATATATGGATTAAGGACAAATAATGAATATGATATTTCATTAGAAACAAAAACAATTAAATCATCAAGTACTTCATTAGTTGTTGAATCATATAGAGTTACAAGATTAAATGGTGAAATTATAAAAAAAGAAAAATTATATACTGATACATATAAAAAAGGTCATTAATATATTTATATTTGAGGTAATTTAAATTGAGAATTAGAAGAAAAAAATGGGCAGAAAAAGAGTTAAATGAAGCTAAATTCTATATACATAATCCTTCTGAATTTAAAGGAAATTGGAAAAAGTTATTTAAAAATAATAATCCTCTTCATATTGAACTTGGATGTGGAAAAGGAAACTTTATTGCTACTCTTGCCTCAGAAAATAAGAATATAAACTATATAGCAATAGATATGATTGAAGCAATGCTAGGATTATCAAAAAGAAATATAGAGCTTGCATATAAAAATAAAAACCCTGAAAACTTATTTTTAATTAGAGCAAATGTTGAAAATATATTGGATGTATTTGATAAAAATGATATGATTGAACGAATATATATTAATTTTTGTAATCCATGGCCAAGAAAAAAGCATAATAAGAGAAGACTAACTCATACTAGACAGCTTGAAAACTATAAGCAAATATTAGTGCCGAGTGGACAAATATATTTTAAAACTGATTCAGATGAATTATTTGAAAGCACTTTAGAATATTTAAATGAAGCAAATTTTATAATTAATTCTCAAACATATGATTTGCACAATGATAATATATTTGAAAAAAATATAGTTACAGAACACGAAAAAATGTTTTCAGATGATGGAATAAAAATTAAAGCACTCATTGCTACAAATATTAATTAATACATTTATTAATTGTTATTTAAATTAAAATAGTTTTAATATTATTTTAAGGTTAAATATATAAAATACAAAAGAATATAGATATAGGGAAAAAAAGGAGGAGAAAAAGTTGATTAAAGTAAAAAATGTTACTAAAAAATATGGTAACTTTTATGCAGTAAGAAACATTAATTTTGAGGTTAATGATGGCGAAATAGTCGGTTTTTTAGGTCGTAATGGCGCAGGAAAATCTACTACAATGAATATGATTACAGGGTTTATTGAACCTACTGAAGGTGAAATAATAGTAAATGGATATAATATTGATGAAAAGCCAAAAAAAGTAAAAGCTCAAATAGGTTATATGCCTGAAGGTACTCCATTATATTATGATTTAACAGTTAAAGAATTTATTTCTTATATGGCAGAACTTAAAATGGTACCAAGAAAAAAACGTAAAGACGCTGTAAAAAAAGCTATTGAAAGCACAGGACTTGAAAAAGTACAGAATAATTTAACTAAAAACTTATCAAGAGGTTATAAACAAAGAGTAAGCTTAGCTGGGGCAATAGTAGGTGATCCAGATATACTTATATTAGATGAGCCAACTGTTGGACTAGATCCAAAACAAGTAATTGAAATTAGAGAATTAATTAAATCTTTTAGAAAAAATCATACTGTACTTATTAGTTCACATATTCTTTCAGAAGTTAGCCAATTGTGTGAAAAAGTTATTATAATAGATAAAGGCGAAATAATAGCTGTTGATACTCCTGAAAAACTTGAAAATGAAACAAAAGAAACTAATAGAATCCGTGTTACAGTTGATGATTTGGATGATAAATTTTTAAATATTAAAGATGAAATTGCCGATATTTCAAATATTAAATTAATTAAAGAAAATGAAGAAGATAAATCTAAAGAGTATATTGTAGAAACAACAAATAAAAATGATATTAGAAAACAAATATTTAGTACATGTGCTAAAAACAATATTACCATATTAGAAATGTCAATTGAAGAAAATTCTTTAGAAAATGCATTTATTAAGTTAGTTGAAGATAGGCCAGAGTATAGCCAAAAAGAAATTAATAAAATGCAATATGAAAAAGAAATAGAAGAATTAAGAGAAGAAGATAGAATTAATAAAGAAGAAAAAGAAAAAAGAAAGCAAGCTATAAAAGAAGAAAAAGCACGTAAAAAAGCAAATAAAAAATCTAAAAAAGAAAAATCTAGTAAAGAAGAGGAGGAAAATTAATAATGTTAGCAGTTATAAAAAAAGAATTAAAGAGTTATCTATTATCTCCTATAGGATATGTTTTTGCAGGATTATTTTTATTAATATTTAGTATTTTCTTTTATGTTACTCTTTTTGCGAGTAAAAGTATTAAATTTGAATATTTGTTTTATAATGGTGCAACAGTACTTACATTTATAACTCCTGTCTTAACAATGAGAATGTTTTCAGAAGAAAGAAAAAATGGAACTGAACAATTATTACTAACTTCACCAAGAAGTATTACTTCTATAGTTTTAGGAAAGTTTTTTGCAGCAGGGATTATAATGATATTTACTGAAGCATTTACTTTAATATATTTTGGAATATTGAAATATTTCGGAAATCCTTCATTATTAGTTGCATTAAATACTCTATTTGGATTTCTACTTTTAAGTTTAGCATATATTTCTTTTGGTATGTTTGCATCTAGTATAACTGAAAATCAGATAGTTGCATCTGTTTTAACAATAGGCGTTTTTCTTGCTATGTGGTTTTTGCCTTATATGAGTAATATATTTTCAATATTTTCTTTAATAGATAAATTTGAAAAATATCCTGAAGGATTAATATCTATTCCTGAAATTGTAACATTTGTTTCTTTTTCCGTATTATTTATTTTATTAACTATTATTGTGTTACAAAGAAGAAAGAGTATTAAATAAGGAGGAAGATGATGGAAGAAAAGAAAAATAAAACAAAATTATCAGAAAAAATATCATTAGCATTTAGAAGAAGACTTTTAGTAGATGGTGCTATTACATTTCTAATAGTTGCAATTTTAATAGTAGGATATATTTCGTTAAATTTATGGGTAAGAGAACTTGATTTAGAAGATATAGATATTACAGAAAATAAGATATATACTTTATCTGATGCTTCAAAACAAGCAATAGCTAATGTAAATCAAGACATTAAAATATATGCATACGGATTTAAGGAAGATTCAAACTTCATAAGTTTTTTGAAACAATATCAAAAAGTAAATGATAAAATTCATTATGAAATCTTGACTGAAGAAAATAATCCTGGATTAATACAACAATATAACTTAGAATCAGGATATTCTATTGTAATTCTTGAATGTGGAGAAGCTAGAAAACTTATAGATGCTTCAACAGAATTTACAACATATGATTATTCTAGTAATGAGAGTATTGATGTTACTGAACAAGTAATGACAAATTCAATTCTTTCTTTAACAGAAGAAAATAAACCTAAAATTTATTTTTTAGAAGGGCATAATGAGTATAATACATCAAATATGACTGTTCTTACAACTTATTTAGGTTATGAGGCATTTGAAGTAGAATCATTGAATTTACTTACAGACACTATACCTGATGATTGTGATATTTTAGCAATTATGTCTCCAACAGTCGATTTTTTTGAAACAGAAGTTGCAGAAATAAAAAATTATATTAATAAAGGTGGAAAAATTTATTTTACCTATGATACTATTTTTGAAAACAAAGATTTTCCTAATATGCAATCATTATTTGATGAATTTGGCTTTTCAATTAAAAATGGTTATATAATTGAAACAGAACAAGGAAAATCTGCTGATGCAAATTATCCATATTTATTTATACCTGAAGTTTCTCAAGATAATGAAATTACTGATGATATTTATTCAGCTAATACAAAAATTATATTAAGATTTGCATCAAAGTTGGAATATAAAGATGAAAATACATTATCAGCTTTAGGGGTTACAAAAGAAACATTACTATCTTCTTCAAGTTCATCACAGTTTATAACTAATGTTATGGCTAACAGCTTAAATGAAGCTATGCAAACAGTTGAAAATGGATCTGCTGATATTTCAGCTTTATTTAAGAAAAATGTAAAATCAACAAATGAGAATGGAGAAGAGCAAACTAATACTTCTGAATTAATTATGGTTACTTGTGGAAGCTTTATTGCTGATACAAGAGTTTCTGAATTAGGTTCTTCATATCCATTGTCAGCATATGGAAGTAATAAAGATTTCGTTATTAATGGTTTATCTTATTTAGGTAAAAAAGAAAATAATTTAACAATTAGAAAAGATATTGCTGGAGCATCATATATTTTTACTGCTACAGAAAAACAAGACATAATAGTTAGAGCAATTATTTTCATTATACCTTTAGTGATTATATTTGTTGGAATTATTGTTATGATTTATAGAAAAAAGAGAAAATAAAATCTTGAATTAAAACACTATATTGATTATAATTAATGTATAATTTATTAATTTGGAGGAGTACTAATGAAAAAAGATATTGAAAATAATATAAAATATATTTTAGATAATATAAATAATTTGGATTTATCTCCAATTAATAAAGAATACATATACAAAATTATAGACTTATTAAAATTTCAAGTTAGAGAGAACTTAATTTTTACATCTTTATCAGAAAATGAAAAATTAGTTAAACATATAGAATCTGTACTAAAAACTTTAAATGAAGAAGAGGAAAAAATTAATAAAGAAATTGATAAAATACTAAATGAACTTGATTTTAAATATGATGAATATGTTCCTGTAAATACTGAAGATAATATTTTTCCAGGTTTGAAGGCAAAATTTGAAGAAAATCGAAAAAAAATATATGAAAGTGAAAAAGATAAAGCAGAAAAAGATTTTGAAGAAAAAAAGATTGTAATTGAAGATAAATTAAATGAACTTAAGGCAGAAAAAGATACTATCAAAGATCTAAAAGAGCAGATTGTTTCACCTAAAAGTTTTATTGAATTAAAACTCAAAGAAGAATTAGATACAGATACATATAATAATAATTATAGATTACTTTTAAATGACTGTGCAATATCTATTTTAGGTGTAGACATTGAATCAGAAAAGGCAGATAAACTATTTAGTTTTGATGGTTCTAATTATGTTCCAAACCAGGATGCCTTATTAGACTATTTTGAAATTGGTAGAAATCCGGAATTATCTAATGAATTAAAAGAGTTTTATGAATCTTTAAAAAACATTACAAATAATAAGAATGTTGCTGAAAAAAATGATATTAATTATGAGGAAATTTTAAATAAAAGAGAAGATATTAAAGAAGCATTATATGACAAAGAAGCTACAAATTTAATTGAAGAAAATCTTTTAAATATTCATAATTTACTTAATGAAATTCAAAAAGCATATTTATCTAAGGTTAAAGTGGCATTAGATGTTATTACTACTAATAGCACTCCAAAAACAAAACTTAGTTTTTTAGATAAGTTATTAAAGAAAGATACTGATAATAATAGTGAATCAGAAAATAATACTAAGCAAGATGAAGACCTTCTTATAAATAATTTGGTAGATGAATATAATAAATTACAAAGTATACTTAATTTTGAAAGTAATCCTAAAAATTCTATAATTTATGATTTTTATATAAATATTGCTTATTCTAAAATATCCGTTGAAGAAGTTAAGAAAAATATAGAAGATATTTCTATAAAATTAACAGACTTATTAGATGAAAAAAGTATAAATGATATTGGTTTGATTTGCACATTTTTAGATAAATATTCTTTTGATGATATTCATGATATTATTAGTTCGATTATTAATTCAAAAGTTGATGAAGCTCAAAACTCTTATAATGAAAATCAAAAGAACTTAAATGAATATGAAAGTAAAGAAAAACAATTATTTGAAGGTTTAAGTGATAAAGCTAAAGAATATCATAATAATTTTGGCAGTGAATACTCTTTAGGTAATTTTAATAATTTATCCGATAATATTTTTTCACCATTAATTGCTTCACTTATTCTGGAAACTATAATCTGCATTGATGATATAAAAACTCCTGATGATATACATAGATTAGGAATTTCATTATCAGATGATGAAATAAAAGAATATAAAGAACTTATAACAACTACAATACTCCCAAATATGGAAAATTTCTTAAATAATTCTATTAATATTATTTTAGTAAAAAACCATAAGTAATAGATTAACTTTGGTATACATAATTTCATAAAATATAATATAGAAAAATGAAGACACTACTTAATTAATTGTCTTCATTTTATTTTGTAATAGAAACAAATTCTATTAAAATTAAAATGGAGGAGGAAAGTATTATTTTTATGAAGTTAGAAAATAAAAAAATTGGATTTGTTTTTACTGGTTCATTTTGTACATTTAATAAAGTGATTAATGAATTAATTAAGATTGCACAAATACCTAATGTTAAGATTATTCCTGTAATGAGTTTTAATAGTTATAATTTGGATACTAAATTTGGAACATCAGATAGCTTTAAAGAGAAAATTGAAAATATTACTAAAAATAAAATAATTCATACAATTCAAGATGCAGAACCAATAGGGCCAAAAAAATTAACTGATATATTGATTGTTGCACCATGTTCAGGAAACACTATTGCTAAACTTGCAAATGATATAATAGATACACCTGCTACAATGGCTGTAAAATCACATTTGAGAAATAATAATCCTGTTGTTATATTTCTTTCTACTAATAATGCATTATCTGGTTCTGCTGAAAATATTGGGAAATTATTAAATAGGAAAAATTATTATTTTGTTCCGTTTAGACAAGATAATCCAATAACAAAACCAAATTCATTAGTATCAGATTCTTCTTATATTATTAAAACATTAGAAAATGCGCTAGAGCAAAAACAAATTCAACCATTATTATTATGAATATAATTGACATCATATGCATATTTAGATAAAATGTGCATATGATAATTATTTATTGAGGTGGATAAATGGTAGTAAATCATAAGTTTTATATAGGATTAAGAGATATAAACTCAAAGTTAGAATTAACAAATACAGGTATATTAGCTTGTTTAGAAGATGTTGGATGTATGCATTCAGAA
Source organism: Clostridiales bacterium UBA7001 (assembly GCA_002449785.1). Taxonomy (GTDB): domain Bacteria; phylum Bacillota; class Clostridia; order TANB77; family CAG-508; genus Scatovivens. Next base: position 45,807 of record DJXP01000031.1, read on the forward strand.
ATAGCGGGATATGGATTATTTAATAGAGAAGTAACAAGGAAAACATGGTTACTTTTAAATTGGAAAGTAGAAGTTATAAAAAGACCATTATATAATGAAGTTATAAATGTTGAAACATGGTCTAGAGGCATGGATAGATATTATGCATACAGAGATTTTAGGATAACTGATAAAGATAATAATATTATAATTAAAGGAACTTCAAAATGGATTTTAGTCGATATTGATAAAAGAAAACCTATTAAAATTTCAGATGAGGTAGGAGATGCATATTTTCCTGAAAATAATTCTGTTTTTGAAGATAATACTATTGAAAAGATTAAAATTCCCAATGATTATATTTCAGTAATTAATTATAAAATTACAAAAAATATGATTGATATAAATAATCATTTGCATAATATTTATTATATGGATATTGCAAAAGAAGCATTGCCGGATGAATTAATTAATACGGAATTTAATAAATTTGAAATAATGTATAAAAATGAAATAAAAGATGGTGAAAATGTAAAAGCTTTTTATTCAAAATCGGATGATATACATTATGTTGTAATTAAAAGTGAAGATGAATCAATTATACATTCAGCTATAAAATTCTACAATTAAAACAGGGAAAATATATGGAAAGACAAATATTACATATTGATGTTAATAATGCATTTTTATCATGGACAGCTGTTTATAAATTAAAAAATGGATATCAAATTGATATTAGAAACATTCCTTCTATAATAGGTGGGGATGAAGAAAAAAGATCTGGTATTGTTTTAGCCAAAAGTACTATTGCCAAAAAATTCGGTATAATTACTGGTGAACCAATTTATTTTGCTAAAAAGAAATGTAATAAATTAGAAATATTTCCGGTTAATTTTGAAGTATTTAAGCACTATTCAAATAAATTGTTTAATCTTATTTTAGAATATTCAAATGAAGTTGAGAGATTCAGTATTGATGAATGCTTTGTAGATTTAACAGATTATTTAAAAAATAGAAAACTAATAGATATTGCTTATGAAATTAATAAAAGAGTAAAAGATGAACTTGGATTTACAGTAAACATTGGAGTAGCTAATAATAAGTTATTAGCTAAAATGGCATCTGATTTCGAAAAACCAGATAAAGTTCATACTTTATTTAAAAGTGAAATTGAAACTAAGATGTGGCCTCTTCCTATTTCTGAACTATTTATGATTGGGAAAAAAACTGTTCCTAAATTAAATAATTTAGGAATTAAGACTATTGGTGATTTAGCAAAATATGATAAAAATATATTAATAAAAAAATTAGGAAAGTTTGGTCTTATTATATGGAATTATGCTAATGGAATTGACAATAGTATTGTTAATTCTAAAACATCGTTACCTAAAAGTATTAGTAATGAAGTAACACTACCTAATGATATAAAAGGAGTAGAGGAGATTAACAAAATTATAGTTGCATTATCAGAACAGGTTTCTTTTAGATTAAGAAAACATAATTTAGTTGCAAATACTGTAGCTGTTGTACTAAAAACTAATAATTTTAATACTTTTACTCATCAAAAATCCATTGAAGCTACTTCAAGCACAAAAGATATATTATTAAATGCTAAAAATGTATTGGAAGAAATGTATAAAGAAAATTATTCTATAAGACTTGTTGGTGTTAGAGTTGATAATTTAGAGAGTAAAGATATTGTTCAATTATCACTATTTAATAATAATCAAAAACAAGATAAAATTGATTATGTGTTAGACAATTTAAAAAGTAAGTATGGATATAATTCAATAACTAGAGCAGGACAATTAGATATAAAATCAATTGTTGATGGAAAAGAAAAGAAAATGAAAGAAGGATAATTAGTATCCTTCTTATTTTAGTTGTTTTAAATGTTAGCAAGAGGATTGCTTTCTACAGCATTTCTAATTTGTTCATTATCAACATGAGTATATATTTCAGTAGTTGATATACTTTCATGTCCTAGTAATTCTTGAAGAGCTCTAATATCAACATTTCCATATTTATACATAAGTGTAGCAGCAGTATGTCTTAATTTATGTACAGAGTATTTTTCAGCTTTTTCTATTCCTGCAATTTTTAATTCTTGTTTTACAACATATTGAACAGTTCTTCTACTAATCCTTTTTTTCTGTTCACTTAAAAATAGTGCATCTCTTGAGTTAAATTTTACTCCATCTACTGGTCTTACTTTTAAATACTCATTAATTGCTTTCATGCAAGCTTTATTTAAGTAAATTGTTCTTTCTTTATTTCCTTTACCTATAACATTTAATTTATTATTTTCAAAATCTATATCACTTATATTAATATTTACCAGTTCAGCTAGACGAACACCGCAGTTAAGTAAAATTGTTATCATAGCAAAATTCCTTTCAGAATTATCATGATTTCCGTGCCCAGAAGATATAGAAGAATTGCTAGCCGCTTCTAATAATTCTTTACTTTGATCCAATGTTAAATACTTAGGCAGTCTCTTATCTAATTTAGGATTTTCTAAGTCTTGAGCGGGATTTACAGGTATTTTTTTAGTTTTATTACACATAAAATGGAAAAAAACTCTAATTGTTGAGGCCTTTCTAGCTAATGTTGCTGGTTTACTTTGATAACATGTTTTTAAATATGCTAAAAATGCATGTATATCTTGAAGGGTTATTTTTTTTAATGTTTCTAAATCAAAATCAGATATATCAATGGTTTTTATAAATTCTTCATCATTTACGTCTGTAAGTTTATATTTAAATTTTATAAATTTTAAAAAATGTGCCATATCATAATTGTACTCTTTAACTGAGTTTTCAGATTTATTTAAAATTGTCGCACTATAATTTAAAAAATCATTTAAAAACTCAGGATTTTTTTCAGGGTTAATCATTTTTTCCTCCAGATTGTATTTTTTATTTATTGCATTATATATTATAAAACTATTTATTTCAATATTAGTTAATATTTTAAATGGCTTAACTTATATAAAAATTATAATTTTATTGAATAATAGATTTCTATTTGATATGATAATAAAAAAATGAAAGTGAAGGATTTATGAATAATAAAATTAGATTAATAATTATAATACTTTTTATAGGAACTATTTTTCTATTAATGCATTTTGTATTTTATAATAAGTATAAAATGCCAAAAGGTGCAGAAATAATAATATCAGATGAAAACTTAGAAGTATATTCAGAAAACATATATTTATATGATTTAATAAAATCATATAATGTAGAAATTTTAACTGAAAATTATCCTCTTCAATTAGATAATATTGGCAATACAACAGTAACAATATCATATAAATATAAAGGAATTAGAAAGTATTTATTTGATATTAACTATAAAGTTGTAGATAATACTAGTCCTATTTTTATTAAAGCACCAAGTAGTTCGAAAACTTTTTATGTATCTGAGGCGTCTGATAAAGATATTGATAAGATAATTGAAAAAACGACTTTTGGTGATAATTATGATATTAATCCTACTATAAAAAAAATAGGAACAGTTGATTTTTCAAAAATAGGAACTTACAAACTTACATTTGAAATATCTGACTCGTCTAATAATAAAAATTCTAAAGATATAGAAATTATAATTAAAGAAAGACCGAAAGAAGCTGACAATTCAAATTTAGATAAAACTAAAGAAGACAATATTGAAGAAGAGGATGAAAATACTATTATATTTGAAGAGCATATAAAAAGTTACAAAAATAATAATACTATGGTAGGAATAGATGTTTCTAAATGGCAAGGAGAAATCGACTTTCAAAAAGTAAAAGATGCTGGTTGCGAATTTGTAATTATTAGATTAGGTGTAATGAAAGATAAAAACTCGGAACTTGTAAAAGATTCTACATTTGATATTAATTATAAAAATGCTAAACTTGCAGGCTTGAAAATAGGTATTTATGTATATTCAGAAGCTAATAATGTACAAACAGCAATTTCAAATGCTGAATTTGTTATTAATGAACTTAATGGTGATATACTTGATTTTCCAGTAGTATTTGATTGGGAAAGTTGGACATATTTTAATAGTATGGAAATGAATTTACATATGTTAAATGAAATGTATGATGCTTTTTCCAACAAATTAAATGAAGCAGGTTATAATACGATGCTATATGCTAGTGAATATTATTTAAATAATGTATGGCTTAACTTAAAAGATTATAAAATTTGGGTTGCAAAGTATTCTAATAAATCTCCTGAATTAATAAATAGTAAGAATTTTGAATTATGGCAAAACTCTTGTAATGGTAAAATTAATGGTATTAAATCAGATGTTGACTTCGATATATTTTATAAATAAATAAAAATACTTAAAATAAATTGTTAACAATAATGGTAAAGTTGCAAAATTATGTAAAGTGTGGTATAATAAAAGATGAAGTGAGAGATAAAGGAGAATATTGATATGAAAAAAATTATTTTTAATAATAAAGCAATTGTTTTTTTGATTATCTTTTTTCTTATAATTTCTTTTAAGAATGCTAGCCATGCTTTAACATTAGAAGATTTAGCAGAAAAATATAAAGAAAATGCTGGACCTCTAATAAATCCAGGATTCAATTTTCAAAATATGGTTAGCGTCAGATTAACCGTAGATAATAAAATTAATAATACTAATGATGGGCCTTATCATGGTATTAAAGAAAATGACCCTAATGCAGAAGATCCAAATGCAGAGAATCCTAATGCAGAAGATCCAAATGCTCAAAATGCGATGTTAACAGAACAAGCAAGACAAAATGCTATTGTAAATCATAGAAGATTTAAATTACATAGATTTAAAATCTGGGGTGGACAAGACGGTGGACAAACAGAATTTCGTATATGTGCCGTTGTCGGAAAGATTCAAGTTGTAGATTATGCAACAGATGGAAAAATAGAAATTATGAGTAATCGTATGGAATCTGATGTTTTATTAGTTAGAACCAAAGGTTTCGGTAAAGTATATGTCACAGCATATTATTATGACGATTTTACAGCACAATGGTATAAAGATTCTACAGAATGTATAGTTCAAGTTGTATCTCCTTTATTTCCTGGTAATGTGCCTAGTAATCCAGACAATGGTTATTATGAATTAGGAGGATTAGATAGAAACTATAGATTAAATCTTGATATTGGACAAACTAAAACTTGTAATGTTATTATAAAAGATAATAGAGGAATAACTTTAGGTAATTTGCAAGACTTTACTGTGTATAATATTGAATATGATAGTGATTATATTTCTGTTAAACAAGATGGAACCTCATTTAATATAACTGGCTTAAAGGAAGGAAGCTCATATTTATATATACAATTTCAAGCTAAAGACTTTTTTGGAAATTATAAAAGATATTATGGAGTTTGGGCTAATGTTGAAGTTTATGAACATTACTCACCACCATTTACTCCTGGACAAAATGATCCAAGTAATCTTGAAGGAGATAAAGAAATTCCTGAAGAAATTAAATTCGAATTTTCTAGTTATTCAATTAAACAAGGTGATTCTATTACTTTAAAACTATTTAAGAAAGTAGATGGAGAATTCGTTGAAGTTACAGATATAGATAATTATCGTTTCGAATCTAGTAATACTGATGTAGCTTATTTCTTGACTCAACATTCTGCTTATTTGAAAACTTCTGAATCAGGTCAAGTTACAATTACTGTATCTAGATCGTTTGCAAAAGACAACATCAATATAGATAAAACTCTAACTGCTTCTGCTAGTGTTTATGTAAGTAGACAATTCAAATAAATTTAATAATACTAAATATATGAAAACTAACTATTTGTTTAAATAGTTAGTTTTTTTAATTGAAATATTATAATTATATTGATATAATAATATAAATTATAAAGAGCTGATATAATGGAAAAAAAATTAGGATTTGGATGTATGAGACTTCCAATGAAAAATGGAGATGTCGATTATGATGAATTTAATAAAATGATTGATTATTATATTGACCAAGGATTTAATTATTTTGATACAGCACATGGATATTTAGGTGGAAAAAGTGAAATTGCAATTAGAGAGTGTTTATCCAAAAGATATCCAAGAGAAAGTTTTATTTTAACAAATAAACTTACTAAACCTTATTTTAATACTCAAGAAGAAATTAAAGTATTTTTTGAACAACAGCTAGAGTGGTGTGGAGTAGAGTATTTTGATTATTATTTAATGCATGCTCAAGATAGAAATACATATCCCCATTTTCAAAAAACAAATGCTTATGAAGAATGCCTAAAACTAAAAAAAGAAGGAAAAATTAAACATTTAGGAATATCTTTTCATGATAGTAGCCAAATGCTAGAACAAATACTAACTGAGCACCCTGAGGTTGAAATTGTACAAATACAATTTAATTATGCTGATTATGAATCTTCAAGTGTTCAATCACGAAAGGTTTATGAAGTTTGCAGAAAATTTAATAAACCAATTCTTGTTATGGAACCTGTAAAAGGTGGTGGATTAGTTAATCTTCCAGAAGATGGAAAAAAATTAATAGATGATTTAAATGGAAGTTTAAGCTATGCAAGTTATGCAATAAGATTTGCAGCAAGCTTTGATGGTATGTATAAAGTCTTGTCTGGTATGAGTAGTTTTGAACAATTAAAAGATAATGTAGATTATATGAAAGATTTTAAACCACTTAATGATAACGAAATGAAAGCTGTATTAGAAATTGGAGAAATATTAAGAAATATTGGTGGAATACCTTGTACAGCATGTAGATATTGCATAGAAGGTTGCCCGATGAAAATATTAATTCCAGATCTCTTTTCTTGTTTAAATAGTAAAAAACAGTTTAAAGACTGGAATGCTGGTTATTATTATAATGTGTATACTACAAACGGACATGGAAAAGCATCTGATTGTATTAAATGCGGTAAATGTGAAAAAATATGTCCACAACATTTAGAAATTAGAGAGTTATTAACAAAAGTTTCAGAAGCTTTTGAATAAATAAAGGAGGAAAAGAAAAATGATAGAAAAAACTGATACTATGAAAAAATCAAATTTTGAAGAGGTATTTACAAACAAAAAATCTAAATATGTAATAGGAACAATTTTATTTAGTGGATTAGGTATAGCTATTCCAAGAATCTTCCATTTATTAATTGGAAGTTCTGCTGGTGTAACCTTCTTACCAATGCACTTAATGGTATTGATTTCAGCTCTTACTTTTGGAATGCTATCAGCAAGTATTGTTGCAGGAAGTTCAGTAGTTTTTAGTTATTTATTAACAGGTATGCCTGCACTACAAAGAATGCCATATATGCTAATAGAACTTGTTATTTATGGATTATTATTGGGATTCTTAAATAAAAAATATAATTCTTATATATCTTTAATAGCAACAATGATTATTGGTAGACTAATATATGCAGGAGTATTATTTGTATCTGTTAATTTATTTGGATTTAATGGTTATGGGATATCTGTACTACAAAGCGTAGTTTCAGGAATACCAGGTATTGTTTTACAAATATTTTTAGTACCATTTTTAGCTATGATAATAAAGAAAGGAATAAAGTTAGATGACTAAGCTAGATGAAGTAAAAGATATATTATATTCAAAAAATGCATCTTTAGTAGTATACTATTCTAATGGAGTGATTAAAGAATACTATCAAGACAGAGTAAAAGATATTAAAGAAATATTACATGAAAATGAAAAAGCTCTTAAAGGTGCCATAATAGCTGATAAAGTAATTGGCAAACTTGCAGGAAGCTTACTTGCAATATCTGGTGTAAAACAAATATATGCAGATGTTATAAGTGAATATGCAATTCCAATTTTAAAGGAATATAATATAGAATTTAACTACAAAACAAAAGTTCCTTTTATTATTAATAAAGATAATACCGGAATGTGTCCAATGGAAAATAAATATAAAGATGAAAAAGACATAAAAAAGATATATTGGGATATAATAAAAAAATAATTAAAATAAATAAAAAAGTTTTATTGTGTTTGAAAGGAGATATTAATTATGAAAAAAGAACTAAAAATTGCTCCTGGTATTTTTCCAATGCCAGTATTAATGATTGCAACATATAATGAAGATGGGACTGTAGATGTTATGAATGCAGCATGGGGAATGGCTCAAAGTATGAATCATTTGAAATTATGTTTAACAGAATCTCATAAAACAGTTAAAAATATGAAAAAGACTATGGCTTGTACAATATCATTAGCAACGAAAGATTTAATGATCGAATCAGATTATTTTGGAATAGTTTCCGCTAATAATGTAAGTGATAAATTCGAAAAGTCAGGTTTGCATAGTATAAAATCTGATAAAGTTGATGCACCTATTATAGAAGAATATCCAATTTGTATGGAATGTAAGGTATTAGGATTTGAAGATGATGGAACACTAGTAGAAGTTGTAAGTGTCAAAGCTGAAGATAAATATTTAAATTCTGATGGTTCTATTAATTTAAGCGAAATTGGTATTATCTCATATGATCCATATAATCATGGATATTATATTATTGGTAATAAAGTCGGAAATGCTTTTCAAGAAGGGAAAAAATTGCTTAGTTAAAATATAAATTTATTGAAGATTGTATATGTTAACAAATGATTTTTATGGAGAAATAATTATGAATAGAGAAGAATGTAAAACTATATTATTAAATTCAGGTATGGATCCGGAGTTATTAAAAAAACCAGCTATATTTGAAAAATGTTTGGAAGAATATTCTGATAAAGATGCAAGTGGTCATTTTTCAATCATTTTTGACGTAAATAATGGCACTTATACTGTAGGTAAAAAAAGGTCTGATGGATGGTCTAGAAAAGTTGATATTATATCGGGTGGTCAAACTTACAGTGGAAAATATATAGAAGCATCAGATTTTGGCGACTTTACGAGTGTAGAATATAGTACTAATTTAACTGAAAATGGGTTAATAAAAGATATAAATGTTTTTAGGGATTCTACTGGACCGTTAGATGGAGGATTAGGAAGCTCCGAAAAACTACTTTCAAAAAATAATATGCTAGGAGAATATGTTGATTTTGGTTTCATTAGCTATAGAGACTTTTTACGCAATAGTATAGCCTTAACAAGTAGTTATATTAAAAAAAGACATACTGTAGAAGATTTAATGACATCTTATGATGAGCATCATAGAAAAGTAGTTGAAATTTATCCTGATCTTGATGAATACTATAAATCTAAAAGAACTTCTGTTGCAAAATCTGCCATAGTATATTCTGCTATACATGGTAATCAATCACTTCTTGATGTTTCTCAGTCAGATTATGATACATATGGATTTACAGATACTGAGAAAGAATTAATAGAGCAACTTAAAGAAGAAAGTAGCATTCGTAAAGCAAATGAAGAACAAATTTCTGCTCTTCAAGGTATGCTACGAACAGCTATGAGATTTGCTGAAAGCGTGAGAGTACATCCAATCGGTAAACTATTTTTTAAAGATGATATTCCTAATTTAGAAATTCCTCATCATAATTATGATGATAACGATGGTCATTGTTATTAATAAAATATAGGCTGGGCAAAAAACGTCCAGCTTTTTAATAGTAGAATAATAAATAGGAGTATTTATCGAATGAGTATTAATGATAGAAACCTTAATGAATTAGAAGAATGGATTGATAATTATTTAGAAAAACAAAATATTGATGAAATACATAAAATAGACAAGTATGAACATTGTAAAAGAACATCTGCTATAGCAAAACAAATATATCCAAATAATAGACTATTAGAAGTTGCAATGAAGTTTCATGATGTGGGACGATTCATTCAATATGATAAAATAAAATCATTTGATGATAGAATTTTATCACATTATTTACTTGGAAAGCAATTTATTGAAGAACAGGAAAAAAGAAATAATATACCATCATCAAATGAACTAGATATTATAAAGAATGTAATTAAGTATCATATGGGAGTTAACTATATTCCAAAAGATGATTTAGCAAATATCAACAAAGAGGCATTAAAACTAATAGAATTAGCTTCTATCATTGATGCAATTGACAATGGATGTGTTGGAGCGACATATTATATTGAAAGAGAAATTATAAACGATGAAAAGCATTATAAAGAACAGAATCCTAATTTAGATATGAAAGATGTATCAGATGACGTATTATATTATTATTTAAATAATATAAAATTTGATAAGTTTAAGTATTGTAATACATATGCAGATTACTTATTATATGCAATAATTCTTTTAATTGAATCTTTACAAAATATTAAAAATACAAATATAGTGATTCAAATAATAGAAAAAGAAAATTCAATAAACAAATATATAAAGTTAATAAATAAATATGTAAATAAACCAATATCAGAAAAATGCATTTTACATTTAAAACAAATATACAAATATTATTTAATTAAATAGTAGAAAAAAGAGAATAATTTTGAAATTCATATTTTTGTAACATTGTAACAAAAATATATCATTTACATAAATTTTTTTATTAATATCGATTATTTTTATGGATTTATGTTAAAATAATATAAATAGTTTATTATGGGGGTAATAATGAAACTTTCAAAGATTATATTATTTTACTTAATTTTATTTATTATGTTTAATACATTTTTTTATACAGTATCAAAAGCAGAAACTTTTGGTACTTTTAATATAATAAAAGAAACAGAAGACACTAGTTATGAATATAAAGAAGAAAAACTATATATTCATTCTGGAGAAGTAACTGTAAGTGGAACTAGTACAGAAAATATTGTTATTGACGGAATAGCTACTGTTAATATTAATAATTTAAATATTACATCTACATCTGGAAGTCCAATTTCTATTATAGAAGGGAATACTGCTACTATTAGATTAATAGGAGAAAACACATTAGTTGCTGGAAATAATTATGCAGGAATAGAAGTTGCAAATATAAATGGAAGTTTAGCGAATTTAATTATAGAAGGTGAAGGAAAGTTAACAACAACAGGAAAATCATCTGCAGGAATTGGAGGTAGTAAAAATAATGGTGTTTTATCTGGAAATATTACAATAAATGGTGGTACAATTGTAGCTAAAGGTGAAGGTGGAGGAGCTGGAATTGGAACTGCCTCAAGTAGTAGTAATATAAAAGCTAATCACATTCAATATGGTACTATAACAATTAATGGTGGAAATATCACAGCTGATGGATATTCTGGTGGAGCTGGTATAGGTGGTGGAAACCACGCAGATAGTGGTAAAATCATTATTAATAGTGGTACTATAGAACATAGCGAAGGTAGAGGTGGAGGAGCTGGAATAGGCTCTGGAATTGGAAGCACAAAGGCAAAAAGTGGAGATGAAGGACCAGGCTATTTTTATGCAGATATTGAAATTACTGGTGGTATTATAAAAGAAGCCAAAAGCGAATGGCTTGGTGCAGGTATAGGTGGAGGATATGAATGCGATGCCTATATTAAGATAAGTGGAGGAATTATAGAAAATGCAATTGGTGGAAATGGTAATTCTGGTTCACTTTATCAAGGAGGACCTGGAATTGGAGGTGGATACCAAGGACTTGTTATTTTAGATATAAATGGTGGAGAAATAAGAAATGCTAAAGGAGGAACTGGATCTCCTGGAATAGGTTATGGGGCAGCAGCACTTTCTTCTAAAAGAAATGGTGCTCCAACAATTAGTTATGAAGATTCGATAATAAAAATTTCTGATGGAACATTTAAAAATGTTGAAGGAGGAACTTATGCTGCTGGTATAGGTTCAGGAAATGGTGTTGAAAAATGTAATATAGAAATATCTGGTGGAGCATTTGGAACAATTAAAGGATATACAAGTAGTAGTGATGAAAAATCTGGTGCTGCTGGAATTGGATCAGGTGTTGGATTAAATGATACACATGCTACAAAATATAGAGCAGATACTAGTTTAAATGTAAGTATTACTGGTGGAGATTTTGATGCAATAATTGGTGGTTGGGGCTCATCTGGCATAGGAAGTGGTGCAAATAATGAAACTATTTCTACTTTAAACTTAAAAACAGAAAATACAAGTATTAAAGCATATTCAGATGGAACCAAATCAGCTATAGAAGATACTATAACTGGTAATAATACAATAACAATTGATGGTAAAGTTTTGCAAGCAGTTACATCTGATTTAATAGATACCTCAAACGGAGCGATATTTGAAGTATATAATTTAGCAAATACTCTAGAAAATTATGAACTTAATATGCCAGATAGCTACAAAGCTTTCGGAGTAATTGTAAAAGATTCTAGTGTATATGTTGTTAAAGGTGATGAAGGATGTTTTTCAACTAAAGTAACTCCTGGATCTGATATTCCAGCTGGTTCAGAAATAAATCCATTACTTGAAGTAGGAGATAATAAAATCAGTAATCATACTTATCTTTACCCTACTAGTGTAACACCTGAACCTGTAGTAAGGAAAATAAAATTTAAAACTAATGAATGGGTATATGATGCAAGCGAACATAGTGGACAAGCAATTATTGATGGACAATATTCTGAATCATACACTATTTATTATAAGCTAGATGGAGAAAATGAATGGACAGAAGAACTTCCCAAAATAACTAATGTTGGTAACATAAAAGTAGATGTAAAAGCAGAGTCATCAAAAGGCTATGAAACATTAAAACTATCTGATGCAATTTTAAAAGTAGTTCCTAAAGAAATATTTGTTACAGTCGATAATAAAGAAAAAATGATTGGCGAAAAGGACCCAGAATTAACTTATTCTTATGATGAAAAAGAAATATATGATGATGATGTAAAAGAAGCCTTAAAAAATTTAAAAATTTATAGAAAATTAGGAGAAACCGCTGGAAATTATGAAGTAACATTAGAAAGTATAGAATTTGAAAATTATGTATTAAAAATAAAAAATGGTAATCTAGAAATTAAAGAATTTTTATCTGAATCTAATGGAGAAAGTTCTTTATCAAGTGTTGAAGGTACAAATAATCCAAAAACATTTGATAGTATAGATAAATATTATTTAGTAGCACTAATTTCATTACTAGGATTTGTTGTAATTACTGTAATGAAAAACGGAGGATTAAATGCAAAGAGTAAATAATTCTCGTATTAATAAAGTAAGAAATAAGATTAAACCATCTAGCAAAGATTATTATAAATCTGTAAAGCATAATACAATTTTTTCCATATTACAATTATTATTTATTATGTGTTTTATTTTTTCTTTAACTCAAATATTAAAATGGTGCAAATTAAATGAACATACTGAAGAAGAAAAGAGATTAGCTAATTCTGCAATAGTTTATGAAACAGGTAATAAAAATGCAAACGGTAAGTATTCTTCTATCGATTTTAAAAAATTAAAAGAAAAAAATGATGATACAGTAGCTTGGATTAGAGTAAATGGAACAAATATTGAATATCCAGTTGTTAAAACTAATAACAATGATTATTATTTATATCATTCGTTTGATAAAACAAAAAGCAATGCTGGTTGGGTTTTTATGGATTATAGAAATAAATTAGATGGCACTGATAAAAATATAATTATATACGGTCATAACAGAAAGGATGGAAGTATATTTGGAAGTCTAAAAAATATTTTAAAAGAAACATGGTATGATGAAAAAGATAATTTAGAAATAGAATTTTGGACAGAAAATGGAAAGGAAAAATATCAAGTTTTTTCAATTTATGAAATAGAAAATGAAGATTATTATTTATCTACAACTTTTGACAATTATGATGAATATTTAAATAATATAAAAAATAGAAGTATAAAAGATTTTGGAATTAATCTTTCTAATGAAAGTAATATTTTAACTTTATCAACTTGTTCAAGCTCTAATAAAAGAAGAATTGTACTTCATGCTGTAAATAATAGATGAATAATACATTACAAAAAATTTTAGTTGGTAGAGTAAAACATCAATTAAACATTTTTATAATTTGGATGTAATTATATCTATAGGATATGGTGTGAAATACAGATCTGTTTGTAAAAAAGTTATAGAAAGGAGAAATAATACATTCAATTTTGAATATATTATGTAAGAAAATGAACAAAAAAGCTATAGTTTTAATTTTAATTTTTTTAGTAGGATTTATAGGAGGATTATTATTATCAAAAGTTGGTAGCAACAGAAATGATACTGGGAAAAATGATAATTACAATTCTACTGTAAATATAGCTGGTATCAATAATACTAATGACAAAAAAAGTGATGTTTCTAACAATACTACTAATAATGTAATAATTGATAATTCTAGCAATACCTCTAAAACAGAAAATAAAACATCGAAAAATCAAACTAATACATCTACATCAAGCAATAATAAAAATGGAGATACTCAAACCGGATTATCGGCATATAAATCAATATGGCAATATCCTGATAGCACATATCCTGAAAAAGAATTTAGAGTAAATAATATTAGTGATAGCAAAGTGGATTTTGATTTTATAGTTGAAGGAATTACAACATTCGAAAACGCATCAGCTAATATCACAAAAAATATTGCAAAATTTGATATAAAAAATGAAGGAGATTGGAATATAAAAGGAACAATTACATTTAATGATAATAAAGTAGTATTTGATATAACAGAAAGTTCTTCAGAGAATATTCCAACCGGAAGTACAACTTTTACGGTTAAATCCAATAAAAGTGCTTTTTAATTTTCAAGTTAAAGTTATAGTAAAAGAATATATCATTTTTACACAAAACTTTGATACTTGGCTATTATTTCATATATTGACACATATACAATAATATGTTATATTCATTTATACTAAGTAAATATGTATTATGAACTGCATATAATCGGATTTACATATATACATATATACAAATATAATAATAAAAATAATGGGAGGTAAAAAATGGGCACACGAGCAACTATAATATACAAAACATCAGATAGTACAGGAATCAGAGCATATGATATTCAAACAGATGGATATATTGAAAATATAGGACCTCAGTTATTAAATTTAAATAGTAGTTCAAATGTCAAAAGTTATTTTGATCATAGTACTAGAGTAAGAGATATTTCAGAACAAGATTATAAAACTTTAATAAGTGCATCCTCTCCATATGCGGTATATTGTTTTGATTAGGCTATAGATGAATGGATGGTATATGAATGTGGGAAAAAAACGAGTTTAACATCAAGAATGTTACAAGTTGTAAATACTCAAATGAACAATATAATGGAATCAATTAAAAGCTTAACAACTGAGGCTGAATCTTTACAAAACGTCATTAAAAGTTTAATATTAATGGAAAATAGCCGTGATTCGCTTCAAGTAAATGCTAGTGAACCTGATATAGAAAAAGACTAAAGATTGTATAAAATTCAATAGTTAATATATTTTATTATGAGAGATGATAAATATGAGTATATTTGGAGAATTGTTTAAAAGAATAATAGCTAGTAATGAACAAAGTAACCCTGGAGAAAATACTGTAGAAGAAATTAATAATAATAATATTATTAATAATATTCGAATTCAAATTGATGGAGATACAGGTTTGTTTAAAGATGAAAAGCAACAGATAGTTGCAGGTGCTAAACAATTGCTAGAAATGGGAAAATGTGATGATATGGTAGATGCGATAATAACTTTTGCTACTATGTTTAGAGGGCTTAAATTTCTAGAAATAAAGAAACTTAAAAACGGCGAAATAGTTGTTGTTCTACAAGAGACCGCACAAGAATTAAAAGGATCTATTAATAGAGACGAAAAAAATGAAGGTAGATGAAAAAATAAATGATGTAAAATAA